>CAYXNK010000115.1:0-2100 GCA_964466395.1 uncultured Oscillospiraceae bacterium | reverse complement strand
TATCGAAAGCCACCTTCGCGCAAACGGCATAAGAGTGGACGGCGGCAAGGACATTTTCGGGCTTTGCGGCGAGCTGAGCCAGAACAAAATTAAAGCGGCCCTCGGCATGGACACGCCCGAGAGCGTTTCCTTCGGCGAGCCTGTGCCGCCCCGTCCGCCCACGCTCTGCCCCGGCTGCCCCCACAGAGGCGCCTTCTATGTCCTGAGCAAAATGGGTCTCACCGTCTCGGGCGACATCGGTTGCTACACCTTGGGCTCCCTGCCCCCTCTGAGCGCCATGGACACCACCATCTGCATGGGCGCGTCGATTTCAGCCCTCCACGGCTTCAACACCGTCCGGGGCGCGGAGAGCGCGAAAAAATCCGTTGCCGTGATTGGCGACAGCACCTTTATGCACAGCGGAATCACGGGGCTGATTGACATTGTTTACAACAAGGGCAACAGCACCGTCCTGATTTTAGATAACTCCATCACCGGCATGACCGGCCATCAACAAAACCCCACAACGGGCAAAACCTTAAAGGGCGAGCCGGCGCCCATGGTCTCCCTAGAAAAGCTTGTGGAAGCCATCGGCGTGCAGCGCATCCGGGTCTTAGACCCCTACGCACTTACAGAGCTCAAGCAGGTGCTTGCGGAGGAGCTGGAGGCGGACGAGCCCTCTGTCATCATTCTGCGCCGTCCTTGCATCCTTCTGCCGGAGGTCAAAATTGAGCCCGCCCTCCATATCGACCATGACAAGTGCATCGGGTGCCGCCAGTGCATGACCATCGGCTGCCCCTCCATCAGCTTCCATGCCAAAAAGGCCTCGATTGACCCCACCCTCTGTGTGGGCTGCACCCTCTGCCAGCAGATGTGCAAATTTGACGCCATCCTCAAAAAGGAGGACAACTGATATGAGCAATACAAAAGGAATTATGATTGTCGGCGTAGGCGGACAGGGCAGCCTTCTCGCCTCCCGCATTCTCGGAAACGTCCTGCTGAGCCAGGGCTTCGACGTGAAAATGTCCGAGGTACACGGCATGTCCCAGCGGGGCGGCAGCGTCGTCACCTATGTGAAGTTCGGCGAGAAGGTCTACTCCCCGATTATCGACGAGGGCGAGGCAGATTACATCCTGGCCTTCGAGCGTTTAGAGGCCAGCCGCTGGCTGCCCTTCCTCAAGGAAGGCGGCACGCTGATTGTCAACGACCGCCGCATCAGCCCCATGCCTGTAATCACAGGCGCCATGGAATATCCCGAAGCCATCGTGGACAAAATTCGTGAAAAGGGCGCAAAGACCATTGCCTGTGACGCCCTTTCCATGGCGCTTGCAGCCGGAAATCCCAAGTCTGTGAACGTAGTGATGGTGGGCATTCTCTCCGCCATCGCAGACTTTCCCGAGGAGGTCTGGCAAAAGGCGCTGACAGACTGCGTCAAACCCAAGTTTCTGGACTTAAACCGGGAGGCCTTCCGTCAGGGTCGGGACTACGCCCTGAACAGTCTCTAAGGCAACACCGCACAAAGAGAAGTGCGGAATTGCCCTAGATTATACCGCAGACCAGGGGCTGTCTTCCCCGCCCTTGGTCTGCGAAATCATAGGAGGGAAACGCCATGGCCGGCAGTCTAAAAGAGGTCAACATCAAGGAAGACATGCCCACAGCGAGCGACGCCGTTCGCCGCGTCACCTTCCACATCCACAACAGCCGCGCCCAGGGTTGCGCCGCCTTAAAACTCATCCATGGCTACGGCTCGACGGGAAAGGGCGGCAAAATCCGCGTGGAGGTGCGCCGCTATCTGACGCAGCAGAAGGCCAAGCGCGTGATTCGGGACTTCATCCCCGGCGAGGAATTCTCGATTTTCAATGCCCCCACGCGGGATGCCTTCGCCCTCTGCCCCGCCCTTCGCCAGGACAGCGACTTGGAGCGCAGCAACAATGGGGTCACAATTATTGTATTTTGAAGGCAAAAAACGGCTTTTTCTGCCCTTTCGTACAAATAGCGGATTTTGGCTACAAAAATATTGACAATCCTCTGATTAGATGTTATTATTTCAAGGCTGAACGCAAATCCGCGGGCGTAGTTCAATGGTAGAACACCAGCCTTCCAAGCTGGATACGTGGGTTC
>CAYXNK010000114.1:0-7418 GCA_964466395.1 uncultured Oscillospiraceae bacterium | reverse complement strand
TCCTGCATCCTGCGGTTTTCCGCAGCCTTGAGGATTGCCGCCTCAACGGCGTTTTCATAACCTGAGTATGTGTGAACCACATACCACATGAAATCTTCCATATGCTTAACCCACTGCCAGGCGAATCAGTGCGTTCACGCCCGCGTCCGCCACGGAGTCAAACACCCAGAGAACGATTGCCGCCGCAAAGGTCAGCGCCAAGGCCACCGTTGTGTTTTTAACCGTCTGCTGTCTTGTGGGCCAGACGACTTTTTTTAATTCGCTCTTTAAGTCGGCAAACCACTGCTTCACACGGTCTGAAACGCGCTTTTCTTCATTTCCGGAAGATTTCTTGACGGCCTGTGTTGTCTTTTTAAGAGCTTCATCCTTAGACTTTGCCATTCGAACACATCCTTTCTCAAAAAACCTATTTCGTTTCCGTGTGTGTTGTGTGCTTGCGGCAGAAACGGCAATACTTGCTCATTTCAAGACGGTCGGGCGTGTTCTTTTTGTTCTTGAAGGTATTGTAGTTTCTCTGCTTGCAGTCGTTGCATCTCATCGTAATCTTTACTCGCATTTCGGCACCTCCTTGTAATATTTGGCCGCTTGGCCTCGTTGCCTCCCTGATCGGAGCGGATGACCTCGTCGTGCATTTCTTTGCGCAAGAAAAAAACCTCTCCGCCGACAGGTAACTCGTATTTTAGCACAGTTTTTTTCCTTGGTCAACAATTTTATTTTGAATTTTATATTATAATGTAAGTCGGGACAAACTTTTGAACATAACGGCTCTTCTTGCCATATGGGAAGGCACATGCTATACTGAAATATCAAACCACAACGATTGCGGAGGAAAAGCCCTTGACCCCCACTGAAGCCCTTTCCTTTATCCACCAAAAAGCCTGGCAGGGCTCAAAGCCCGGACTCTCCCGTACTCGGGAGCTTTTAGACAGGCTGGGCAGGCCCCAAGACAGCCTGCGCTTTGTCCATGTCGCCGGCACAAACGGCAAGGGCTCTGTCTGCGCCATGCTCGCCTCCGTCCTCAAAAGCGCTGGCTTCAAAACGGGACTGTACACCTCTCCCTATATCACGGTCTTTAACGAGCGCATGAGCATAAACGGAACGCCGATTTCGGACGTGCTGCTTGCCGAGATTACGGAAACAATCGTCCCCCATGCCCTTACCATGGAGGACGCACCCACGGAGTTTGAGCTGGTAACGGCGCTGGCTTTCCAGTATTTCAAATCCCAAGGCTGCGACCTTGTGGTGCTGGAAACAGGCTTAGGCGGCAGGCTGGACTCCACCAACGTGATTGAAAATCCTCTCTGCTCCGTGATTACGAACATCGGCCTAGACCACACCCGCGAGCTGGGTGAAACCCTGGAGCAAATTGCGGCGGAGAAGGCGGGTATCATCAAAGAAGGCCGCCCCACCGTGGCTTACGCCCTGCCGGAATCCGTGCAGGCTGTTCTGACCACCCGTTTTTGGGAGCAAAACTCCCCCTTTGTCACTGCGGATTTTTCCCGCATCCACTCGATTTCAGACAGCCGGGAGGGACAGGTCTTTTCCTATCGGGACAGCGCCCCCCTCACGCTTCCGCTTTTGGGCGCCCACCAGCTCAAAAACGCCGCTGTCGTTCTGGAGACTGTCGAGGTTCTCCGGGGCGAGGGTCTAAGCCTCCCCCAAAAGGCTGTGGAGGAGGGGCTTGCCGCCACTTTCTGGCCGGCAAGGTTTGAAATTCTCTCCCACACGCCCTATTTCATCGTGGACGGCGGACACAACCCCCAGTGCGCGGAGACGGTCACAGAAAACCTGCTCCGCTATTTCCCCGACACCAGGCGGGTGCTACTCTTCGGCGTGCTTGCAGACAAGGACTATCTCACCCAGGCAGGCATTCTGAATAAGGCGGCAGACGCTTTTGTAACCATCACGCCGGATAGCCCCCGCGCCCTTCCGGCAGAGACCCTGGCAAAGGCGCTCGCTCCTCTGGGAAAGCCCGTTTTTGCAGCTCCCGACTTAGAAGTCGGTATCCGAAAGGCCTTGGAACTAGCGGGTGAGACCGGGCTTGTCTGCTCGGTCGGCTCCCTCTACACCGCGGGACGGGTGCGCAACTATATCCTGGAAAACAAGGAATAAGGAAGTGATTTTCGGCGCTTTTTCCCCAGCACAGCAAAAGCCTTGGTCAGAGTAGGACTTGGCGCGTTAAGTGCAGACGGATGGGAAGTTGCCGTCTGACGAAAGGGCTCTGCCCTGCGGTACCTTGTCCGCATCCGCTGCCACACGGAGCGCCGCTCCTTTTGTGGCATGACACGAAAGGAAGAAAAACATTGAAAAAATCAAATACCCGCACCCTTTCTCTGCTTTCCGTTTTAATTGCGGTTGGCATCATTTTGTCACGCCTGCTGGGCTTTTACCTCACGCCCTCCCTGCGGGTGAGCTTTGAGTATTTTCCCGTTATCCTCTCCGGCGTGCTCTTTGGCCCCATTGCCGGTGCGGTTGTGGGCGGAGTGGCAGACGTTCTGGGCGCCACCCTGTTCTCCGGGCTGGGCTTTTTCCCACCCCTGATCGTCGGCCCCATTTTGGCGGGCTTTCTCTCCGGCCTGCTTGCAACATTCGTTTTCAAAGGCAGCCTGAAGCACTGGTGGGCTTGCGTTTTGCTAAGCCTCTCCGTTGACCTGCTCTGCAACTTTTTATGGGGCGCCTATGCGCTCTCTTTGATGCTGGGCACGCCCTTTTTGCCCCAGCTCGCCCTCCGGGCGCCGATTAAAATTGGCATCGCCCTGGTGGACGCCCATCTGGTTTTTGCCCTACAACGGACTCTGCGCCCGGTTCTCACCAAAAGACAGGCCTAAAGCGCCCGGAAAGGAACACAAATGCGAATTATGGCAATCGACTATGGCGACGCCCGCATCGGCCTTGCCGTTTCCGACGAGACGGCCACCCTCTGCGGAGACGCCTGGACGCTCAATGAGCGAAATATGGAAAAAGCTGCTGAAGCAATCATCCGGGAGGCGCAAGCCCGGGGGGTCGCCCAGTTTGTTTTGGGCTATCCCAAGAACATGGACGGCAGCCTGGGCCCCAGAGCCGAAAAAAGCGATGCATTTAAGGCTCTTTTGGAGGCGGGGTCGGAGCTTCCCGTCGCCCTTTGGGATGAGCGCCGCACCACCATCGCCGCCCATGAGATTCTCCACGCCAACGGCCGGCGGATGAAAAACCACCGCAAAAGCGTGGACGCGGTTGCTGCTTCCCTGATTCTTGAAGGCTATTTGGGCAGCCTTCCCCGATAAATTTGAGACAGGGCAGTGCCTTTTTTCGGCGCTGCCCCGTCCTTCTTTTTGGAAACATTTGTCCGCCCATCGCCGTCTTAAGTACATAAACGAGCCCCATCGCCAGAAACGGAGGATTTTTATGAAAACGAAAAAACAGCAGTTCTTCCTTGCACTTGCATTTCTTGTGCTATTTTCTCTAACCCTCACGGCCTGCGGCGGAAGCAAAGCGCCTTCTTCCAAGGCCATGGACACGGGCTACTTTGCGACAAACGAATCCATGCCCCAGGAATTGCCCCACCCCGAAGCTGAGGTGCAAGACCGGGCAGCCCCTCAGACAGACCTCTCCCCCACCACGGGAGATTCCATCGCCGTAGCCTCGGAGAAGATTATCTATTCCGGCAACGCGGAACTGGAGACCATGGAATTTGACGCAGCTCTTACAGGCCTCGAGTCCCTGCTGAAAGATTCCGGTGGCTTTGTCCAAAGCTCCAGCGTCAATGGCACGGATTTTTACACACAGCACGGCAGCGGAAGAAGCCTGCGCACGGCAGAATTCGTCCTCCGCATCCCCGCAGAGCGCTTCTCCGGCTTTCAGGAGAGCCTGGAAGCCCTCGGAAACCTGCCCTATAGCAGCACAAACGCCGACAACATCAGCATGCAATATTTCGACACCGAATCCCGCTTAAACGCCAACAAAATCAAAGAGGAGCGCCTGCTCTCGCTGCTCTCCCAGGCGACCAGCATGGAGGACATTCTCGCCATTGAAAATGCACTCTCCACCGTGCGCTATGAGATTGAAAGCCTCAGCTCCCAGCTGAAAAATTGGGATTCTCAGGTGAGCTATTCCACCCTCCGGGTCAACATCCGCGAGGTTACCCTCTATACCGAGGACAGCACGGACACCCTGTCTTACGGTCAGCAGCTTCAGGAGGCCTTCACCCGTTCTCTCAAGGCCATGGGTCGCTTCTTTAAATACCTGTTCAAGTTCCTTGTCGCCGCTTCCCCCACCCTCGCGCTCCTAGGCGTTATCACCATAACCGTGGTATTCATTGTCAAGGCTATAAGCAAAAGACGACTGAAAAAAGCAGCTGCCATTGAAAAAACAGGAAATTCCAGTGAGAACACGCCGCAATAGGTACGGCAACAAAGAAAAAGCAAGGCTGGCGCCTTGCTTTTTCTTTGTCCAGTCACTTGGACATCTGCTCCGGCTCGTCCTCTGCGGTCTCCGCAATTTTTACGATGCCGTCTGCAATCTTCAGCTTGCCCTGGCAATACAGGGCGACAGCCCGGGGCAAAACATAGTTTTCCGCCTCTAACAGCAGTCGCCGCTGCAGGACGGCCGCCGTGTCGTCCTCCCGGACCGCAAGAGCTTTCTGCAGGATAATCGGCCCGGAATTGGGCCTTTCTGTTACAAAGTAGGCCGTTGCGCCTGTGAGCTTCACCCCCATGCGCAACATGGCCTCTGGCAGGCGCAGCCCCTCCAGTCCCTCCCCGACAAAGGCGGGCATCAGAGAGGGATAGCTGTCTATTATCTTGCCGGCATAGTGGCGTAGAATCGGCTGGATCAGCCCGTCCTCAAAGCCGGCAATTACCACAAGCTCAATGTCCAAATCCCGGAGCTTATCCAAAATCGCAAAACCAAACACCGTCTGACCGGGGAAGAGCTTTCGGTCAATCAGGTAGGTGGGAATACCCGCCATCTCCGCCCGTTTCAGGGCATAGGAGTCCGCCCTTGAGGAAATCACTGCGGCCAGCTCACAGTTGGGCAGGGCGCCGAACACGTTTGCGTCAATCAGCGACTGCAGGCTCAGTCCGCCTCCGGAAACCAGGACGGCGACACGCACCGGTCTTTCCTCCTTCTGTCTTTTACCCCAGAGTTTATCGGAGCTTTGTACTTCATTCATGGGTTTTTCCCTCGCCATCCAAGAGTTTTTTTGCCCAGAAGCTGTTTTGCCCCTCGGCAGCCAACAGCCGTTCTATGGTTCTTTTCCGCATTTCCTTATCCCCGGCGTTGCGGACAGCCACCTCGATCATCCCGCAGAGCCGCTCCGCCGTCACCTCTCCCAGCTGTAGGCAGTTGTCCGCACCCACGCTGTCCAAAAAGGCCGTCACCTTGGGGTCATAGGAGATGCCCACCAGGGGAACCCCCTGGGAGGCTGCAAAAATCAGTCCGTGCAGGCGCATGGAGACCACTGCCCGCATCTGGGAGAGCACACCGATGCTCAGGCTGGAATCCATCGTGCCGCCGATGACCTGGGCCTCATTCCGCATCAGGCTTCTGACCTGCTCTGTGGCCACGCCATCCTCATCCCGGTTCATCAAAAAGAACAGGGGCTGCAGCTGGAGCCGTTCGGCAACGTAGTCCGCCGCCTCGGCAAGCTCCCCGGCCTTTTCCTCAAAGCCCTCCCAATTCCGAACAGAGAAGCAGACATAGCCCTCCCGGGGATCCAGCCGGTGCTCCAAAAACACAGCGCGCACCCGGTCAACGCTTGCTGGTGGCAGGGTAAGGGCGGGGTCGGAGCTGACCAGCATCCGCGGCTTCAGAACAAGCAGCCGCTGCAGCTCCTTTAGGCTGTGGCGCTCCCGCAGGGTAATCACGTCCACAGACCGGTTGAGCACCCTACGGATTACGGCCTCGTCCCGCTCATCCACAATGGGGCCGATGCCGCAGCCGTACATCATAACAGAGTTGCCCAGCTTTTTCGCCGTGTAAATCGTATAGAGATAATACCAGAGGCTCCTGCGGCTGGTCACATTTTGAATGAGACTGCCGCCGCCGCTCAAATAGAGCTTTGTGCCCCGCATCACCCGGCGAAAGGCCAGGACATTGAACATATAAACGGAGTTGACGCCATACTTCTCCCGGGTTTCCCGTGGTCTGCGGCTCAGGGCAGTAATGGGCATGAAGGCGTCTATCCCGCGCATCTCACCCACGATGGCCTCTAAAATCGCATCGTCTCCGGCGTTGCCCATGCCATAGGCGCCGCAGATGATAAGGCCGTCCTTCTCGCCCTTTTTTCGCCGCTCCTCCCGGCGCAGGACCTCGCCGTAAATCTGAAGCTGTCGCAGCGCCGTTGCCTCAACGGAAAAGCTGCCACGCGCCCGCTCATAGAGGGCGTTACCCATTTCACGGCGCAGCTCCTTATCCCGAGCCAGAGCCAGCAGCCGCTCTCCCAGAGCCTTGTAATCCCCCGGCGAAAAGAGAAATCCCGTTTCCCCATCCCGAATCAGGTGGGGCACGCCGCCCACCCGACTGCTGACGGTGGCAAGCCTGGCTCTCGCGCCCTCGGTCAGGGCGTAGGGAAAGGTTTCGGAAAGAGAGGTTAAGGTGTTGATGTCGATGGCGGCAAAAAAGCTGTTGATGCCGCTAATCCAGCCCGCAAAGCAAACCTTTTGGGAAATGCCCAGCTCCTCCGCCAGCAGCTCCAACCGGCTTCGCTCGGAGCCGTCTCCCGCGATGACCAGGCGCAGCTTTGAAAATTGCTTTTCCGCCTGTGCAAAGCCCCGCAGCAGGCAGGCCACGTCCTTCACCGGGTCAAGCCTTGCGGCAATTCCCACCACCACGCTGTCCTCGGCCAAATCCAGCCCGAGCCCGCTGAGATAGGCTAGTTTGTCGGATACCCGGGGGTCAATGCTAAAGTCCACGCCGTTATAAATCGTAAAAATCTCATTGGGCGAAAAGCCCCTGTGACTCAGCAGCTCCCGCATGGAATCGGAAACGCCAATCAGGTAGTCCGCCCGGTGCAGAGCATAGTCGTTTAGACTTCCGTAGACGAGCCCTGCCAAGGGCCTGCCCAGATAATCCAGCTTTGGGTCGCTGTGAACCGTCATCACTAGGGGGATTTTACAGGCGCGCTTGAGCAGACTGGCGATGAAGTTTCCACGGGAGCCATGGGAGTGGATCACCTCATAGCCACCGGCCTTAATGATTTTTTTCAGCCTTCTGACGGCGGATAAAATCCCCGTCTCCAGCACAAGCGTCGGGATCCCCAGCGCCTCGGCCTCCTCGGAGAACTCTCCCCGCATAAAGCAGACCAGCAAAATTTCAATTTGTCCGCTAATGCCGGAAAGCAGGGAGTGGATATGGGTTTTCGCGCCGCCCGTATCTCCGCCGCTGATGAGATGAATCACTTTCACGTTTGACCTCCAAGCGCTCCTGCGCGTTTTGTCATA
>CAYXNK010000113.1:0-7456 GCA_964466395.1 uncultured Oscillospiraceae bacterium | reverse complement strand
TTGCCACCGTAAAGCGGCTTTGCCGGGAGCAGGGAATCACCATCATTCTCATTACACATCATATGAACGAGGCGGTGGACGCCGACCACGTATTTATCATGTCCCGGGGGAAAATCATCCGGGAGGGAACGCCGCCGGAGGTGTTTTCAGACATCCGCGCCATCAAGGCTGAGGGGCTCACGGTTCCGGACACCACAGAGCTTTTGGATCAGCTCCGCCAGGGGGGACTTTCCCTCCCCGGCTCTCCTCTGACGATTGAGGACTGTGCCCAGGCGGTTGCCGCGGCGTTCAGATAAAAAACGGAGAGGGACTCCCCTCTTCCCGCAAAGGATAAGACAAGATGCCCACCATCATCACAAAAAACCTAACGCATATTTACAGCCCGGGCAGCCCCTTTGAGAGTCTCGCCCTGGATGGCGTTCAAATTGAAATTCAGCAGGGTGAGTTTGTCGCCATCATTGGGCATACAGGCTCAGGCAAATCCACCTTTGTCCAACATCTAAACGGCCTGCTTCTGCCCTCCCGGGGGCAGGTATTTTTGGACGGCACGGACATTAATCAAAACAAAAAGCTCCGCCACAACGCGCGATTTCAGGTCGGCCTTGTTTTTCAATACCCCGAATACCAGCTATTTGAGGAGACTGTCTACCGGGACATTGCCTTTGGCCCCCGGAACATGAAGCTCTCCAAGGCCGAGATTGACGAGCGGGTGCGGGAGGCAGCTGGCTTTGTGGGCGTGCCGGAATCCCTGTTTGACAAGTCACCCCTGGAGCTCTCCGGCGGACAAAAGCGCCGGGTGGCCATTGCCGGTGTGATTGCCATGCGGCCGGAGGTTCTGGTTTTGGACGAGCCCACAGCGGGGCTTGACCCCGGCGGCAACCGGGACATTCTTCAGAACATCTGCGATTACAGACAGGCAACAGGCGCAACGGTCATCCTCGTTTCCCACAGCATGGAGGACGTTGCCCGGGTCGCTGAGCGCCTGGTCGTCTTTGACGGCGGCAGCGTCGCCATGGACGGCAGCCCCCATGAGGTCTTTTCCCAGGCCGAGCGCCTCCGGGCGATTGGGCTTGACATTCCCACAGCGACGGAAATAGCCCAGCGCCTGCGCGCTCTGGGGCTTTCGATTCCCGCCTCCTGCTATACCGTTTCCCAACTGGCTGAGGCTATTCTCGCATTGAAGGGAGGAAGCGGCTCATGTTAAAAGACATTACTTTGGGTCAATATTTTCCCGGAGACAGCCTTTTACACCGGCTGGATCCCCGGACGAAGCTTGTGGCCCTGATTATCTATATTTCAAGCCTTTTTATGGCGGACTCCTTCCTGGGCTACGGCATATTGCTGCTGGTGCTCGTGGGCCTGATTCTCATTTCCCGCATCCGCTTTCCCGCATTTTTTAAGGGCTTAAAGCCCCTTGCACTGATTATTGTCCTCACCGCTGTCTTAAATCTTTTTTATATCAAGGGCGGCGAGCCCCTGTTTAGCTGGTGGATTTTCACGGTGACGGATGTGGGACTAAAAACCGCGTCCATGATGGTTTCGCGGATTATCATGCTGATTTCCTGTAGCTTTTTGCTCACCTATACCACAACGCCCATCGCTCTGACAGACGGCATTGAGCTGCTCTTAAACCCCTTGAAAAAAATCAAGGTGCCTGTCCACGAGTTTGCCATGATGATGAGCATTGCTCTGCGCTTTATCCCCACCTTGATTGAGGAGACAGACCGCATCACCAGTGCCCAAAAGGCGCGGGGCGCAGACTTTGAAACCGGCAAGCTTACCGAGCGGGCAAAGGCACTTCTGCCCCTTTTGGTGCCTCTTTTTGTCAGCGCCTTCCGGAGGGCGGACGAATTGGCAACCGCCATGGAAGCCCGCTGCTATCACGGCGGCGAGGGGCGCACCCGCATGAAAAAGCTGGAGATGAAGCGCTCGGATTATCTGGCGCTCTTTGCCATGCTGCTCCTGCTTGGCCTGATTTTTTCCCTTCCCTATCTTGGTTATTGACAGCATTCGGATGGAGGTTCCCTCGCCCATGAGAAACATTGCCCTGCGCCTTTCCTATGACGGCAGCCGCTATCACGGTTGGCAGGTTCAAAAAGAGGATTTAAGTCTCGCCGGAACGCTGGAGGAGGCGCTGGAAAAAATCTGCAAGCACCCTGTCCGGGTCACCGGCTGCGGCAGGACGGACGCGGGGGTACACGCAGAGCGCTATTGCGCGAACTTCAAAACCGAGGCCACCATACCTGCAGACCGGCTGCCTCTGGCGCTAAACGCCCTATTGCCCTATGACATGGCGGTTACAGCAGCGGTGGAGGCGCCCGAGGGCTTTAACGCTATCCTGTCCTGCATCCAAAAGGAATACACCTATAAAATCCACAATTCCCGGATTCGCAATCCCTTTCTCACCCACAGAGCCTGCTTCTTTCCCTCCCAGCTCGATTATGAGCGCATGGCGGAGGCGGCGGGTCAGTTCGTGGGCACCCACGATTTTCGCGCCGTCCGCAGTGTGGGCACCGAGACGAAAACCACGGTGCGCACGGTCTATTGGTGTGAGATGGGGCGGGAGGATGCGCTGCTCACCATGCGCATCTGTGCCAATGGCTTTCTTTATAATATGGTGCGCGCCATTATGGGCACGGTGGTCTATGCCGGCCTTGGCAAGATTGCACCCGGGGAAATCCATGCTCTTCTGGCCGCCGGCGACCGCAGGCTGACAGGGCCGACTATGCCGCCCCAGGGGCTGTATCTCTCTCGGCTCTGGTATGAGGGCGCTGTGGGTGCGATGATGGAATCTTAAATTTCCTGCATGATTTTTAACATAAAATCTATATCTTTTTCAGATAAGATGCTATAATATATTAAATCCGGTTTTTTGCCCCACCTTTGTACGAAAATCTGCTAATGCAACGACCTGGAGTTTTGTCTATGGTTCGAGCCAAACACAAATCAAATAAAACGGCCGGCAGGATTTTTGCCGTCGTGCTGACCCTCCTTGTTCTGGTTTTGGCTGCCCTTGTCTTTCTCTACCGGGATAAGCTCAGCCCGGCGCAGCTCAACCCCCAGTCCGAGGATTTGGCGGATTTGCTCTCGGCCAGCGCGCCTTTTACATATGAGGCCGGCTCCCGACAGCAGTTTGCCCTCATGGGAGACCATCTGGCCATTGCCTCCTCTACGGGGCTTCAGCTTCTCGACGGAGACGGCGTTACCGTTGCCCGGGAGGTGTTTTCCATGACAAATCCCGCAGTCTGCGCCACAAAAAGCACCTGTGCCTTTTATGACGTGGGCGGCTTTACCCTCAGAGCCTACCACAAGGGCGAATTTGTCAATCTGGAACAGGAAAACGAGATTATCTCCGTTTCCGTCAACAGCAGCGGCTACTATACCGTAGCCGGCTTTAAGACAGGCTATAAGGGCAGCGTGACCGTCTATAACCCCTCGCTTTCGCCCATTTACAGATGGGATTCCGGCAACGGCTATCTCATCGATGCGGCCCTCTCCCCGGATAACCGCACCCTTGCCATTCTCTGTGCCGAGGCCACCGGCAGCGTCGTCCGTCTGTTCCGCACAGACAGCGAGGAGGAGTCCTCCTCTATCAGCCTGCCGAACGAATTGGCCTTCAAGCTCTCCTTTGAGGCGGGTGGGAACTTTTGTCTCTTATCCGAGTCTAATTTTTATATCTATAATCCCGCCGGGCGCCAGCTTTCTTCCCGCGCCTTCGGCGAGGATGTTCTGGTCAATTATATCTTGACAGAGGAGCTCTGGACGCTGGCGTTCAGCAAATATGTCTCCGTCAGCGAGACGAATCTCCTCTCCTTTAACGGCTCCGGCAAAGAAATCGGTGCCCTTACCCTAGCCGATGAGCCCCTGTCCCTCTCTGCCCAGGGCAGCAAGCTTCTGGCGCTGTCGGCCTCCTCCCTCTCGCTTTACAATTCAGACCTGCGTCTGCAAAAACAAAACAATGTTGTCCCTGGCTATCTTTCTGCAGTTTTAATGCCAAAGGGCAGTGTGTTGCTTCTCTCCTCCCATTTTGGCGAAAAATGCGAATTCAGATAAAACCCCGGCAGCCCCACAAAACAGAGATGAAAAAAACGGACAGTGTTCTCTTGTCCGAACAAGGTGAGGTAAGGTATGAGACTGATTTTCGAGGCGCTTCTGCTCGTCATTATTCTTTTCTGCATTTGGAACGGTTATAAAAAAGGCTTGATTCTCTGCATAGGAACCATCCTTTCTATAATAATATCTCTATATGTGGGTGACCTTCTGGGTGACACCTTCTCCCCGGCGGTGAAGCCTGTCCTGCGCCCCTTTGTCAGCGGCTATATGGACGGCTCGGAGGGCGTCATCAGCAAGAACCTTCAGGAGCTTCTGGGTACGACGAACCTAACTCTCTCCTTTGAGGCGGCTGTGGAGCAAAATCCCGAGGTTCGCCATCAGGTCGCCTCCGGCAGCTTCCAGGACATTGGCATTTACACCTCTGCCGCCGAAAAAATGGCAGACGAGGCACTGGAGCTCACAGACCACAGCGGCTATGCCTTTTCCTCTGCAATTGTTGAGGTGGCCTGCCGTCAGGCCGGCTATGTTGCCATCTTTGTTTTGTTTTTCCTATTGTCAGTTATAATTATTACAGTCATCGGAAACCTATTTAACCTCAGGTTCAGCATTCCCGGCCAAGAAAGGCTAAACATCATTGGCGGCGCTGTCTTGGGCGGCGTTACCGGCATTTTGATTTGTATGATCATGGTCTGGACTCTCCGCTTTGTGGGCATCCTCCTGCCGGAAGAGGAAATGCGCCGCACCCTTTTTACCGCCCTGTTCTTAAAACTCAACCCCATTCCGCTGTTCCTCTCGATATGAGCACCTTTCGGCACCTGCGCCGGTTGCTCAGATTGTCGCCCCTTTATTAATTTGAAAGGGGATTGCAGGGCAGCAATTACAGACTCAAGGAGAATCACTTATGCAGCCTACAATTTGCGCACGATGCAAAAAAAATATGGCCGTCATTTTCATTTCCAAGCTTGAAAACGGCGGTACCGTCAACGAGGGTATCTGTCTGAAATGCGCTCGCGACCTTAACATCAAGCCCGTGGACGATATTATGAACAAGATGGGCATTACCGACGAGGACCTTGAAAGCATCACCACCGAGATGACAAGCTTTATGAGCTCTGCAGACGCCATGATTGCCGAGGCCGAGGCACAGCTGCCCGGCGGCGATGGCAACTCTGATGAGGATGAGCCGGGCAAGACCGCCACCTTCCCCTATCTGAACCGCCTCTTTAACCCGGACAGCATGCTTAACCCGATGAATTCCTCCTTCCCCCAGCCCTCTCAGCCCCCCCAGCCCTATGAGTCCCGCGGCTCCAAAAGCGAGACCAAGGACTATCCTCGGGGCAACCAGAAGCTGAAGTTTTTAAACAACTACTGCATTAACCTCACAGACAGAGCCGCCGAGGGGCGGCTGGACAACATGATTGGCCGTGAGGAGGAGTTGGAGCGGGTTATCCAAATTCTAAACCGCCGTCAGAAAAACAACCCCTGCTTAATCGGTGAGCCCGGCGTGGGTAAAACCGCCATTGCCGAGGGTCTTGCCCAGCGCATTGCCGACGGCAAGGTGCCCTATAAGCTCCGTGACAAGCAGGTCATGCTCTTGGATTTGACGGCCCTTGTCGCCGGAACCCAGTTTAGAGGCCAGTTTGAAAGCCGTATGAAGGGCTTAATTGAAGAGGTCCGCAGCCAGGGCAATGTGATTCTCGTGATTGACGAGGTGCACAACATTGTCGGCGCGGGCGACGCCGAGGGCAGCATGAACGCTGCCAATATCCTCAAGCCTGCCCTCTCTAGGGGCGAGATTCAGGTCATTGGCGCCACCACCTTCACAGAATACCGTAAGCACATCGAAAAGGATTCCGCTCTGGAGCGCCGTTTCCAGCCCGTCACCGTTACCGAGCCGTCCATTGAGGACAGCGTGGAAATCCTAAAGGGCATCCGTCGTTATTATGAGGACTACCATGGCGTTGCAATTACCGACGAGATGTGCCTGCGCGCTGTAACCCTCTCCGAGCGCTATATCACAGACCGCTTTCTCCCGGATAAGGCCATCGACCTGATTGACGAGGCCTGCTCGGATGTAAACCTGAAAAACCCGGACATCGAGCGGATTTCCACCATCACCAAGGGGCTTGCTGACCTTGACAAAGAGCGGGAGCTTCTGCTCACCGGTAGCGCCAATGACAACGACGAGAACTTTGCCCGTCTGGCCGAGATCCGCAGCATTTGCCTCCAGCTTACAGACGAGCAGCTTCAGCTCAAGCTTAAGGGCAGACCGCGGCTCACCGAGGAAAACCTAGCCCGGGTCATTGAGCTTTGGACAAAAATTCCCGCCAGCAGCATTCGGGAGGATGAGTTTGTCCGCCTGTCCGAATTGAATCTGCGGCTCAAGGCGAACATCATTGGCCAGGACGAGGCTGTGGACACCATCTGCGCCGCCATTAAGCGCGGCAGAGCCGGTCTTTCCGCCAAGCGCAAGCCTGTGAGCTTTATCTTCGTCGGCAGCACCGGCGTGGGTAAGACAGAGCTTGTCAAGCGCCTGGCTGAGGATCTCTTCAACGCCCCTGAGTCCCTGATTCGCCTGGACATGTCGGAGTTCATGGAAAAGCACTCCGTCTCCCGGATTATTGGCTCTCCCCCGGGCTATGTGGGCTATGATGAGGCCGGGCAGCTCACAGAGAAAATCCGCCGCAAGCCCTATTCTGTCGTCTTGTTTGACGAGATTGAAAAGGCGCACCCGGACGTTATGAACGTCCTGCTCCAGATTCTCGACGATGGCCGGATTACAGACGCCCAGGGCAGAGCGGTGAACTTTGAAAACACCGTCATTATCATGACCACCAACGCCGGCAGCGACCGGAAGGATGGCAAGGTGGGCTTTGGCGGCAGTATCAACGATTTGAGCAAGGATCGCTCCATGAAGGCCTTAAAGGACTTCCTGCGCCCTGAGTTCTTAAACCGGATTGACGAAATTGTCTACTTCAACAGCCTGACCGAGGAAAACTTTAAGGGCATTGCCCGCTTGATGCTGGAAGAGCTTCGCGCCGTCATGAAAGACAAGGGCATCGCCCTCGACTATGGCGAGGAGCTTGTGGCCTACCTGGCTTCCAAGAGCTTCTCTCTGACCTATGGCGCGAGAAATCTTCGCCGCCTGATTCAGAAGGAGGTCGAGGACGGCATTGCAAGCGAAATGATTGACAACCGCCGTGGAAAGGTTGCGCATGTGGCCATCACTGTGGAGAATGAAGCGCTGAGGATTTCAGCGGAATAAAAGAACAAAAAAAGAGCTGTTGCCATGCAATCGAAAGATGCTTGTGCAACAGCTTTTTTGTTTTGTAACGCTATTTATATTTAGATTAATCACTTCCAGAAAGCGTTTACTTCTTCCCTGAGGGGTATTGATTTTGCT
>CAYXNK010000112.1:0-7493 GCA_964466395.1 uncultured Oscillospiraceae bacterium | reverse complement strand
AGCGCCTGCAACGATTTGGCATCATCCCCAGCCACCGCAGTTACCTGGTCAATGTCAACAAAGTCAGGGAAATCAAGCGATCAGGATATACCTTTAACATCAAGTTGTCTTCGGGTGAAAACATACCCTTAAGCCGCAACTGCGCCCAGCAGTTTAAGAACCGGCTGGGCTAATGGTGAGCCATAAAAAACTAAAACGTGCCATTCGTATCCTTATTCGTGCCATTCGGCCTGATTTTATTGTCAATAGGCTCTCCATCCTGTAATTTACATAAAAAGATAAATTATTACAGGAGGTGGCAAGACATGCGTAAGATCAAATTGCTGGGCTTTATTTCGACCTTTCTTCTGGCAGTCGCCCACAGCGGGGTGACTCCAGCCTGCTGGTTCTATTGGTATCAGCCCAAACTGCCCGAGTAGACCTACCTAATCATTACTCCATCACCAGCAGAACGGGGGACGGTTCGGTACCGTCCCCCGTTTGCCGGCAGGCACAATATTTCACAGTGATCGTGGCAGCCAGGTAGTGGGTATCACAATGGTACAAAAACAGACACTAAAACGGTAACTGGCCCGTCAAGTGGAACCTGCTATACATTGTATCCTACAAACACCAATTATTGGTGGTGGATAAAATCCGGGTATGTATTTGGTGGAGCTATTAGGGGTTACTCAACAGGTACAATCACTCGGGGTACATCAACCTATAAACTAAATACTGAGGTTTATTTTGTATAATCAAATTTAGATTGCAAGGTGCTTCTCTATAAAGGATAAATTCATGGTGTAGAGGCACCTTGTCTTTGTTATTCTGGGAGGGGGAGGAAAATGGAAAACGATCGACAAGCACAAATGAAACGTTTTATCGGCTATCTAGCATACATACTAGTCTTAGGCTACCTGACTTCCTATGGAATGTCCGTGCCGGCATCTTTAAAACTCAAAGCTTCAACAAATTTAGATTTGATTAATTTGTCGGTTTTTTATTTTTGTTTTCCAATCATACTCGGGATTTTATTTGCTGTTCCCCGTTTTATTGCAGCAGTTAAGGAGGAAGGGAAATGGCAGGTTGATGTGGTTAAGTGTCTTGCGATAGGATTACCGGCATTTATCTGGAGCGTTAAGAATTCATTATTAGTGATAACCACACCACATTATTTGCATGACATACCATGGATGATGCCCTATCCACTGAGTGGTATAGTTTTAGGTTTTGTACTGTTGGATTCGTTAAAAAAAGGTTAAAGGTCTCGGCCATGCGTTGGGCCAATTTAAAATTGTCCAAACTGCCTGAGTAAACCGAATAGAATATATTTGGTAAACTCTTTTCCATGTTTTAACGGCATCATGAAAGAAGCGAAGCGACAGAATCAATATCTGATGGTAGTTGGCCATAAAAATATCCAGGCTCAGGCCTGGATATTTTTTTCACCGCGAAGCTTGATTAGGGATTGCGCCCTGCCGGCCACTAGGGGTGCTGCAACTTGCCTCGTTTGCCTGGTATGAACGGGATATACAAGGGGTCCAACTCCAGGTACTCATCGACATCGATCATGTGCTCGGTTACATCCCGGTCTTCATTGACATCTTGCTTAACCCTGGGGTCCTTAGCCATTGCGAAAACCTCCGCATAAAATATTTGTATTAGTCTTTACGGGAGGGCCTATTTTCATGAGCTTTATGTACGGGCAGATTTTTTTGGGTCCACTCTTTCAGAACCACAGCTTGATTGTGTTGCTCGTCTTTGGCGCTATAAAGCAAGGTGACCTGGCCCTGGGCTAGTTTATCCGCCACCACCTGCAGGAATTTGGCGGCGACCGGGTTCTGCTCCAGCTCAGCCCGGTACTTTTGGCTGAACACATCCATTTTGGCTGGATCATGGCCGAAGGCCTTGCGCACTGCCGCCGAAGGCGCCATGTCGCGAGCCCAGAAGTCCATCCTGGCCTCTTCCTTGCTGATGCCCCGCGGCCAGATACGATCGGCCAGGATGCCCTTGCTCGATGGACCAAGCGCCTGGAACATTATGAATTTGCCCCCAGTCCTCTGAGTTACCTGATAAATCTCAATAGGATTGATGAGATTCAATCGTCACGGGATTACCTATAATCTTAGATTAAGCTCCGGAGACAATATACCCTTGAACCGCAATCATGCCAAACAGATCAAACATCTAATGGCAAATCATAGACCAATCATAACACCAACCGTTCATCCCCTCAAAACCACCAAATGACACCGTTATTCACTGTTCAAGGCGGCCCGCCTATACAAGACCACATTGACTTTACTCTCACCCTTATCGGGGGCTTGACTTTTTCGGCGTTGCCTAATTAATGCACGCCATTCGAAGACTTTTTGAGCCGTTCGTACTCTTTTTAGAGCCGTTCGGCCCAATTGCATTGCTAAAAATCCGCACAGCATATAGATTACAACTATACCTTATTATGGGAGGAGGTGACAGGCAATGCACAAACTCAAACTATTGGGACTGCCTTCAGCTTTTCTTCTGGCAGTAGCCCATAGCGGGGTGACTCCAGCCTGCTGGTTCTATTGGTATCGGCCCAAACTACCAGAATAGCACCACACTGATTTGTAAAGGATCATATAAAGTGCAATCATCCAAAAGCTACACCCCTACTAGTACGTATTTCTGATCGTGGGATTTGTTTAATCATAAAGGAGATGAAAGTAAATGATTAGAACAATTAAGATAACCATTTGTTTATTACTTACATTATCTTTACTCGCTATGCCTGCAATGGCAGGAATAAAAGCAACTTCATATATTGAACAAAACTATGCGCTTACTCACTCTGAGCTATCGGGTATTGAAAAGGAAACAGCTTTAAATCAATCTTTACAAAGTAGCCCAGTAAAGCAACTTATCAATGAATTAGTGGGTGAAAAATTTGAAGTATCTGACGCTCAAGTCTATGATTGCTCAATTGGTAAAACAAGAGGTACTGTAGTTGTTTTCTCTATTAATGATACTAACATACAAATAGCATATTCCAATACAGATGGTGTTGAAAGAGCTACAGCTGGAAATTTCTTTGAAAAACAGAAAGTTGAAGTATATGATGTTATTGAAGGAGTCGTCTATAATACTGCTATTATAGAGGCAAACAACAACGAAGTAAAAACAATTCTTAAAAAAACTCCGTATAACGAAAGTGAAGTAATTATGGTTGAAGCCTCAAGCACTTGTGTTTCAGTATGTAATGCAATTCTTGATTTTGGTTGCACTGGTTTCGGAGTTTGGAAATGTGCTATCGTATGTGGTGGAAACATCGTATGCGCTGGTATTTGTGGAGTAATATGGTGGGCTGTATGTTATGCGTTTGATCCTAGTGAGGGTTGTGAGGGTATATGTGCCAGCTTCGGTTACTAAGAATCTAAT
Organism: uncultured Oscillospiraceae bacterium; assembly: GCA_964466395.1. GTDB lineage: Bacteria > Bacillota > Clostridia > Oscillospirales > Oscillospiraceae > UBA2658. The sequence continues at coordinate 4,094 of CAYXNK010000112.1, read as the reverse complement.
CCATTGATTAGAATGCAACTAAAGCCAATTAGTTGCATTCTGTTTTTTCTTTTAATACCTGGAGGTGTGCGCTTTGGTTTTTACTCACATGGTTTGTTTTTTAATTGCATTTTTTGTTATCATTTTTGTTATGGCCATGATTGGTAAATATTTTAATAACAAAATATATTATACAGTGTTATTAATAATTACAGCATCAATATTGGCTTCGGTGTCTGCTAACTATGCTGCAAACATTATCGATAATAAATTATTAGAGATAATGATCGGCAGTTTGATTTTTTGTATATTTTTTGGAGGAGTTATATTGTTAAATAAATCTAAAATTTAAATGATATTCTTCAAATTGGAGGTGATAGTATTTATGTTAAAGAAAATATTATTAAGCTTGTTGACATTCAACAGCATTTTGCTTTTGTTTACAGCCTGGATAAAATATTCTGCTAATAACTCTGGATGTACTTCCTGCAAAAAAGGCTTTTTGTTTTTACCATTATCGGATGTTAATATTGCTTTACTTGGAGTGGCTAGTTGCTTTATTATGATTGCTTTATTAATATTTCAGTCTAAGTATAAAAACTTCTGCAATATATCCTTATTTATACTAAGTAGTATAAGCGCGATTGTTGCCTCAGCACTTCAATCCGCTCAATTTCAATGGGCAAATCAAATATGCTATTATTGTGTTGGCGCAGCAGTAGTTTTCTATATTGTTTTTATCATTTTGTTTTTAATGTATATACTTAACTTTCCGTTGATTAAGAGCAGATTGTTACTGCTGGCCCATAATGTCCGGCGATAGACGGCGTATGTTGTATAAACGCTAAACTGAAACTGAGCCAAAGAGATAAAAAACGCTAGCGAAAAAGTGGACCGATATCAGGATATCAGACATATGCATCTAGTGGAAGGATTGTCTCAAAGAGCAATTGCCAGACAGCTGGGAATATCCCGTAACACTGTCCGCCGTTACTGCAGGGGGGAGCACGTTCCCTGGGAGCGTAAACCGTCCGCCCGGCAGGCCAGTGTAATAACTCCAGAGGTTATTGAATTGATAAAATCCTGTTTTGCAGAGGATGTCAGCAACCCGAAAGGTCAGAAACATACGGCAGAGCGGGTCTACACCCGATTATGCAATGAAAAGGCCTTCACCGGCGGCGCTTCTACAGTTCGTCGTGCGGTACAGGTACTACGCAACAAAATACCGAAAGTGTACGTCCCGTTGGCCTTTGATCCCAGTGAAGCCATCTAGGTGGATTGGGGTAGAGCCATCATAATCCTTAATGGTGTAAAAACGGAAGCCCATCTCTTCTGCATGAGATTATGCCACAGTGTAGCACCGTTCGTGGTAGCTTACCCGACGGAACGTGAAGAATCCTTTTTAGAGGCCCATGTCAAAGGCTTCGAGTCTTTCGCGAAGTCAGGCGAGACCTGATCTACGACAACCAAAAACCGCTGTAAAAGAGGGCTGGGGTAAAAAAGCTCGTGGACAGTACGAGTTTGCCGCTTTCCGCGCCCATTATGCTTACCGGGCCTTGTTCTGCAATCCCGGGGAAGGCCATGAAAAAGGACTAGTTGAGAACCTAGTCGGCTATACCCGCCGCAACTTTATGGTACCGGTGCCGCCAGTCTCAAGTTTTGAGGAACTCAATCAGATATTGCGGCAGCGTTGCTTGAAATATATAGAACATCACTAGGTCCGGGGCAGGGATATGAGCTTCAAAGGCGCACTTAGTCTCGAACAGCAAGCCCCTTTGCCACTGCCGCACAAACGCTATGATACCTGCAAGATTGCAGAAGGTCGGGTGGGCTACTTTGCTACTGTCCGGTTTGAGACCAACTATAATGCTCCCAGTTAGTGAGACACTGGCAGATCCAATCTAAGTTATACTAGGAACATGAAAAAACGAAATCAATATTCAGCAGAATTCAAGACCAATGTGGTACTGGAAATCCTGTCTGAGCAGGAAACGATTAACCAGATTGCAACAAAATATGAAGTCAGTCCAGTGGTACTGTCCCGGTGGAAGAAAGAGTTCTTGGAACGAGCCTCAGATGTATTTAAGAAAGGTCCAACTGAAGCCGAAAAGGAACTGGAACAGAGCAAAGAACATATCGCAGAGCTTGAACGCAAAGTCGGCCAGCTGACCTATGAGGTCGACTGGTTGAAAAAAAAATCTGCAGAAATCCTCGGACCCAACTGGAAGAAAAAATCTCGTTGATTTTAACGACACAAAAATCAACATCAGCCGGCAGACGGATCTATTGAGCATTAACCGCAGCAGCGTCTATCGTAATCCACCCCAGTTGAAGATTATCCCTGACGAGGAGCTGTTCATCATGGGCAGGATCGATGAATTACATACGGATCACCCCACATGGGGTTATCGGACTATTACTAAGGTAATCCGTCGTGACCACGGCATCTGCGTCAACCGCAAGAAGATCCGCCGGATGATGCGGGATATGGGGGTTTACACCATCTATCCCAAGCCTAATCTCAGCAAGCGTTATCATTCGCAGTTCATTCGGCCTTATCTGCTGAGGAAGCTCAATATCGAACGTCCGAACCAGGTTTGGGGTGTCGATATTACCTACATAAGAATGCACCGGGGATTCATGTATCTCTTCATAATTATCGATTGGTACAGCCGCAGCATAGTGGATTATGAACTGTCTGGCACTCTGGAAAAGTCTTTCGTGTTGAGATGTCTGAAGCGAGCATTGACTGAACGCAAGCCGGAAATCATCAACAGTGATCAAGGTGGTCATTTCACGAATCCCGATTACATAAGCCTATTGGAGGCAGCCGAAGTCAGTATTTCCATGGATGGTAAAGGCCAGGCACTGGACAATGTACGCACCGAGCGGTTTTTTCGGACGCTCAAGTATGATTTGATTTACATCCATGAGTTTGAGACACCCAGAGCACTACGCAACGCTATCAACAGGTACATTCATGAATACAACACATACAGGCCTCATTCCTCAATCGGGCACTTGACCCCGAACGAGGTTTACTATGGCAAAATCCTCAACGTCGCATGATCATAAAACACGAAAGGAGACTAACTTAGAAATCGACTTTGAGTGTCTTGACAGTGGGGAGCATTATAAATACTGGACTTCCAGGAAAACTATTGGCACTATTAACTTGCATCGAGTTTCAACGAAAATAGATAGAAACTAACCCGAACAAAAATCGATTAATTCTATACATTAACATTATTTAATTACTCTTACGCTAGCGGAGGAACAATAAAATGTTTAGTTTGGAAGAATGGATGAAGGACACTGGGGTTTCTATTAAAGATATTTCTGATCTAATTGGGATGGAAGCTAGGCAAATACAAGACATAATAGAATCCTGCAATAGTAAAACTCAATTTGAAATTTATGATATGTTTGTTAAGAAATACAGTGATGAAGTACTGATAAGGGATCATTTGGCCTTTTATCAGAAATTTATTCCCGATAGTTCCGCTCTACAGAGTTGGATTCGAGACATTATAGATGATGCTGATCCTTTAAGACGAAGAATAATTAATAATATTAGGCGAATGGTTCAACTTTCTGATGGAATCCAAGTATCAGGAAGAAGCTACGACTCATTAAAAGTCTTTTTTATTGCAGTATGTATTGACTTTATAACCGAATTCAAATATAGGGATACTCCTTTATACCGAAGAATCATTAACTTTTATTCGTTTAATGTTGAACCACTTGATCAACAATTGATATTAGATAAGTTTCGCCGTAGTTGCGGTGATCCAATTTATGATCCTACCGTGCAGGAAGGGGAAACTAAAGATGATGTATTGAATAGAATTCATACATCACCACAAATCAATATGGAGACATTTGGGAGAATTATTAGTGCTATTCGTAATTCAGTAGCCCATGATGGTAACATTAATATTTTTTCATTTGAAAATGGAAATGACTATAAACTGATGAAGTTTATTGAAGTTGAAGAAAATAAGCAGGAATATATACTAGTCAAGAATGGTGAACCAAGAAAAACAAGGGTGTACGAAACGGTAGTGTAAATAATTCTGTGTATCCTTCAGCAGTAATCAAAAATTGGGTGGCTT
>CAYXNK010000111.1:0-7509 GCA_964466395.1 uncultured Oscillospiraceae bacterium | reverse complement strand
CTGCATGAATTCATCCTAGGTAGAGGATTATACTTCGGGCCTACAATACTAATGATTCTCTTTATCGTTGTGGGAACTTTTATGGCATTGACAGGGATTTTGCTACATACTGTAGCAGGAATTGCAAAGGATACCAGGGCGGTATAACGGGAACTTACTAAAGACACTTCTTTTTTATCTTCTACAGTTGCGCCTAAAATTTATGATAGTGCAGGTAAAAAATGTCTGGAAAACACAAGTCAGTAAGCGTTGTTATTCTCTCATATAACAGTAAAGAAGATCTGGAGGAGTGTATTCCTTCTTTAATATCCCAAACGTATCACGATTTTGAGATTATTGTAGTGGACAACGCATCTATCGACGGCAGCGAAGAATTTATAAAAACCAATTATCCAGGGATAAAGGTAGTTCAGACTGGAAAGAATCTTGGATACGCAGCAGGGAACAATGCAGGATTTGAAGTTGCTAAGGGCGAATATATTGTAGTTGTAAATCCAGACACCGTTGCAGATCCAGAATGGCTTGCTCAACTCATAAAGCCCCTTGAAAATGACCCTACAATAACAGCTACGACTTCTAAAGTCCTCATATATTACCAGAAAGACAGAATTAACACATGTGCAAATACAGCTCACTATACCGGGCTTACTTTTTGTAGAGGGCTTAATAAGTCTGCATCTGAACTCGATAACTATCAGCCAGTAGGTGCAGTCTCAGGATGTTCGTTTGCAATAAAAAGTGACATGTTAAAGAACATTAATGGATTCGACTCTGATTTTTTCCTTTACCAGGAAGATGCGGACCTTTCGTGGAGAATACGTTTTGCGGGTGGTAAAATAATGTATGTCCCGGAGTCGATAATATACCACAAGTTCAAGTTGTCGATAACCCCCCAGAAAGAATTTTACCTCGAAAGAAACCGTTACTTAATTTTATTGAAAAATTTCAGTTTAAATACATTAATATTATTATTACCTGCATTTATTGTAACTGAAATTGTAACGATGAGTCACGCTATTTTAAATGGTCCAAAATACGTAAAGAGCAAGATACTAGCTTATTTCTGGATAATTCAGAATTTTAAAGAAATTTTGACAAAAAGACGTGAAACTCTTTCTAAAAAGAGAATCTCAGACAAAGAATTTTTTGGATTTCTGGATTGGAAAATTCCTTTTGATCAGGTTATTGAAAACTCGATTCTGAGTCGAACAGTGGACGCTCTTTTCAATTCATTTTACGAATTAAACATGAATCTAATAAGAAAAATTGATGTATCTATTAAGGACACTAAAAATCAGTCTAATAATTTTGAGTTTGAGGTTTCAAATACCTGAAATTATCAACTCCTGTAATAAAAACATAATACCCATAATCAAATAAAATAGGTGAGAGTGTTTCTTCTAGTCTGTATTTAAGAAGATACTTATATATATTGTTTTTTCACGCTAAATAATTACAAATTGATAACTAGTCACTGAACTTTTAGGTGTATTTATGAAAATTGCTCAAGTAACTGCAACATTTCCTCCATATATGGGTGGAACCGGAAATGTATGCTATCATAACTCAATAGAATTAGCAAATCTTGGCCATGATGTAACTGTTTTTACATGTGGACCTTCTTTATGTTATGAATATCCTGAAAATATTTCGGTAAGGCATTTAAAACCATTTTTTAAATTAGGGAATGCGCCTTTTTTGCCGGGTTTAATAAAACTAAAGGATTATGATTTAATACATTTACATTATCCATTCTTTTTTGGTGCTGAATTAATATATCTAACATCTAAATTGCGAAAAATAAAATATGTTATAACATACCACAACGACGTTTTAAGTTCTGGAGCAGTTGGGTTATTTTTCAAAATACATAGAGCGAGTTTAATGGAACATCTCATTAATGGTGCTAGTGCTATTTGTGTGACTTCACGAGATTATGCGAAAAATTCTTTCATTCAGGAGTTTGTTAAAAGTGGACGTAAAAGAATTATTGAAGTCCCCAATGGTGTTGACATAAACAAATTCAATCCAAATATAGATGCAAAAGAAATTAAAAAGAGACACGACATAATCGACAAAAAAGTAATACTATTTGTGGGAGCATTAGATACACCTCATTTTTTTAAAGGGATCGAGTATTTGCTGAAAAGTTTTGCAGAAATAAATCGCGAAGATGTGCGGCTTGTCGTTGTGGGTGACGGAAATTTAAAGGAGTATTATATGGATATTGCTAAAAAAGAAGGCGTTGAAGGCAAAACAATTTTCACTGGCAGAGTATCAAATGAAGATCTTCCAAAGTATTATGCGGCTTCGGATCTAATCGTTCTTCCTTCGGTCACAATGGGAGAAGCTTTTGGAATGGTGTTAATTGAAGCGATGGCTGTCGGTAGGCCTGTAATTGCTAGTAACCTACCAGGTATCAGGACTGTAGTCGACCATGGAAAAAATGGCTACCTTGTAGAGCCAAAAGATGTTCATGATCTTGCAGCAAAAATAAAAAATCTATTGGAAAATAGTGATAAATGCAAAGAATTTGGGAGATATGGAAGGGAAAAAGTGGAGAAAAATTACTCTTGGACAGAAATAGCTTCAAATTTATCTAAATTTTATTTGGATATAATTTGACTGTCTATTGAATTTCACTTTTATTTTGGTGAATGAATATGAGAATTTGTGTTATTGGTGATTTCTCAAATAATCTAGATGAAGGTTATAAGAACATAGCCCATTATCTGACAAAAGAGCTTTCAAACCATCATGAAATTTTGAAATTAAATGTGAAGAAAATATTCACTTTTGAGTTTTGGCAGGATCTCGAAAATTTTAGTCCGCAAATAGTGCATTATTTGACCGCTCCCACAATTTCAAGTTTTTTTGTACTAAAATTGATCTCTATTAGATTAAAAAATACAAAAACAGTAATGTCGGCTTTACATCCTCAATTATTTCCTTTCTCGGATAATCTGATTCGGTTTTTAAAACCTGACAAAATGTTAATCCAATCTTATGAAGATAAAATACGATTTGAAAAGGCAGGTTTAAATGTAAAGTTTTTATCAAATGGAGTAGACATAAACAAATTTGTGGAAATAAATCCCGAAATGAGACAATTATTGAGAAAAAAATATGGCATTAGAAAAGATACATTTGTAATTCTGCACGTAGGCCATATAAGACAGGTGAGAAATCTTCAAATTATCCCAAAGATAGTTGGGAAAGACGATCAGGTACTGATAGTAGCAAGCACTTATATGAAGTCGAATAAGTCGATATATGATGAACTTAAAAAAGCTGGTTGCACTATTTGGATGGGATATATGGAAAATATAGAGCAGGTGTATGCAATTTGTGACTGTTATGTATTTCCAGTTTTAAATAATAAGAGTATTTTAACTCCTTTGTCAGTGCTTGAGGCAATGTCATGTAATATACCTGTCGTAACTACTAAATTTGCAGGCTTATCAGCTTTTTTTGAGGAAGGTGCTGGATTCTATTTTGCAGAATCTGAGAATGATTTCTCAAATGCGATTAAGGATCTAAAATCTGAACCAATAAAAAAATTCAAGAATCGAGAAAAGGTCTTGGCTTTTTCGTGGAAAAATATTGCAGAACAAGTGGTTGAGATATATGAAGAGATGTCAAAAAAATAAAAACAAAAGCAAGATCAAAGGTTGTTTCATCTGTTTTACCGGTATAGATGGTTCTGGAAAATCAACCGTGTCAACTAGACTAGTTGAAGTTATGAACTCTAAAGGCTATAACTTTATATATGTATATAATAGATATAGGCCTTTTTTACTGAAACCTTTCCTTTACATAGGGAAGAATTTATTTCTTAAAGATAAAGACTTCTTTGAAGATTACGTCGACTATTCAAACACTAAAAAAGAAGCAACTAAAAGCCACGCAGTATTATCATTTGTATACCAATATTCTGTTGTAATCGATTATTTTATACAATCCATTTATAAGATCAAAATTCCACTTATTTTCGGAAAAAATATAATATGTGATCGCTATATTTATGATACAGTTGTTACAGACCTTGCTGTCGATTTTAATTATACTGAGGAAGAAGTTTTGAGTATGCTGAATAAAATGACAGTGATGTTTCCAAAGCCTGACAAAGTGTTTTACATATATGTTCCAGAACAAGTCGCGTTTCAACGGAAAAATGATGTTCCTTCTATACAGTACTTAAAAGATAGAATTGTCTTTTTTAACATAATTGCTAATTCGTGTGAATTTCTCAGATTAGATGGCACGATGCGTATTGATGAAATAATGAATACTTTGCAGAAATTTTTCAGAGTTGATAAGTATGTCTAAAGTGTTAGTTATTGGAATAGATTCTCTTGATGTGGATTTAATCTCAAGATTTGAGGACGATCTCCCTAATTTTAAAAAACTCAAGAAATTAAACTCAAATATCTCATTCAAATCAGTATTTCCTCCAGACTCTGAGACTGCGTGGTCGACTATTTACACAGGTCTTGATCCGGCAAAGCATGGAATAGTAAACTTTGTGGATCCACTGGATAAAGTGAACGCGACAGTATGTCAAGAAATAGATAACACAATACTTGTCGGAAAAACATTTTGGGATATTGCTGGTAAAAATGGGAAAAAAGTATGTGTGATTTTGCCACATTTAGGATATCCTGTTTGGCAAGTTAATGGCGTAATGGTTGGCAGGGCATCTACAACAAATGATGTCCAAGCAAATCTGGAATCCATTTCAAAATCATATGATCTCTCTGTTCTAAACACTTTGAAAGGCTGCCCACCAAAAAAACAATTTGATTTGTATATTGAATATGCAAAAAAAATCATATTGAATGAGACCGAATTTGGACTAAAGTTAATGAAAGAATGTGATTGGGATTTATTTTTTATCTATTCATCGAAATTAGACTGGATTCAGCACAATCTATGGATGTATTTTGATGAGAAGGACCCTTCGTATCCAGGAGATAATCCATACAAAAACACAATCAAAGATTTCTACATTCTCTATGATGAGATGATTGGTAAGTTTATTGATTCAGTAGAACATGACACACCAGTTATCATTTTAAGTGATCATGGTCATGGAATGCGTCCAATTAACCTTCTCAATATAAATAAGATTTTGAAAGAAGAAGGGCTTCTAATCTCAAATATAAAGGAAGAGAGCAAATCAGATCCGTATTATCTGATTGAAAAATTGAAAGTAAAAGCTGCGGACGTAATTACAACTTATGGTCTTGGAGATGTCGCAAAAAATATAATTCATGTTTTTCCTATGTGTCGGACATTATATACTAAACCAATGTCAATTGATTGGGAAAATACAGTCGCCTATATTTCGGATCTTTCAGGGATAAAAGCATATTCCTATGGTGGAATTGTAGTTAAAAAAGAAAAACTTAAAGATAATGATACTTACGAAAACATAAGAAATAAATTAATATTAGATATCTCAAAAATAACTGATCCATCATCTGGTAAAAAGTTAGTTAAATGGATAAGTAAAAGAGAGGATCTTTATTATGGAGAGTATATCACAAGATATCCAGACATTGTCTTTCAACTTGAAGACGGATTTGGTGGCGGGTGGGCTACACACGGTTCTCTAATAACTCAATGTGCTACTCATAATATTATGCCAGGAAGCCATAGGGGTGAATCACCTGTTTTGCTAATGGCTAATTTGGGTGAACGAGAATTAACAAAAACTGACTGTACTCTCATGGATATTGCACCAACTGTATTAAAACTGTTAGATATTGAAACTAATATAGAGATGGATGGTATGTCGATTGTATAGTCTAGTCTATGAAAGCGAATCAAATTAATTTTATTCATGAATTCTAAAAAAATATTATGAACTATAAAACTTTTAATATAGAGGTAGCCTATAATTTTAAAATTTGGTTTTGAATCGTCTATAGTACTATTAATTCAATATTTCGTAGTAATTACATTTTAAAGTGTATGAATTTAGATTGATATATTTCTATGGTGAAATAGATAATCAATGTCGAGAGAACTAATTCTTTGAAATGGGTTATCCATTTTCTATTGTGAATATAAATTCAATAAGATATTATCTACAGATAATATAAATTAAATTAATGGAATTTACAGACTATACTAATAATCGATATCGTTAAAAATCAAATGAATTTTGTGGGTTTTGTACATGAATTGTTGAAAACTTAAAAAAGTTAGTATGTTCTTCGTATTTGAGAAAACTCTCGTAGGGACTCTTATGATTAGTTTTTCAATAACTCATGCTCTACTACCTTTTTATGTTTAACAGCCAAATGTGAGATCTATTATGAAACCTAAAGTTGCGATTATTTCATTTCCTTGGGCATCAAACGGGCCCTACAAATTAATTTCTGAAGTTTTGAAGATAATCGAACCTATCTCAGATAAAATAGTTCTTATTAATGGAAATACAAAAAGAATAAACTTTAATTCTGAAAACTTTGAGATAAGAGATATTGGAATTTCTATGCATTATGTGAATGAGGTAAAACCAACCAGTTACTCGTTTATTTCATGGATATTTAAATGTGGTCTAGCTCAAATCAAAATTGGTTTTGAACTTATCAAAATGAAAAATATTGATGTCGTTATATTCTATCTAGCATATCCTTATTATTTACTTCCACTTATAATTTCCAAGTCTCTTGGAAATACCAATATCGAAATTATTACAAGAGGTAAATCTAACTCCAATTCTTTTTTGAGTCGAATTTTAAAGGCACAGGATAAGATCCTATTTGAACTGCTAGATGGTTTTTCACCAGAATCAAAAGCATTGACTTTAGAGCTTGGGATAAATAAATATGGTAAAAAAGTTTTGGAGGACGGTTATAGATTTGTTGATACATCAAAATATAACATCCAAAAGAGTATTTCATGCAGAAAAAAAGTTATTGGTTTTATCGGCCGTCTGAAAAAAGAAAAAGGTATTGTAGAATTTATGAGGGCAATTCCATTAATTTCAGAAGTTATTCCTGATGCAGAATTTTTAATTGGGGGAGATGGAGATCTTAAAGAGTGGACCATTGAGGAGATCACAAGACTCAATCAAACTAAAAATGTCAAAATAAAATATGTAGGCTGGATTTCAGACGATCTCCAAATATTCTTAAATGAATTAAAAATATTAGTAATCCCATCATATTCAGAAGGATTTCCCACAATAATTTTAGAGGCAATGGCATGTGGTACTCCAGTGTTGACAACATCTGTTGGTGGGATCGTGGATATTATCACAGATTCGAAAACAGGTTTTATTTTGGAAAAAAATTCTCCAGATTGTATTGCTCGATGTGTAATTAATATTTTAACAAAAGCAAAAATAGAGTATATAATAAAAAATGCACAGACACTAATTTTTGAAAAGTATACTTATGAAAATGCATTATACAGATGGGAGATGATTCTGAAATCAGCTAACTAGTGTCTTAGCAACTTAATTATGGTGCATAATGCTTGGACATTTTCTCATCA
>CAYXNK010000110.1:0-7735 GCA_964466395.1 uncultured Oscillospiraceae bacterium | reverse complement strand
TTTGCCTGTCTCGGGGACATATTTCCACTCGGTACCGTAAATCGTGTTGTTGGCGCAGTAATGGAAATAGGCCGCCTCGGGGTTTAGTTTCAAGTCCTCCTGGCGGGGGATGTAGGTGTGGTTTTTATCCTCAGAGGAGGCGGCAACAGAGATTTCACCATATCTCTTGGCCTCTTTATAAGCGAGGTTTGAGAAGTTTCCGGTCACGGCATAATCTGCCTTGCCGGTTCCCAGCTCGGAGAAAAAATTCATAGGAATCATTGAAAATTGCAGAGAGGCGCCGCCCTGCAGGAATAAAACCTCGTGGGAATCGGGGACTGAAAGCGTTGACTTGAGACTTGACTTCACACCCTCGAAGATTTCCAGATAGGCCTTACTCCGGTGGCTCATTTCCATGACTGACATTCCGGTATCGCCATAGTTTGTGATGTCTCTTCCCGCGGTCTCAAGAACCTCGAGAGGCAGGACGGAAGGGCCGGCGGAGAAATTGAACGCTTCTTCTCTTTTCATCGAAATACCTCCATGCAATCTTGCGTTTTATTCCAATTTGCGGAATATTTAACGCAATTATAAGGCTCTGTTACGCTAAAGTCAAACAATTTTACCACCAAGCATTTTGTCTAAAATGCTAGTTATTTCTACACTTTTCACAAGTCCACGGAGCTGTCCCTCTTGCACGCACACTTGTGCGTAGTTCGCTGCGTGACCCGCGGACAGTCCATTTTCTTCGGTCTCAAAAAGAACAGAAAAAGTGCGGCCAAGACAGGAGGAAAGATAGTTTTTTTCCATTTCTGCCGCAACTTTCTGCGCCTGGGCGGCGCGGGCGGCCTTCTCTGCGTGGCTGATCTGCCCCTCCATTTCCGCCGCCTTTGTGCCGGGGCGGATGGAATAAGGGAAGATGTGCATGGAGGAAAAACCGACCTTTTGAATGAAGGCAAGGGTCTCCCGGTGTTCCTCTTCCGTTTCCCCGGGAAAGCCGACAATCAGGTCTGCCGTCAGCCCGCAGCCGGGGAAATTTTCCCGCAGAACGTTCACAGCCTCTATGAAACGGGCGGTGTCATATTTGCGGTTCATGCGCATTAAAACGCTGTCGCTGCCACTCTGGAGAGAGAGGTGGAAGTGATCGCAGACCTTGCCGGTTGCGCGGAGTCGACGGGCGAAGTCCTCTGTAACAACCGTAGGCTCCAGTGACCCAAGGCGGATGCGCATCTCTCCACAGGCGCTCGCAACGGCCTCGATCGCTTCGGCCAGGCTCTCCTTTGGATTCAAATCCCGTCCAAAGGAAGCGATTTCAATGCCCGTTATCACCAGCTCCTTGAAGCCCCGTCGAGAGAGCTCCTCGGCCTGGGCGGCACAGCGAGCGGAGGGCAGGCTGCGAACCCGACCTCTGGTATAAGGTATAATGCAGTAGCTGCAGAAGTTCGTGCAGCCGTCTTGGATCTTAAGCATCGCCCGGGTTCGCCCATCCACCGCTCCGGTGGGCAATTCCTCCATGGTCTTGCGTTGGAAAGGATCGTCGGTAAAGGCAAAGGTCTCCCGCTGGTTTAAGGCTTTTTCGATGTCCGTAACAAGCCTTGTCTTTTCGCCGCTGCCATGGACGATATCCGCTCCCAAGGCCGCCGTTTCCTCGGGGGAAAGCTGGGAAAAGCAGCCGCAGACAGCCACCAGCGCGTCGGGGTTCTCGCTTTTGAGCCGGCGCACGGCCTGGCGGGACTTTCGCCCGCTCTCCGCCGTGACAGCGCAGGTGTTGACGACTATCAGCTCCGCCTCTTCCCCCTCCCCTGCCTCGGTGTAGCCCCGCTGCTTGAGCATGGTTTCCAGCGCCTGGGTTTCAAATTGGTTGACCTTGCAGCCTAAGGTCAAAAGCTTGTATTTCATAGGTTCCCCTTATATTGCAGACCGCCCGAGCACCGTCTAATGACTTCGGAACAGGTCGGGCTTGAATTTCATATTGAATATGTATTATAATATGTGTTGAACCTAAAGTAAACAAAGGATAAAAAAATGACAGCTTATTTAGACAACGCCGCAACGACAAGGGTCTGCCCCGAGGCGGCCCAGGCGGCTTATAACACCATGCTGGAGGGTTACGGAAACCCCAGCTCTACCCATCGCTTGGGTCGGGAGGCTAAAACGCTTTTAAACCAGTCCCGGCAAACTGTCGCAAAGGCGCTGGGCGCAAGACCCGAGGAGCTTTTTTTCACCTCCTGCGGCTCAGAGAGCGACAACTGGGCCCTGCTCTCGAGTGCGGAGCTCATGAAACGCCGGGGAACACACATCATCAGCTCCGGAGCAGAGCACGCCGCCGTTTTGCACAGCCTTGACCTTTTGGAGCGCCGGGGCTTCACAGTCACCCGCCTTACCCCGGAAAAGGACGGCAGCGTCCATCCCGAAGCAGTGGCGGAGGCTCTGCGAGAGGACACGGTTTTGGTCTCCCTGATGCTGGTAAACAACGAGACCGGCGGGGTCACGGATATCGCCGGAATCTCCAGGGAAATAAAAAAAAGCGGCGCTCCCGCGCTCCTGCACACGGACGCCGTTCAGTGCTTTTTGAAGCTTCCCTTCACCGCCAAGTCCCTGGGCGCAGACCTCATTTCCATCAGCGGCCACAAGGTACACGCGCCCAAGGGCGTTGGCGCTCTCTACGTCCGAGGCGGGATCAAGGGCATAAATTTAGCACCCCTGCTGGTTGGCGGCGCTCAGGAGAGCGGAAAGCGGGCAGGCACGGAAAATCTCCCCCAAATTGCCGCCTTTGCTGCAGCAGTGGAAGCGGGTCTTGCCAATATGAGAGAAAACTCTGCCTGGATGGCCGCTCTCAAGGCTCTCGCTGCAGAGCGTCTTACGGCGGAGCTGCCCGGCGTGTTGCTGATTCCCTCGGAGGCGCCGCACATTTTAAGCCTCTCCCTACCGGAGTTTAAAAGCGAGGTGCTGATGAACTTTTTGGACGCCCGGGGTGTCTTTGTCTCCAACAGCTCCGCCTGTAAAAAGGGCGCAAAAAGCTATGTGCTGGAGGCGGCGGGCTATTCCCCCGCGCACATCGGCGGAAGTCTGCGGGTTAGCTTTTCCCGCTTTTCTACCCCGGAGGATGTAACCGCCTTAGTCGAGGGGCTGAAAGAAGCGGTGAAGAGGCTTTATACCGTATTGCATTAAAAAACGGCTGCCGTGGTGTTTCCACGGCAGCCGCTCTGTTTAGATGCAATATTTTTTGATGTTGTCGCCCAGGTTTTCAGTGTCCGCCGTTGCGGAAATGGTGAACTTGATGTTCTCCTTTTCTCCAAAGGCGTCCAGCTCTGCCAGAAGCTCTGCAACCTCGTCAATATTGTTTGTGTCGAACATTTTAAGAAGGTTTGCGATGAAAATATGTGAAATATCGTAATTAGCGGCATGAAGACCGTTGATGAAGCCTTTAAAGAACTCGATGGACTGGAAATGATAATCGCCGGCATGAATCAAGCGGACGGTATATGGTATGTCGTAGGTAAGGTTCTTGTCCTTTTCCAGACACACTATACTACCCGTTTCTTCCTGCACGGCGCGCTTTACAAGTTCGATCAGCTTTTTGGTTTTACCGGTTCCTTTGGAGCCAATGATTAACTTAACCATGATAAACACCCTCCTAAATTATTTCAAAAAGCATGGGGACTGCTTTCGAACCAAAATTAAAGATTCCTCTTCAAAAACACACTCTAGGGACTGTTTTTATACCCAGAGAGGCGAAAAAATTTTAATTTCTGGGGACTGGATTCTCTTGTCTTATTCTACCACGGTTCCCACAAAACTTCAATCCTTCTTTTTTCTTTCCTTGTGCATTTAGATTGAAAAGCAGAGCCAAACCGGAAAATCCGCTTGACTCTGCTTTTTCTATTGCTCCTGTCCTAAAAGGCGGAACATATTGCTCTTATAGGCCTCCACTCCCGGCTGGTCAAAGGGATTGACGCCGGTGACATAGGCGGAAAGAGCACAGCTCATCTCAAAGAAGCAGACAAGGGCGGCAAAGCCCTCCTCATCCCGCTTGGGCACGGTAATCGAGATGTTTGGAACCTCGCCCTTGATGTGTGCCGAGGCAACGGCCTTGGAGACCACTTTTGAAATCTCGTCAAACTCCCGGCCGGCGAGATAGTTGAGCTTATCCCGGTTGCCCAGCTCGAAGGGAACCTTCAGGCTCTGTCCACTCTGTTCAAAGCAGACGACCGTTTCAAACAGCCGACGGGGACCATCCTGGATATATTGGCCCATGGAATGCAGATCCGCTGTGTATTCCACGGAGGCCGGGAAGATGCCAATGCCGTTTTTGCCCTCGCTCTCACCGAAGAGCTGCTTCCACCACTCCGCCATAAAGCGGAAGGAGGGCTCATAGGCCGCAAGAATTTCCGTTGTTTTGCCGTTTACATAGAAGTGCTGCCGCGCCCCGGCATAGAGCCAGGCGGGATTTTCCACAGAGCGGAGGTCCAGATCGTGCAGCTCCTGCACCGCAGCGCTTAACACCCGTTCCACGTCAATTCCCGCAACTGCCATAGGCAGAAGGCCAACGGCAGACAGCACGGAAAAGCGGCCGCCCACATCCTCCGGTACGATAAAGCGTTCCCAGCCCTCGGTCTCTGCCATGTCGTGGAGGATTCCACGGCGGGCGTCGGTGGTGGCGAAAATGCGTTTTTTTGCGGCAGTGCCATATTTCTTCTCCAGCAGGCTCTTAAACACCCGGAAGGACAGCGCAGGTTCCAGGGTTCCGCCGGATTTGGAGACGACATTTACGGAAAAATCCCGATCGCCAATTAAGCCAATCGTCTCATTGATGGCGGTAGCAGACAGGCCGTTTCCCACAAAGAAAATGTCCGGCGTGTCCTTTTGAATCAAATTATAGTTGGGTGAACGCAGAAGCTCAATCGCCGCCCGCGCGCCCAAATAAGAGCCGCCGATCCCGACCACAACAAGCGCTTGGGAATTCCCGCGGATTTTTGCTGCGCAGGATAGAATTTGGCGTAGCTCCTGCTTCATTACCCGGACAGGCAAATCAAGCCAGCCCGTATATTCCGAGCCAAGGCCGGTATGCTCAAACAGCTTTCTGTGTGCGTCGGAAACAATAGAATAATCCGGGCCAGTTGCCGTGAAAAAATTCTTTGCGCCGGATAAATCAACTTTGACCATGGGACAGCTCCTCTTTTCCCTTCCAGTATTTACGGAAGCTTATCTTTGTTACTGTATTGTAATACATTCCCATAGGTATTACAAGTTGTTTTTTCGGAATCCGGGTCATTGTGGGGCAGACTTAACAGTTTTCAATTGAAATAAGCGAGAAAGTGGTTTTCCTAGCTGCCAAATAGCCTTAAAACGAGCTTTCCATAGAGACCGAAGAGTCCAAGCCGCTCCACAGGGCTTCCTGCCAGAAGTGGCACCCGCGCCAGCTCCGCTTCCGCGGAATAGACCAGCATCTCTCCAATGACCGAGCCCTCGGCAATCGGGGCATTCATCTCCTGGGGCAGCAGGAGCTCATAGCGGATTTCGCCCATATTGCTCTTCTCCATCAGCATGCCCTCCCGGCCGCCATAAACCGGTTGGAAGCTGCCGGACTTGCCCAGGGAAACCCGCACCGGCGGCAGCGCCTGGGGTGCTCGCAGGGGGCAGACCGCATAGTTTGCAAAGCCGAAGTTCAGAATGGTCTTGGCGCTTTCAAAGCGCTCTCCGGTTGTGGCACCGTGCATCACAACGGCAATCAGCTCCGTGCCATCCCGCTCTGCCGTTGCCGAGAGGCAGTACATGGACTTGCGGGTAAAGCCGGTTTTCAGGCCTGTTGCGCCCTTGTAAAAGCGCACCAGCTTGTTGGTGTTCACAAGCTCCGCTTCCCCGTTGCGCAGGCTATCCATCCAGATGGTCGTGTATTCCTTAATCTCCTCATGGTAAATCAGCTCCCTGGACATCAGGGCAATGTCATAGGCCGTTGTCAGGTGGCTGTCGTCCTCTGTCAGCCCCGTGCAATCCACGAAGTGGGTGTTTTCCATGCCTAGCTCGCCGGCACGCTTGTTCATCCGCGCCACAAAGCTCTCCTCCGAGCCTGCGATGTGTTCGGCCAGGGCAACGGCGCAGTCATTGGCCGACACAACGGCAACGGCCTTGAGCATGTCGTGGACGCTCATCTGCTCTCCTTCCTCCAGCCAAATCTGGCTGCCTCCCATGGAGGCCGCCCAGGAGGAGCAGACCACAATTTCCTCTGTCGAGAGCCTGCCAGCCGCAATTTCCTCCATGACCAAAAGCAAGGTCATGACCTTGGTCACGCTGGCAGGCGCTCTCGGACTGTGGGCGTCCTTTTCATAGATAATCTCCCCTGTGGTTTTTTCCATAAGAATGGCCGATGGGACGGAAAGGGTCAGCGCCGTCTCCTCCACCGGGGCGATTGCCACCGCCCTGACGGACAGCAGAACCGCCAAAACAACAAAAAGCGCAAATCTTTTCATCTGATGCCTCCAAATCAAACATTGTCCAAGCTAATAAACTATATTGAAGGCAAAGAACCAATATGCCCGGAGAAGAGCATGTCAAGGACTTTTTTCCATGTTTCTTTTTTTGCAACGAAAAAGAGCCCGGGGTTTACAAAAATTATGAATATTCATCGCCACTCATAGCCTATTCATCCCCAAAATTTTTTTCATAATTTCCAGCAATACGGCATATCAAGGGTTTTCAACATTCTCAACAGACTTTTGAACACCCCCTTCCTTGGGTGGAATTAGAAATTATGCAAGCTTAGTTTACATAATATTTTCTTCTGGAAAAATAGTCCCAATAAAACCACCGCCGGGAGGACTTGACAAGTTTGATTTTTTATGATTTTGTTTCCAAAAACGGGGAGGACGCAGGCAAAATTTATCTGCGTCCTCCCCGTTTTCTCAAGACAGGTTTTCATCCCATATTTTAGTCTGCCAGCTCCCGATACAGGGAGGGCGCTTCTGCCTTTTGGGCGGTCTCTGAAACGGCAAGCACCTCAACCTTCAGGGTTTTCTGGCCAAAGCGAATTTCAACCACATCTCCAACCTTCACCTCATAGGAGGCACGGGCGGGCTTTCCGTTGACCCAGACCCTCTGGGCGTCACAGGCCTCATTGGCAACGGTTCTGCGCTTAATGAGCCTTGAGACCTTCAGGTATTTGTCCAGTCGCATTTTGAATCCTTTCTCTCCCGCTCTGTGGATGCATAAAATAGGGGCACGGGAAGTCTCCCGTGCCCTGAAAAGCGGACTTATTTGTCCACAGCGTCCTTAAATGCCTTGCCGGCCTTAAATACGGGAACCCTGGAAGCCGGAATTTTGATTTCTTCTTTGGTCTTGGGGTTGCGTCCGATCCGAGCTTCTCTGGTTTTAACATCAAAAGAGCCAAATCCAACAAGCTGCACCTTCTCACCGGTTTCGATGGTCTCCTCAATGGTCTGGAAAGTTGCGTTGACAGCGCGTTCGCTGTCTTTCTTAGACAGCCCTGTCTTTTCGGCCACTGCGGCAATAAGCTCTGCTTTGTTCATATTTTTCCTCCTTAAGAATTCTGAATATAGTAATCTCAAATATATATAGAGTTTTGCAAGAAGCAAAAAATCTACTCTGTTTTTTTGCCCTTTTCATAAAGGGCGTCCATTTCCTCGAGGCTCATGTCCTCCAGGCGCTTTCCCACATCCCGGGCTTCTGCCTCCACATAGTTGAAGCGGCGGATAAATTTGGCGCAGCTCTTGTGCAGGGCGGTCTCGGGATCCACACC
>CAYXNK010000109.1:0-7749 GCA_964466395.1 uncultured Oscillospiraceae bacterium | reverse complement strand
GCTGTGGATGTAAATGTGCACCCCGCCAAGCTCGAAATTAAATTCCGGGAGGAAAAGCGGGTCTTTGACGCGGTGTATTACGCCGTGCTGGCAGCCTTGGAGGGCGAGCGCCCCGCGCCGGAAATTACCCTCTCCCCTGCCGTCCGGGCGGTAGCCTCCCCCAAAAAAGATTTTTTCAAAGCCATGGACGCAAAGGAGTTCCGCAGCAAACTCCCAGAGGCTCCAAAGCCCACCTCCCCCATATCGCCTGTCCCCCGCCCCGCCGACTGGGGCACGATTCTTTGGGACAGAACACCCCCGACGTCTGCCACAGGTAACAGGGTTTCTGAGAGCCGCACGACCTATGGGCTTTTGGATAAGCTCACGGAGCCGGACGCCGCCGCTCCGCCGCCGCTGCTCGAACCTCAGACCTCCGCTCCCGCAGAATCTCCCTTGGTGGAGAGCGGAGACATTGAGCCCCCGGTGCCCGCCCCCGCTGTGGCACCTCTGTCCGAGACTGTTGCAAACTTCCGCCTGATTGGCGAGACCATGAAAACCTACATCCTCGCCGAAACCGCCGAGGGTCTTTTGCTCATTGACAAACACGCCGCCCACGAGCGCATGATTTTTAACCAGCTCAAGGCCCAGGGGCAGACCCTCATGTCCCAGCAGCTTTTGGAACCTGTGACCCTGCGGCTTGCCGGGGAGGAGCTAGAGCTTTTGGAGCAAAACAGCGAGGCGCTCTCCTCCCTTGGCTTTGAGATTGAGCCTTTCGGCAGTGACACCGTGATTCTGCGTGGTCTGCCGGCGGACACGGACGCCGGGGACGCCAGAGCCATGGTGGAGGAAATTATTGAGCTTTTAAAAACCGGTGCGCCCCTTTCGGAAACAGGCGGCGCAGACGAGATCTTACATACCATCGCCTGCAAAGCAGCCATTAAGGCCGGTTGGAACACCCAGCGGGCGGAGCTTGAGGCGCTGGTAAAAGAGGTGGTGGAAGGCCGTATCAAATACTGCCCCCACGGCAGGCCGGTTTCTGCCACCCTGACGCGAAAGCAGCTGGACAAGGAGTTTTCACGCATTGTATAGCAAAACAAAGGACGAATGAGATGACACAGCACACACCAAAAATCGCAGTGGTCACAGGCCCTACGGCAACGGGAAAGACAGCACTTGGCATTCTCCTGGCAAAGGAATGGAATGGGGAAATCGTCTCGGTGGATTCCATGCAGGTCTATCGCGGCATGGACATCGGCACCGCCAAGGTCACGCCCGAGGAAATGCAGGGAGTTCCCCACCACATGCTGGACGTGGCGGAGCCTTTTGAAAATTACAGCCTCGCCCGCTATGTGAAGGAGGCGGACGCCTGTGTCCAGGACATCCTTGCCCGGGGAAAGCTGCCCATTCTCGTGGGCGGCACAGGGCTTTATATTGACTCTCTGGTAGCAGGCCGCGTCTTTGACGAGGCCGCCTCGGACTTAGAGCTCCGAGCCGCGCTGGAAGCCCGCTATGAGACCCTCGGCGGCGAAGCTTTGCTCCGGGAGCTTGCCCAAATTGACCCAGAGCGGGCGGCAAAGCTCCATCACTCCGACCGCAAGCGCCTGCTCCGCGCCCTGGAGGTCTTTTACCTCACAGGGCAGACCATTTCTGCCCACGATGCGGAAACCCAGCGCATTCCCGCAAAATACGACGCCATGTGCCTTGCCCTGAGTTTCCGGGACAGGGAACACCTGTACGCCCGCATTGGCAGCCGTGTGGACAGGATGAAGGAGGCCGGCCTGTTTGAGGAGGTTTCCGCCCTCCTGACAAGCGGCATCCCCGAAAACTGCACCGCCATGCAGGCCATCGGCTATAAGGAGACCGCCCGCTCCCTCCGGGGGGAAATCAGCCGCGAGGAAGCTCTGGAGCTGGTGCGGCGCGAAAGCAGACGGTATGCAAAACGCCAGCTCACCTGGCTGCGCCGCAAGGAGAATCTCTGCTGGATTCTCTGGGAGCAGACTCCCGATTTAAAACTTGGCCGACAGCTTTCGACAGAGTTTTTCCGCTCCTGTGGCTTACAATAGTCTATAGGCAATTCGCTTTGCTAAGGCGGTGCGATTTGTTTATTATTACTATTTTATGGAACGGCAAAGCGTGATAGAATTGCTGATAAGCCCTTGGGCAGCACCGCACAAAGCGCGGCTAGCGCCCAAAGCGCAGACTTCCTTGCTTTTCGGCTTTTTGATTTTGTGCAATTTTTTGGCCGTTCCGAGGGGAGCGCAGTATGCAAAAGACACAGAACATTCAGGACACCCTTCTCAACGTAATCCGGCGTGAAAAGCAAACCGTCACCTTCTTTCTCATGAATGGTTTTCAGCTCAAGGGCATTGTCAAAAGCTTTGACAATTTTGTCGTCATTCTGGACACAGATGGGCGGCAGCAAATGATTTACAAACACGCCATTTCCACAATCGTCCCCACCACTGCCGTAGATCTCCGAGAACACCGAACTTCAGAAGATTAGCGCTTTACATAGCGGCTTTATAGGCGTCCGACGTTGGATGCCAGGCGGAAAAATCCAAAGGGCTGACCCTTTGGATTTTTCTGTAAACGGCGGGCGGGAAGCATAACAAACAGAAAAAGAGGTTGCTATGAAACGAACGGACAGGCTGACAAAAACCGTCTCCCTCCTACTTTTTATCGCCATGCTCGCCTATCTGGGCGTCTATCTCTCCCGCGCGTTTACAGACAATCTCCGCACTGCTCCGGCGGTCTACGTCTCTCTGGACGACACGGCTCTCGCCGCCGGCATTCTGGTGCGGGAGGAGAGCCTGATTGAGAGCGGAGAGCGCTTTTTAAGTGTGACCGCCGAGAGTGGAAAGGTTGTCTCTGCAGGGGATACCCTTGCCATTGCCTATTCCGGCGAGGAGTCCTTAATTCGCGCCTCCCGCATTCGGGAGCTGGAATTAAAACAGCGCTACATCTCTGCCGCCTTAAACGGCACCGCCTCCATCGAGAGCCTCTCCGACCGGGATAGGGCTGTAAAGTCCGCGCTGACAGGCCTTGCAGCCTCCGCTGCCCGCCACGACACAGACGGGCTGGCAGGCGCCGCCATGAGCCTCACCTCCCTGGTTTTTGAAAACAGTGAGATTCAGACCACAGAGGTTGACCTGAGCCTTGTGACAGACGAATTGCAGTCCCTCCGCCAGACCGCTATGAGCGACACCGCAAGGCTTACAGCCGTCCGCCCGGGACTATTCTCCGCTCTACCGGACGGGTATGAGGGGCTCAATGCCCAGCAGTTGGAGAACCTCACCCCCGATCGGCTGGCAACCTTAATGGAAAATCCTGCACCGGTCTCTGCTCAGGTTTACGGCAAAATTGCCTCCCCCTTCGAGTGGTATTTTGCCGCTCTGATTTCCCAGCGGGACGCCGAGCGGCTAGAGGTTGGAAAAACCGCAAGCCTGGACTTTGGTCGCTACAGCCGCAGCCTGCTTCAGGCAACCGTCCTCTCAATCAGCGCCCCGGAAAATGGGGAGGCCGCCGTTGTGTTCCGCTGCACAGAGGGCACGGCAGACCTACTGTTCGTCCGCCGCAGCTCCGCCAGCGTCATCTTTGAGTCCCACACAGGGCTGCGGGTGCCTCGCCAGGCCGTACTGTCTGACGAGAAGGGAACCTATGTCTACACCACCACCGGCATGCAGGCCGAGAAAAAATACATCAGCATCACCTGGGAGACAGAGGATTACTTCCTGGCTGCCAATGTCCAAGAGGCAAACGGCCTGCGGGAAGGCAACGACATCATTCTGACCACCAAGGGTCTGTATGACGGCAAGCTGATTGAGAGATAAGCGAGAAGGAGGGGCAAGATGAGCATTGCGGAACAGGTGCAGGCAGTCTGCGCAAAAATTGAACAGGTGGCCTTTCGCAGCGGCAGAAGGGCGGAGGACATTTCCCTGGTTGCCGCCAGCAAAACAAAGCCCCCCGCAGACATTCGCGAGGCACGAGCCGCCGGTATCCACATCTTCGGAGAAAATCGGGTGCAGGAGCTCGTGCAAAAAACCGCAGCGGGCGCTTATGCCGGTGCCGAGCTGCACTTCATCGGCCAGCTCCAGCGCAATAAGGTGCGCCAGCTGGTAGGGCATTGCGCCCTGATTCATTCGGCAGACTCCCTTTCCCTGCTGGAGGAAATCGACAAAAGAGCGGCAGCCCAGGGCATAAAACAGGCGGTGCTGCTTGAAATAAACATCGGAAACGAGGACTCAAAGGCGGGCTTTGACGCCGCTGCGCTTCCCTTGGTTCTGGATAAAGTTTCCGCTCTGTCCTCAGTTTTTGTCCGGGGTCTCATGGCAATTCCGCCCATTTCCCAGGTTTCGGGGCAAAACCGCCCCTATTTTGCCCGGATGCGCAAGCTTTTTGTTGACATTTCAGCGAAAAAATATGATAATATTAGCATGGATTTTCTGTCCATGGGAATGAGCGGCGATTATGAGGACGCAATTTTGGAGGGCTCGAACATGGTTCGTGTCGGCTCTGCAATTTTTGGCGCCCGCATTTATTCTGTTAACGAATAAACGATAGGGTTCGCCTGTGGCTCTTTCGGCGAAAAAATAACACGTAAAATAACTTTGGCTCCGGCAAGGCGCTTGGGGCGGCAGCTTCTGCCCAACCCCGCCAAATCTCCGCCGGAGGGAAAGGTCTAAAAAACTATGGGTCTGTTAGACGAGCTGAAAAAGCTTACTCGTCCATATAGCGGCGATGAATATGATGATTTTGGCGATGAATATGGCGAGGCACCCGAGGAAACTCGGGTTTCCCCCGCAGAGAACTCCCGGAGGGCCTCCGCCGCAGAGCGGCGCAACCCCTTTTCGGAGCCGGAGGCCTCCCCGATTTCCTATAAGCGGGAAAAGGTCGTAACCCTGGGCGGCGGCACTGCCCAGCCCCAGGTCGTTCTGGTCAAGCCCGAGCGTTTTGAAACAGCAGCCGAGATTGCAGACCACCTGCGGGGCAGGCGCTCTGTCATAATGAATCTTGAGGACACCGCAAAAGACACCGCCCGCAGGCTCATCGACTTCCTCAGCGGCGTCGCCTATGCCTTGGACGGAAAAATCAAAAAGGTCGCCTCCAACACTTACATCATCACCCCCCACAATGTGGACTTGATGGGCGATTTGATTGACGGAATCGAAAACTCCGGCCTGTATCTATAAGCGGGCCTGTCTCCGTGAAATTACAGGGCGCGGGAAAGGGCTTTTCAACTTCGCCTTGTCTTTACATTAAACAAGCGCCTCGGCAAGGATTATGATTTTTGTGCACTTGCAATATAGAAAGGGATTTTGATATGCTGACACCTCAGAATTTTAGAGAAAAAACCTTTGAAAAGGCCATCTTCGGCGGCTATGACATGGCCGCTGTGGATGATTTTCTGGACGAGGCTGCAAACGACTATGCGGCTCTGGCAAAGGAAAATATGGTGCTAAAAAGCAAGATGAAGGTTCTTGTTGACAAGATCGAGGAGTATAGAGCCACCGAGGATTCCATGCGACTCACCCTTCTCTCCGCCCAAAAGCTGGCCATCCAGATTGAGGATGATTCCCGCAAGAAGGCAGAGGACATGCTCTCTGACGCCCGCGGCGAGGCCGAGCGGATTACCCGTGAGGCATACAGTCAGCGTACATATGAGGAGACCCTGCTCATCGAGGCCAAGCGTGAGAGCGCAAAGTACATCGAAAACATGCGTCTGGTCTGCGTAAAGCAGCTAGAATTTTTAGACGGCCTGAAGAGCATAAAGCTGGGCGACGCCCCCCGCAACGGAGAGCCCACGGCTTCCGGGCTTGATGAAGCGGTGCGCAGCATCGAAAGCTCTGTGGAGCGCTTTTCCGAGCACGATGTGGAGGAGGCGGAGATCCGCCGCGTGGTCACAGCGTCTCCCCCCGCCGCAGCTCAGGATGAGCCGACTCGCCTGATTCAGCCCGGCGCGGCCCAGAGCGGTCAATTTTCTTTAGACAGCCTTCGTTTTGGAAAATAATAACGTTAAATAAAGTCGGGGCGGGGCATAATATTAACGCTGTGCCGCGCCCCTTGGTTATTTTGCTTTTCTCCCGCCGGAAAAGGGCAAAAAACCGCATAGTTTGCAGATTACTTCAGATAGGAGCCAACGCCAAATGTCGCAGGATTACAATAAAACCATCAACCTTCCCCGCACGGATTTTCCCATGCGGGCCTCCCTTGCTCAGCGCGAGCCGGATATGCTCAAGAGCTGGTATGAGCAGGATATCTACCATAAAATGATTGCACAGAACGAGGGCAAGCCACGGTTCATCCTCCACGACGGCCCTCCGTTTTCCAACGGCTACATCCACATGGGCACCGCCATGAACAAGTCCTTAAAGGACTTCATCATCCGCTATAAAAACATGTCCGGCTTCCAGGCGCCCTATGTCCCCGGCTGGGACAACCACGGTATGCCCATTGAGAGCGCCATCATCAAGCAGAACAAGCTGGATCGAAAAAAAATGTCTATCCCTGAATTCCGGGACGCCTGCCGGGATTTTGCCGCCCGCTTTGTGGATATTCAGCGGGAGCAATTCCAGCGCCTGGGCGTTCTCGGCGAGTGGGAGAAGCCTTACTTAACCATGGACCCCGGCTTCGAGGCCGAGGAGGTTCGGCTCTTTGGGAAAATGTTCCAGAAGGGCTATATTTACCGCGGCAAGAAGCCCGTTTACTGGTGCAGCCACGACGAGACGGCTCTGGCTGAGGCGGAGATTGAATATGCCGACGATGCCTGCAAGTCGATTTATGTCAAATTTCGTCTAACGGACGATTTGGGCAGGCTCTCGGCCTTCGCCCCTCTGGATAACATCTATTTCGTCATCTGGACCACCACCACCTGGACGCTGCCCGGAAACCTCGCCATCTCCTTAAACGGCGACTTGAACTATGTGCTGGCAAAGGCGCCAAGCGGCGAGGTCTACATCCTCGCCAAGGAGCTGATGGCCTCTGTGGCGACGGCAACAGGGCTTGAGGGCCTTGAAATTATCCACGAAGCTAAGGGCGCGGACTTTGAGCTGATGCGTGCAAAGCACCCCCTTTACGATAGGGAGAGCATCATCCTAAACGGAGACCATGTCACCCTGGACGCCGGTACCGGCTGTGTTCACACTGCTCCCGGCCACGGCACGGAGGACTATATCGTCTGCCAGAAGTATGACTATGCAGGCAAGACCAAAATCGGCATCATCGTACCCGTGGACGACAGGGGCATCATGACAGCGGAGGCCGGTAAATATGAGGGTCTCCACTACTCCAAGGCCAACGCCGTAATTTTTGAGGATCTCCAGGCTGCGAATGCCCTTCTGGCCTCCCAGGATCTCACCCACCCCTATCCACATTGCTGGCGCTGCAAGAACCCGATTATCTACCGTGCCACCGACCAATGGTTCTGCTCGGTGGACGCTTTTAAGGACGAGGCCGTTGCCGCCTGTGAAAACGTCACCTGGATGCCCGAGTGGGGCCATGACCGCATGATTTCCATGGTGCAGGAGCGCGCCGATTGGTGCATCTCCCGTCAGCGCCAGTGGGGTCTGCCAATCCCCGTCCTCTATTGCCGCGACTGCGGCGAGCCGCTTTGCACCGAGGAATCCATCGAAATCATCGCCGGGCTTTTCCGGGATCAGGGCTCCAACGCCTGGTTCTCCCAGGAGGCCGAAAACTTCCTGCCCGACGGCTATCACTGCCCCAAGTGCGGCAGCGAACACTTCATCAAGGGCACGGACACCCTGGACGGCTGGT
>CAYXNK010000108.1:1674-7843 GCA_964466395.1 uncultured Oscillospiraceae bacterium | reverse complement strand
AAATCGTGTAAACCCCAAAAGGGTTTCGAGGGTTCGAATCCCTCCTTCTCCGCCAAAACACCTTGCAGTCTGAATGACTGCAAGGTTTTTCTTTTCGCTCTTCTACTAACTATGGGCATGTGTAATAAGTGCGTTTTCTTTGTAAAGAACCGAGAAATCTAAAGGATTAAATTCGAATTGATCTAGCGATAAACTATCTTGTGCCGATCTGACAGTGCAATTCCGCACTTCCCTTTGTGCGGTTCTCCCCTAGGCCCGCATTTTTTTCATAAGCCGATATATTTTCAAACTTCTTCTATCCGGCAGGCATGCTATTTGGTATAATAATCTTGCTTGGGGCAACACTGCACAAAGAACGGCGAGCGCGAAACGCGCAGACAAGCTTGCATTTTTACGATCGCACTTCACAAAATCCTCGCGAGCACATAGAGTATTCGCTGCGGTCTTTGTTTCGTCTGACGAGAAATGTAATGATGCAATTTCGCACTTTCCTTTGCGCGGCGTTGCATGAAATTATTTGAGTCCAAGCAACACATTTATGACTGTTGTAGTAAAAGAGGAATAGGCATGCACGGAAAGAAGGCTGAAGATATGAACGCATTTACTAAATCAATGTTGCAGATATTTAAGGGGGCTGTGAGCTCGTTTCGGGCATATCCGGTTGCAATGGTTAGTGCCCTTGCTTTTGCTGTTGTTGCAATGATCAGAATACAACTTGACTGGCCAGAACAGGAGGCTTATAATTTTCTGCTCAATTGCATTCATTTCTCGTTGGCACTGGGGGCTGTCTTTGGCCTGACGGCCATCACTGCTGCAAATAGCAGATTTAATAATGCTTCTTCGTTTAAGATTGCAAACCTAACTGGCGCAGCTATCGCAATCATCACCTTTCTGCTTTTATACTTCGTTGGAGGCACAGATCCTTCCCTTGATATGATGCGCATTGTAAGGCTAACCGACATAGCGCAGACTCGGGTAAATGTAGCGATGCTTGTGAGCTTGCTTGCATTCATTGTTCTGGCGGGATACCCAAAAGATCTCTCGGACTTCTCAAGATCCTTTTTCATGACACATAAGGCGTTTTTCATAGCCCTGATTTATGGTGGTGTCCTGTTTGCAGGGGGTGCTGGAGTTGCGGGAGCCGTTGAGGCGCTGTTATACAAAGGCATGAGCGAAAAGGTATATATGTACATTGGTACAATTGCAGGTTTTCTTGCCTATGCTATTTTCATCGGCTATTTTCCGGACTTCGGCAAGAATAATACTGACCCCAAGCGGGATGCGGCCCAAAAACAACCCAGGTTCATAGAAATACTGTTTGAATATATCATGTCGCCCTTGGCATTGGCTCTGACGGCGGTTCTGCTTATATGGTCTACGAAAACCGTCTTAACGGGTGAACAAGTTCCATTCGTGCGTCTTTCTTCCATCGCTGCCAGTTTTGGCATCGTAGGACTATGGCTCCATATCATGGTAACCCACGGTCGATCAGGCATCGCCAACTTTTATCGCAAGGTTTTTCCTTTCGCAGCTATAATAATATTGATTTTTGAAGCCACCGCACTTTTTGTACAAGTTGAAACATGGGGAATAAAAACTGTTGAATACTTTTTTATCATCATTTGGATACTGACTACGGCGGCTGTGTCTCTTTTAATCGTCATGAAGGACAAATCCCATGTTATAATAGCCGCATTGCTCTGTGGGCTCGCCGCCTTTTCAGTGTTTCCCATGCTGGGATATCATGTTCTGCCCGTGAATTTACAGGTTGTTCGCTTGGAAAAATTGCTGATTGCGGAAGGAATGTTCAAAGATGATGCAATCGCACCTGCGGCTTCCGAACCGGAGAAACCCGTCAAAGAGGCCATAACCGATGCGGTCAACTACCTGGCCTATGCGGAAAATGCAAAACTGCCTTCCTGGTTCAGCGAACGACTTAATGAGAACACCGTATTTCAAAAGGAGTTTGGATTTGCGCAGACTTGGCCAGACTTTGATCCCGACACCCAGCCCGGCGACTATGCGGGGACATATTTGTCTTTGCCTTCAGGCGCCATAGATATAAGCGGATTTCACTGGGCCGTTAATATGCAGGACGGCATTGGGGCCGCGCCCGTCACCATAGAAGGTGAAAAAGGCGTCTATAAAATCTATTGGGGTGTCGAGTCGGGGCGTGATGTTCCGGCAATTAGAATTGAGCTGGACGGTCGCACAATACACGAGGAGGACATGAATGCCTATTTAGATAGGATTCTTGTCAAATATCCCCCAGGTAAAATGCAATCATCGCAAGCAGGCTTGGAAGACATGAGTTATTCCATTGAAATCCCAGAAGCCAACATACTTCTAGTTTTCGGAAGTGTGAGCATCAATACCGATACAAGGACCGGGCGGATAGATTATTGGCTGGATTTGCGGATGCTCTATTTGAGCGAATGAAATGCATCCGTAAATCGGCCCAATTTCGGTTAAAAAACCTGGAACGTCCACTTTCAATGCGCTGTGGATACTTCAAAGAGCAAGAGGGATATCCCCGTATTTAGCATCCAGCATGGACAAAGAAGGACCTCGGCGGAGAGATTCCAGCCGAGGCCCTTTTTGTTATGCTCTGATTTCCGTACCATCCATGAGCGTGAAAACAATCTGCGCGTCGTACCAGCTTTGTGGAATGCCAGACCTTTGAGCCGTAAAACCTGTTCTTCGCAAAATGTTTTTAAGAATTGTCATTGAAATTCTGAATATGGTTTAGCCGGATTGTCCGATTTGAAATATCTATGATACCTTCATCTTTTAGAGCCTTTAACTCACGAAATAAAGACGGACGCTGCACCCCAAAATAATCGGCAAGCTGCTTTTTACTAATTGCCAACATAATGACATTGGAGTTCTGTAAAATAGCTTGTTGCCTGAGATAATCCAAAAGGTTTTCTCTAAGTTTTCTTTGGGTAACCATTGTGATTTTATGGTTAAGCTTTTGCGAGTTAAGCGATAAAGTTCTGATAAATTGGATGGTAAAGCCATAGTTTTGCAAAAAAACCGATACCGCTTTTTTAGTAACATGTAAAATCTGTGCATCGGACATACAGTAGATCGTGAACGGGTACACATTGGTATCGCCAAATAACAAATTCGCTCCCAACAGCTGCCCCTCAAAAAATTCAAACACTGTCATTGCCGAACCGTTCTCCGAAAGGGAATACGCAACAAGGCTGCCTGATATAACAATATCAAACGTCTTGCAGCAGTCTTTTTGATTATAGATCGTCACGCCTTTTGAATAGTTTTTAAAGTATAATTGATTGCCTAAGATCAATGGCTTAATCTCTTCTGGCGAAAGTTGCGAAAGCAATGGTATATTCTGAATTTTCTCTATCACAGCAAGATCACCTCTATTAAACATTATACCAAAAGGAAACCTATGTGTCTATCTCTGTGCTTATTAAAACGCTATAATATATGTATTACAGAAAAGGAGCGATGTAAATGATTGAACAGGTTTTTCAAATGGCGCAAAATGACAGTCATACGATTGAAAAGGTTATCACCGATGAAAATGTAAACATTAACCACATGATCCTGAACAAAGGTGAGGGCCTTCCCGAGCATTTCTCAAACTCCAATGTCTACATGGTTGTTATAAGAGGATTGCTCTCAATTGGCTTGAACGAACAGGAAGTCCATGAATATCCTGTGGGAACCATCTTGAAAATCCCTAAGGAAATTAAAATGAATGTCAAAAACTTGCATGACAACACCTTAGAGCTGATTGTCATAAAGGCCCCGGCTCCGGGAAAGTAAATTAACTTTAAGGGGAGGATATATATGGACGTTTTTACGCTGGCAATATGGATCGGCACATTGATCTTTCTTGTAGTATCTTTTGTTAAAGACAAAGTGAAAACAAAACAGGCGCTTAAAATGGCGCTCGGAATGGGAAAAGGGATGGTTGTGAGCATCCTTTCCATTGTTTTCGCAATCGGTTTAATCTTAACGTTGCTGCCGCCCACTGAAATCGCAGCGTTTTTGAGCACTCAATCTGACCTGCTGGCGACTGTTGGGGGTGCGCTACTCGGTACGATTACATTGATTCCCGCGTTTATTGCGTTTCCACTAGTAGGTACATTGGTGAATGCAGGCGTTAGCGTTGTCCCATCTGTAGCTTTCCTGACAACACTGACTATGGTGGGAATCGTGACATTCCCCCTTGAAAAAAAGGCGTTTGGATCAAAGTTTACAGCAATCCGAAACGGCCTTAGCTTTCTTTTTGCGATTGCGATCGCGCTTGTGATGGGGGTGATGATATGACAATCATAAAAAAGATAAAAGAAAATCTGTTCTTGGTCATTGTTGCTTTGGCTTATATCATCATGTTCATCGCAAAACCGGCAATGGGCATTGAGTCTATAAAAAGTAGCGGGTATTATATCAAAGAAATGCTCATGATTATGCCGGTCATCTTTGTTCTGACAGCACTTTTGGACATGTGGGTTCCAAAGGAAAAGATTACGCAGTATTTGGGCAAAGATGCTAAGGCAAAAGGTGTGCTTTTTTCATTTGTAGTTGGCAGTATTTCGGCCGGCCCGGTTTATGCAGCGTTTCCAATGTGCGTTATGCTTCACAAAAAGGGGGCATCCATCCGAAACATTGTCATTATATTGAGTTCGTGGGCTGTCATTAAAATTCCAATGCTCATCAATGAAGCAAAGTTTTTAGGACCAAAGTTCATGGCCATTCGTTGGGTACTGACCATTATCGCCATTATCATCTTTTCATGGATAACAGCGAAGCTCATAAAGGACAAAGATTTGCCGGGAGAGGTGTTGACACAGTCGGGACTTCAAGTCAACCGAGACGCCTGTATGGGCTGTACCCTGTGTGCAAAGAGCTATCCTGGTGTGTTTGAGATGAAAAATAAAAAGGTGCATGTAAAACCGTATGAGGCGTTAGATATGGATAGGTTGGAGAACGCAATAAAAGAATGCCCTGTAACGGCTATATCTTACAACGAGGATAAGAAGAATTAAACAAGTGAACATTGTTCATGCCAATCGTCTTTTTCGGCGTTTTTACTTTTGAAAAGAAGCAAGAAAATGGAAAACCAGATTGCTATATTCTAAATGTTCTGGTACAATTAAAGAGTCAAAATGGTTTTAAGAGATTCTATGTATCACGAAAATCTCAGCAAAGAAAATGAAAAAATTTGCACCAGGTTAAAACAGTCTAAAGCAATTTAGAATAGGAGGCAAAACAATGGGAAAGATTCTTGGTCTTGGTGAAGCTGTGGTTGATTTTATTCCACTGAGCGAGCCCAGCGGCGGTGTCGTCAAGTATAAGCTATATTCTGGCGGAAGCGTTGCAAACTTCTGCGTTGCTGCTGCAAAAATGGGGGCAGATGTCACATTTGCAGGCAAACTGGGAGAGGACAACTTTGCAAGGCTTATCCTCTCTGCCCTTGAGCAATATGGGGTGAACACAAAGGGCGCTGTATTGTCAAAGAAACACGGAACGCTTCTCTCCATTGTCCATGCGCTTCCCGGCGGAAACCGAAACTATAGTTTTCTGAACAGCCCGGGCGCCGATAAAATGCTTAAGAGCCAGGAGTTTGACCGCAGCCTGCTCAATGAGACGGAAGTTCTGCATGTCTCGTCGATTATTCTGGCAGGAGCAAACCCCTCTCGCGCAACCCAGTTGGAGGTTCTCCGCGAAGCAAAAAACCTTGGCAAAATTGTTAGCTATGACTTGAACTATCGTCCGGCCTTCTTTGAAAACGAAGAAGAGGCGCGCATGAACATTTTGCTCTCCGTGCCTTATGCCGATATCATAAAGGGAACAGAGGAAGAAATCCGTATGCTTTACGGACTCGACCTGGACGCCTCGGCGGAGCGGCTGTTTTCCGCGGGCATCTCCCTTGTCGTCGTAACAAGAGGACCCGAAGGCAGCATCCTCTATGGAAAGAATTATAAAATCGAATTGGACGCAGGAGATGCGGAGCCGATTGACACAACCGCCGCGGGCGACTGCTTCTTTGGAAGTCTGATTGCCTCCATGCTTGCGCAGGGAAGCCCTCTTGCCTATGACCGTGAATCGGTTGAGCGGGCGGCGCTCTTGGCAAGAGCCGCAGCTGCCATCTCCATAACCCGCTGGGGCGGTATGCAGTCAATGCCCTATC
>CAYXNK010000108.1:0-1574 GCA_964466395.1 uncultured Oscillospiraceae bacterium | reverse complement strand
GAAACACGAATGATGGAGCGGAAAGAATTTACCCCAAAGCCTGCAATGCAGTTTAAGGTAACCGAGGCCTGCGGGCTGTTGGACTTTTTATTGCGCAGTCTGCCGAATCGATCCAGAAACCATGTAAAGTCCCTGCTGACCCACAGGCTCGTGTCTGTGGATGGCGTCGTAACGACCCAGTACGACACCGCGCTGCGCGAAGGGCAGACCATACGGATTAATCGATCGGCCGTTCCAACGCAGGCACAGAAGAATATGCCGGATATCCTATATGAGGACGATGACCTCATTGTCATAAACAAACCGCACAACTTGCTCTCGATTGCCTCTGATACAGAGAAGGAATTGACGGCCTATCACATGATGACAGCCTATGTAAGGCAGAAGAATCCGCAAAACCGCATTTTTGCGGTGCATCGGCTTGATCGTGCGACCTCCGGCGTGCTTGTGGCAGCGAAAAGCGAGGAGATGAAGCTGGCACTGCAGGACAGCTGGGCAGATTTGGTGTCTGACCGGGCGTATCTTGCGATTGTTGAGGGACGGCTGGAGGAGAAGAGCGGCAGGATTCAATCCTGGCTGAAGGAAACCAAAACGCTTCTCATGTATTCAAGTCCGAAGGCCGGCGACGGCTTGGAAGCAATCACTAGCTATAGGGTCATAGACGAAGCTCCGGAGTATTCCTTGCTGAATATCCATCTGGAAACGGGGCGTAAAAATCAGATTCGTGTGCATATGAAAGAGCTGGGACACAGCGTTGCGGGGGATAAAAAATATGGGGCAAAAACGGACCCTTTGAAACGACTGGGTTTGCATGCCTATAAGCTGGAGCTCAAGCATCCTTTTTCCAATCGGCTAATGTGCTTTGAAGCGCCTGCGCCCCCCAGCTTTGCCGCTCTGATTAGAAAGTCAAAAGCAAAAAAGTAAATCTGTAAAAATGTTGAAAACAGGGGCGGTTTTATAAGTTTTCTAACCCCCTGGGGGGCTTGCGCGGGCTTTTTTGGGATGCTAAAATAAGGCTATCCCCCCATAAAGGAGCCGCTTATGAAAACCCTGTTGAACTCCATCGAACAATATTGGACAAGGCGCGCCGACAGCTATTCGAAATACAACGGCAGCGAGAACGAAGAGAGCTGGATGTCTGTCATTGAAGAACAGCTCCCTGCCGGAAAGCGCCTGAAAATCTTGGATATCGGCGCGGGGCCGGGCTTCTTTGCCATCGCTCTTGCCAAACGCGACCACAGTGTGACAGCAGTGGACTATACCCAGGCCATGCTGGAAAAGGCAAGGGAAAACGCGGGTGCCCTGGGTGGAAAAATCGACTTTCAGCGGATGGACGCCCATGCGCTTGACTTTCCCGACGCACACTTTGATGCGATTGTCACAAGAAACCTGACCTGGAACCTAGAGCGCCCTCAGGACGCCTACAGGGACTGGTTCCGCGTCCTGAAAAAGGATGGCGTGATGCTCAATTTTGATGCGGGCTGGTACTCTTATCTCTTTGACGCGCAGAAGGAAGCGGACTATCTGCGTGATCGGAAAACGGTTGCCGAGCAGGAGCTGTTCGACTTTGAAAG
>CAYXNK010000107.1:0-8035 GCA_964466395.1 uncultured Oscillospiraceae bacterium | reverse complement strand
GGGCGATGGGGGCGGTGAGCTGCCTGTATTTTCTGAGCCTGTCCACGCCCATCCACGAGATTATCGGCGTGCTGCGGCGGGCGAGAATCCCGCGGCTGGTGTCGGAGCTGATGTACCTGATTTACCGCTATGTGTTTCTGCTTTTGGAAACCCACCGCAACCTGCAGGATTCGGCCCGGAGCAGGCTGGGCTATCTGGGCGTCAAGCAGTCCCTGCGGACGACTGGCATGGTCTATGCCAATCTTCTGGCCGGCAGTTACCGCCGGGCAAATGCCTGCTTTGACGCCATGGAAAGCCGCTGCTATGACGGAACACTCTCGTTTTTGGAAGAAGAAAAGCCCCTGACGGTCTTGCAGGTCGGTGCTTTTGGGGGCTTATTGCTGGTTGTGGCAACTTTGGGTTTGTGGAGATAAGACATGGAAGAAATTATTCGTATGGAGGACTTATCCTTTTCCTACGAGGAGGGCAGAAAGGCGCTGGACGGCATCTCGATTTCCCTGCACAGGGGTGAGAAAATTGCGGTGCTGGGAAACAACGGCGCGGGAAAAAGCACTTTTTTTCTCTGCTGCAACGGAGTTTTGAAACCCTCAGGGGGCAGGCTCTACCGGCACGGTAAGCCCGTTTGGGACAAGAATGCAGACCGGCTCGCCCTGAGCAGGACGGTCGGCCTTGTGTTTCAGGATCCGGACGTGCAGCTTTTAGCGCCCACGGTGCAGGCGGAAATCAGCTTTGGCCCCATGAACCTCCGGCTGCCCAAGGAGGAGGTGCGCCGCCGGGTGGACGAGGCCATCGAAACGCTGGACTTGGAGCCCCTGCGCCACCGCCCGCCTCACCAGCTCTCCGGCGGGGAGAAAAAGCGGGTCACCCTGGCGGACATTCTGGCCATGGAGCCGGAGCTTTTGCTGCTGGACGAGCCCGCCGCAAGCCTTGACCCGGCTAGCAGCCGCCTGCTGGAGGGGGAGCTAAACAAGCTCCAGTCCCAAGGCATGGCACTTGTTATTGCCACACACGACATTGACTTTGCCTGGCGCTGGGCGGAGCGGGTTCTGGTGTTCTCCCAGGGGCGGCTCCTGCGGGACGACGCGCCCGAGGCGGTGTTTGCAGACGAGGCGCTGCTTCGGGAATGCGGCTTAGAGCAACCCATACTGTACCAGGTGGGGCGCAGACTGGGCCTTACCCCCCTGCCCAAAACCATTAGTCAGCTTCCAAAGCCGCTGTGAGAGGATAGCAAATGAGGTCCTCATGTACTTTCGATCCGTGCGCAAGTCGGCGGGGGATATTTCTCTCTCGGAGTCCATTGAGACAGATGGGTCGGGCAGCTCCCTCTGCTTGATGGATGTGGTCTACTTTGAGGAGGATATGCTGGAGGAAATCAGCCAAAACGAGCTTGCCCGAATGATTAACGGGCTTGTGACAGAGCTGTTAGACGAGCGGGAGAGTAGAATCATCCGCCTGCGCTATGGGCTTTCGGGTGAGGCGCCAAAAACCCAGCACGACGTGGCGGAGCTCTGCGGCATCAGTCGGTCCTATGTATCGGGCCGCGGCTACTGTAAGCGGCGGGAGAGCCGCTTCCCGATGAAAAGTGAAAAAGGCACAGCACGTGGACAGTGAACTGCCTGCGGGCTGTGCCTTTTTTATGCGTGCTTCATGATATGGTTGATTTTTTCGTAAAGAGGTAGAAGGCTGCCAAAGACCTTGCAGTAGACATCCCGGTAAAGCCTGCGATAAATCTTATGCTCAGCGGGGTCGGGCAAAAACTCGTCGCGGATGTGAACCATGTTCTTGGCGGCAGTCGCATAATCGGCGTAGACGCCCAGGGAGACAAAGGCCACCATAGAGCTGCCCACGCCGCAGACCTCGTGGGTCTGGGTGCGGTAAACGGGCAGGCCGAACATGTTCGCGGTAATCTGGCAAATCTCGGTGCTGCGGCTCCCGCCGCCGGTCACATAGAGCTTGTTGATTTTAAGTTTGCCCTTCTGCTCAATCAGGTGCAGGCCTTCAATCATGCTGAAGTTGATGCCCTCGATAATCGAGCGGTAAAGGTGAATGCGGGTATGTACGTCGGAAAAACCGATGACGGCGCCCTTGGCGTCGGGGGTTGTGGGGTCGGGAGTGAAGGTCGGCTGCATAATCAGTCCGTGGCAGCCGGGGGGGACCTCCTTGAGCCGCTGATTGAGCAGATCCTCCGCCGAGCAGCCTATGCGCTCCGCCTCGAGGACCTCCTTGGCGGCAAACTCTTGTTTGAACCAGGAGATGAGCCAGTAGCCCCGGAAGGTCTCCACCTCAGGCAGGTAGCCGCCTGTGATGGAGCGGTAGGGCGGAATCAGGGAAAGCGGGCTAAAGAAGCGGTCTGTTGCGACCTCAATGGTTGCGGTGGTGCCAAAGCTTAAAGCGGCGCTCTCCTGGTCAGTTCCCGATAGGGCGAGGGTTTCGCAGGCCTTGTCAGCGCCTGTTACCACATAGGGGATGCCCTCAGGGATGCCGGTCTTTTCAGAGGCGGCGGCTGTAATTTTGCCGATGATTTCGCCGGGCTTTACAAGCTCATAGAGCTTATCGTCCTCCACGAGATAGAGGCAGCGGCGCATGTCGTTTTTGGAAAGCCAGCTGCCGGTTTTTGTGTCATAGGGAAGAACACCCACGGTGTTGGCGGTGGAGTCTGTCAGCCTGCCGCAAAACTGTAGGTTCAGGTAGGCGGAAAGCAGGACGAACTTATCGGTCTTTGCCCAGATTTCCGGCTGATTGTGTTTAATCCAGTTGCAGGCGAAGTTGCTGCGAATGGCCTCCACGGGCTTTAACAGACCCGCAAGACGAAAAGCCAGCTTGTTCTTCGGCGGAATCGGCGGAAGATTTGTTTCGCGGCGCTTGTCCAGCCAGACGACAGCGGGGCGCAGGGGCCTTCCGTTCTTGTCAAGACAGATTGTCGTTGCGCGGATGCAGGTGCAGGTGACGGCGATAATGGCCGGCCACTGCGCCTCAAAGTCCGCCTTGAGCTGGAGGCTCAAATCCGCCATCAGGTTCCAATACATGTCTGCATCCTGCTCGGCCCAGCCGGGCTTGGGCGAGACATAGGCCTTCTCGTAGGCCTGCTGCTTCTGGCCGATTACATTGCCTTGTTTGTCCACGAGCATAGCCCGGGCACTCTGGGTGCCGATATCAAATGTTAATACCAAAGGCTCATCGTTCATCTGTTTATCCTCCATTTAAGGTGGCGGGGGTTCGTCTCTTGCACCTTAACCCTGTAGATTGAATAGTACAGTATTTTATACATAAAAAGCAAGCGAAAAAACACATTCTATAGTAATGTTCAAAAGAAACCTAGACTATTTGGAGATTATAACGGAAGTGAAAGAAAAAAATGCGTATAGACAATTCAAAAAACTCAGCGTATAATATGTTAAATACAAAATTTCGTACATAAGAAAGGTGTGATGTTTTGGTTGGCACCCACTACAAAAAAGATTGGCTGGTCACAACCGGTATCGCCCGCTTGATGATTAGCACGCCCCTGGATAGCCGATTGCCGACGGTTCAGGACTATTGTGAAATATTTGACTGCTCGCGGGGTGTTGTCCAAAATGCCCTGGCAAGCCTGGAGGCCCGCGGGGCTGTTTTCCTGCACAAGCGCGGCAAACAGGGCACCTATCTTGCGAAAAAAAACGAGGAGCTTTTGTTCCAAAATGCGGGTTTGCAGTTTTTGACAGGCTCCATGCCAACGCCCCTGAACATGCATCTGGCGGGGCTTGCAACCGGCATCTGCCAGGCTATGACCCGCTGCAGCGTTCCCTTTACGTTTGCCTTTGTCCACGGCGGCAAAAACCGGGCAAACGCCCTTTGCCGTCAGGTTTATGACTTTGTTCTCGTAACGCGCTCCACGGCGCAGGAATACATCGCGCAGAACCCCGAGGTGGAGGAGGCCTTCCCCCTTTTGGGCTGCGACTATTCCCCGCCCTATCTGCTCTATCTGAACCGGCCGGGGCTGACGGAGATTCAAGACGGCATGACCGTTGCCGTTGACCCCTCCAGCCAGGACCAGTGGCTCTTGACCCAGAGCCTTGTGACGGGCAAGGACGTTCACCTTGTGGAAATGCCCTTTATCCCCTCCCGCCAGGCCTTTATTTCCGGCCAGGTGGACTGCGTGGTGATGCGGGACGACAGCGTTTACCGCAACGGGCCCTTGGGCGCTGCGATGCCGGTTTTTCAGACCATCAATCCGGAAAACAAAAGCATTGTGTCCCTTCCCGGGGAGCTGACGGCGGAGATGCAGCTGCCGGTGGTGCTGGTGAATAAAAAGAATTACGGGATGGCGGGGATTCTCCGCTCCTATCTGGGCGGGGAGTTGGTCGCCTATATCCAGGAAAAGGTTATCGACCACCAGATGGCGCCACAGTTTTTCTAAGGCAACACCGCACAAAAGAAAGTGCGGAATTGCCCTAATAAAGGAAGGTGTACTTCATGTTAACAGAACGAGTGAAAGAGGCTCTCGCCAAGGCGTTGCCCGAGCGCTCCATTGAGGTTTCCGCAGACGACAGAGGAATTGTGACCCTCCGCGGAGTCTGCGCAAGCTGGGAAGAGGTCGTGCAGGCAGGGCTTACAGCCGGCGGGCTCTCCGAGGTGAAAAACGTTGTCAACAAGCTGGAGGCAGAGGGGCTGGAGCTTCCGAAGAAGGACTACAGCGCCCACCGCGCAGCAGGGGAAGCCAAAGGGGTTTTTGACGATGCCGACGTGCTGATTATCGGCGCGGGGGTTTCGGGCTGCGGCATTGCCCGGGAGCTTTCCAAATATGACCTCAAAATTCTTGTTGTCGAAATGCGCGACGATGTGGCCACCGGCGCCACAAAGGCCAACAACGGCAACATCCACCCCGGCCACGGGGCCAAGCCCGGAACCCTCAAGGCAAAGCTTAATGTGGAGGGCAATCGGATGTATACCCAGTGGGCCAGGGAACTGAATTTCCCCCTGGTTCGCTGCGGTGCCATGGGCGCTGTTGACGACGAGGCGCTGGTTCCCTTTTTGGAATATGCCTATGATATTGCGATACAAAATGGTGTGGACGGTGTGGAAATGATCAGCTGTGAGCGTGCTCACGAGTTGGAGCCCGGCCTGCGTCGCAATGGCCACGACCAGATTGCAGGCGCTCTCTGGCTGCCCTCGATGGGGCTTGTGGAACCCTATCAGGTGACCCAGGCTTTGGCCGAAAATGCCGCTGAAAATGGCGTTAAATTTCTATTTAATTGCACGGTGGCAGATATTTTGCACGAAAACGGCAGTGTGCAGGGGGCTGTGACCAGCCGGGGTGTTATCCGGGCGAAGTACATCATAAACTGTGCGGGCATCTATGCCGACGAGATTTCTGCCATGGCCGGGGACGAATGCTTCACGATTCATCCCCGCCGGGGCGTGATTGCGATTTT
The DNA here is from genome assembly GCA_964466395.1 of uncultured Oscillospiraceae bacterium. GTDB lineage: Bacteria > Bacillota > Clostridia > Oscillospirales > Oscillospiraceae > UBA2658. The sequence goes on along the minus strand of CAYXNK010000107.1, from coordinate 2,624 downwards.
AGATAAGAGCAAGAAGCCTCCCTACGAGAGCATTACCGAAATTATCACCATGGAGAGCATTCAGAAGCTGCAACAAAATGCCAACACTAAGGGTGGTGGCATGTGCCGCACGCCGGAGGGCAATATTCTGATGGGCCCCTCCGCCCTGGAGATTCCCGACAAAGAGGATTTGAGCACAACGGAGGAGGAGCTGGCCTATGCCATGGGCAGGGGCGATGAAAGCATCGGCTATGGCGATATCATCCGCTTCTTTGCGGGCAATCGTCCGGCAGACTATAAGGAGGACTTCGTGATTGAAATGTCCCCCGTGACGGCGGGTTTCATCAACGTTGCCGCCATCCAGTCCCCTGGGCTTGCGGCAGCGCCCGCCATTGCCAAGATGGTGGAGGGCATCCTCGCAGAGGCCGCCACCCGGGACGGCGCCTCCCTTGAGAAAAAGGAAAACTGGCAGCCCGAGCGCGAGGCGAAGCCCGAATTCCGCCATCTCAGCCGCGCGGAGCAGGATGCCTTGATTCAGCAGAACCCGGCCTATGGTAAGATTATTTGCCGCTGCGAGAGCATTACGGAGGGCGAGATTATTGACGCCATTCACTCCAAGCTTACGCCCGACTCTGTGGACGCCATCAAGCGCCGCACGAGAGCAGGCATGGGCCGGTGTCAGGGCGGCTTTTGCCAGCCCCGGGTGCTGGAGATTTTGGCGCGGGAGCGGGGAGAGGACTGGTGCGCCGTCACCTTGAAGGGTGAGGACAGCGGAATTCTTCTAAAGAGCAATCGCGGCGGGGAGGGAGAGAGCCTATGAAGCAGCTATCCTATGATATTGTCATTATCGGCGGCGGCCCCGCAGGGCTTGCAGCAGCCTTAAAGGCAAAGGAGCTGGGCACAGAGCGCATTTTGCTTCTGGAGCGGGATATGGAGTTGGGCGGCATTTTGCAGCAATGCATCCACGACGGCTTCGGCCTCCACCGCTTTGGCCAGCGGATGAGCGGAAACCAATATGCCCAGGCCTTCATCGATGAGGTGGAAAAGGGCGGCATTGATGTGAAAACCGAGACCATGGCCCTTGAAGTCACCCCCGAGCGTGTGGTTTATGCCTGCAACAAGGCTGAGGGAATGCTGGAAATTCAGGCCGGTGCTGTGATTCTGGCAATGGGTTGCCGTGAGCGCACGGCGAGCCAGGTCTTTATCTATGGCGAGCGCCCTGTGGGCGTGCTCACAGCCGGCGCTGTTCAGCGATACATCAACATGGAGGGCTATCTGCCCGGCACAAAGGCCGTGATTTTAGGCTCTGGCGATATCGGCCTGATTATGGCGCGACGCATGACACTGGAGGGCATTCAGGTGGAGGCGGTCTATGAGGTCATGCAAAACCCCGGCGGCCTGACCCGGAATATTGTCCAGTGCTTGGATGATTACGGCATCCCCCTGCACCTTTCCACAACCGTTACCCAAGTACACGGCAAAGACCGTGTGGAGGCTGTGACGGTTGCCAAGGTGGATGAAAAAATGAAGCCCATTCCCGGCACGGAGGAGACCATTGACTGCGACCTTTTGGTTCTTGCTGTGGGTTTGATTCCCGAAAACGAGCTGAGCCGGGGCGCGGGCGTGGCGCTTGACCCCCGAACAAAGGGCCCTGTTTTGGACAGCGCCTTTATGACCAGCGTCCCCGGAATTTTTGCGGCGGGCAACGTTGCCGTTGTCTTTGACCTCGTTGATTATGTCTCCGAGAGCGGCGAGATTGCCGCCTGTGGGGCTGTGGACTTTCTTGCGGGACGGCTGGATGGTAAGGCCGCCCTCTGCCCTGTACAGGCGGAGGACAACGTGAATTTCGTGGTGCCCCAGTGGCTGCGGCCGGACAGCGGGAGCTCCACCTTCTTCATGCGTGTGAAGCATTCGTCCAAGAAGGCGATTCTGCGCTGCGGGGGAGAGGATGCGGCGCTGCTGGAAAAAAGCTGCCGCTTTATTGCTCCGCCGGAAATGCTTAAATTTAAGCTGGAGGGCTGTCCCATCGGCCCCCTGCGGGTTTCCGTTCTGGATGAGGAGGCAAAGCAATGACAAAATATTTTGTGTGTACGGTCTGCCCCAGCAGCTGCCGCCTTTGTGTGACGGAGAAGAATGGAGAACTCACGGTAACCGGAAATACCTGTAAACGCGGGCTTGAGCACGGGGCGAACGAGTTCCGGAATCCCATGCGGATGCTAACAAGCACCGTTGCAATCCGGGGAGGCACCCTGCCCCGGCTCTCGGTGATTTCCACCGGCGAGGTGCCCAAGGGCAGGCTGCAGGATTGCCTTGCACAGGTCTATCAGGCACAGGTTAAAGCACCCATTACCTGCGGACAGGTGCTAATTCCAAATATTTGTGGCACGGGCGTCGATGTCGTCGCCTCCCGCTCGATGAAATTGAAGGAGACAAGGGTATGAATAAAGAGGCGATTGTAAAGGGACTTTCCGAAATTCTTGGCGCAGAGAAGGTTCTTTCGGACGAGCAGGCGGTTCTTTTGGCAGCGAAGGACTACATCGGCTTCCGCATTTTCCAGCGAGCAGACGGGGTGAATCTTGTTCCCCGGGCGGCCTGTGTGGCGCGTCCCGAGAACACCGAGGAGGTCTCCCGGGTTCTGCGGTTTT
>CAYXNK010000106.1:0-8040 GCA_964466395.1 uncultured Oscillospiraceae bacterium | reverse complement strand
CCTTGGTGTAGTCAAATTTTTCAACAGCCTTGATAAGCCCTAAGTTCCCCTCCTGAATCAGGTCCAAAAACAACATACCGCGGCCCACATAGCGCTTGGCAATGCTCACAACCAGACGGAGGTTTGCCTCCGCCATCCGGCGCTTTGCCTCCTCGTCGCCCTCTGCCATGCGGATGGCAAGCCCAATTTCATCCTCGGGAGAGAGCAGGGAAATCTTGCCGATTTCCTTGAGGTACATCCGCACAGGGTCATCGGTGGAAAAGCTGTCTACCGCGGCCTCTGTTGTGGCTATCTCCTCCTCGGTAACTTCTTCCAGCTCCTCAAGCTCCTCAAGCTCGGGCAGAGCCTCCTCGTCAATGGGGCGCAGATAGTCCTCGCCCGCCGTCTCTATTCCAAAATTTTCCAGCTGGTCATAAAACCTGTCAATCTGGTCAGCGTCCAAACTCAGGCTTTCGAGAACGTCCATCAGTTCCTTGGATGTCAGCTTTCCAGCCTTTTTTCCCTTTTCAATCAGCTCACGCAGAATCTCCTCCGCAGCCTTTTCAGGGACTGCGGAGGTTTCGTTTTTTTCCTCTGTCTCTGCGGATGCCTCCAGCTTCTTCTTTGCTCCGTCCTTTTCCTTTGCGGCCATATCTTATCCTCCATAAGCCTTGCTCTGACGCAGCTTTTCGGCAAACGCATTCAAATGCGTATCGTCCCTGCCCTCTGTCTGCTGCCTTGCAAGTTTTTCCGTCATAATAATATTTATGTAATCGTCCAATGCCTTTTCTGCTTGTGACAGCTCTAACGGCTCGCTGAGAAGCTCTGTCAACAATGAAATTTCCTCGTTTTTGAATTGCTCGGAAAGCAGTGCCAGAGAGGGCTGAGCGCCCTTTTCCGCAAGCTCTCGCAGCGTTCTGAACAGCGCTGCCAGGAGAGGAGAGGAAAAATCCTCCGGCTCCAGCGTTTTGCCCTTGAACAGGGAGGGTTCGTAATATAAGATGTGCAGAACGCCCTTTTCCGCCGCGGCGCTTTTCATGTTCTCAAAGCGCAGGCTGCGATCTCGGGGCTGCGAGAGCTGCACCGGCCGCAGCTGAACCTGCTCCTGTTTTTTCTTCGCTTGCCCCAGCTTTCGCTTCCGCAAACGCTCCGCCTCCGCCAGCACGGCTTCGGTGGAAACCTTTGTCATCTCGCCGGTTTTTCCGGCGTAGACCTCCCGTTCCACCTTGCTGGGCAATTCGGAAATTAGCGCCGTCGCCTCCCTCAAAAAGGAGATGCGGCTCTCATCCACGCTTAAATCATATTGGGCAGCCAGGTCTGAAATCCGATATTCCACATGGTTTTCTGATCGGCTCAAGAGATTTTCAAAAGCGGTTGCGCCGAATTTTTTGATGAATTCGTCCGGATCCTTCGCCGCTTGCAGCCGCAGCACCCGCACCTTTAAGTCTAGCTGCTGCAAAATGCCGATGGCACGTTGGGAGGCCTTTTGCCCGGCCGCGTCGCCATCATAGGCGATAATCACCTCGCCGGTGTAGCGGGAAATCAGCCGCGCCTGCTCAGGCGTCAGGGAGGTGCCCAGAGAAGCAACCGCGCAGTCAACCCCCGCCTGATGCATGGCTACCACGTCTATATTTCCCTCTGCTAGAATTATATATCCCATTTTTGACTTTTTAGCCAAATTCATCGCAAAAAGGTTGTGACTCTTACTAAAAACCAGAGTTTCCGGGCTATTTAGATACTTTGGCTCCCCGTCATCCAGGATTCTGCCGGAAAAACCGATGATGCTGCCCCGGATGTCAATCACCGGGAACATCAGCCGATTTCGGAAGGCGTCGTAGATGCCACCGCCCTTTTTCGATGCCTTTGCAAGCCCCGCTTCCAAAAGCTCCGCCTTGGTGTAGCCCTTTTTTTGTAGCTCGGAAACCAGCGCCTCCCAGGAGTTTGGCGCACAACCCAAGCCAAAGCGCCGCACCATCTCCGGTGCGATGCCCCGCGTGGCAATGTACTGTCTTGCCGCCTCTCCCTCGGGGACGGAAAGCCGGCTGTAGAAAAACCGCGCCGCCTCCTTGTTAATCTGGAGCATCCGCTCTCTGCGGCTGTAGTTTTCGTCCTTCTCGTCCTCGGGAATCGCAAGTCCCGCCCGCCTTGCGAGAAAACGCACGGCGTCGGGATAGGAGAGGCTTTCAATTTCCATGATGAAGTTAATTACAGAGCCGCCTTTGCCGCAGCCGAAGCAGTGGTAAATCTGCTTATCGGGCGCAACGGAAAAGGAGGGGGTTTTCTCGCTGTGGAAGGGACAGAGGCCAAACTGGTTGCTGCCGCTGCGCTTGGTTAAACGCACATAGTTTGAGACCACATCGGCAATCTCGTTACGCTCGGTCAGCTCCTTGATAAAGTTTTCCGGAAAAGCCATGCACCTGCCCCCTTCCCTGCCGGCACACGAGCACTGCCGGACAAAATTTCCGCAATTTCAAACGGCCTTGGCGCACCAAGGCTGCTTCCTGACAAAACAAGGGCTACTTCACCTGCCAGGCCGCCGGAATAAAGATTTTGCCGAATTGGTCAATGGCAAAATCGTCCGTCATTCCGGAAACATAGTCGCAGACTGCCCGCTCCATTCCCTCTTCCTCGGCGATGAGCCTGTAATCCTCCGGCAGCTTTTCGGGGCATTTCATATAGTATTCCCAAATGCTACCCAGAATGTTAGAGACCTTTGCCTCCTCACCCTTGGCCTTGGGATTTCGATAGACCCGCTCAAACAAAAAGCTGCGGAAGATGTCTGTGCCCTCGGCCATCTCGGGGGACATTTGGACGCCGCCTTCCGCGCTGCTTCGGATGACGTCCCTTATAATCGTGTCGATTCTCGTGCTGTGGCTGCAGCCGATGCGCTCTCGGACAAGGGCGGGAATCTCCCCCTCCGTGAGGATACCGGCGCGCACTGCGTCGTCCACATCGTGGTTGGTGTATGCAATCCTATCTGCCAGCCGGACGGCAATGGCCTCCTCGCTGTCTCCGGGGTTTCCCGTGGTGTGCGAGAGGATGCCCATGCGTGTCTCATAGCAGAGGTTTAGACCCCTGCCGGACTTTTCAATTCTGTCCACCACGCGCAGGCTCTGTTCGTAGTGGCGAAAGCCGGCGGAATAAATTTCGTTTAAGGCGCGTTCACCCGCATGGCCGAAGGGGGTGTGCCCCAGGTCGTGCCCCATGGCAATGGCCTCAGTAAGATCCTCATTGAGCATCAGGGCACGGGCGATGGTTCTGGCAATGCGCGTGACCTCAAAGGTGTGGGTCAGCCGGGTTCTGTAATGGTCGCCCTCCGGCTGCAAAAAAACTTGGGTCTTATGCTTTAGGCGGCGAAAGGCCTTGGAGTAGGTTATCCGGTCAACGTCCCGCTGAAAGCAGGTGCGCACCGTATCCTCTTCCTCCCACCGCGCTCGACCGCGGGAGTCCTCCGCCCGAATGCCGCGCTGGGACACAATCAATCGCTCCAGCTGCTGCCGTCCTTCTGCCGGGGTCTGCATAAGCGCACCTCCAAAACGTCAAAGACTAAAAACCGCCTCTATATCTTATACGACATTGCCTGACATTTCCCTCTTTTTTAAAAGAAAAAGGGGGTCTTTTTTCATTTTGGTCAGGTAATCAAGCAGGAAGCAAGAGAAGTTCTCTCCCTTGCTTCCTGCTCTCATTCTTTATTCGTCCATTTCCGGCTCAGACTTTACCCGGATTCCCATAAATTTACTCTCGCCGGCTTCCAGAAAGACTCCGCCGTTGGAAAGATCAATCAGTTTTGCCGTGAAATCCTCCGTCCTGTCCGCCCGAACCAGGCATTCAATGGCGACGTCTGTGCCGAAGTCCGTCTCGGAGACAACGGCCCCGAACTCCTCCAGCACCCGCATCGCCCGCTCAAAAAAGCTGTAGCCACAGGAGATGAGAAAGGCCTGCCACTGCGCCATTTGCTCAATCCCGGCGGCATCTAAGGCCAGCTTTGCCGCCTTGGAATAGGCGCGCACCAGGCCGCCCGCGCCCAAGAGGGTGCCGCCGAAATAACGGGTCACCACGCAGCAGACGTTTTGGATTCCCCCGGCAGCAAAGACGTTTAGGGTCGGCTGTCCCGAGGTGCCGCTGGGCTCCCCGTCGTCTGAGTATCTTGTAATGTTATTGTCACGGATGATGTAGGCATAGACGTTGTGGCTGGCGTCCCGATGGCGCTCCCGGGTCTCCCGCAGGCGTTCCAGTGCCTCCTGCTCCGTGTCTGTGCGCCAGACCCTGCCGATAAAGCGGGAGCGCTTTTCAATCAACTCGGCCTCACCGAAGCCCGCGGGCACAAGATAAGTGGTCATCGCCGCCTCCTTTCCTTCGGAGCTGGGCCCCCTGTGTCTTAGTTCTCGGTGTCTCCGGAGACGGAAAAGGGCTTGACCTTGACCCAAAGCTCAGGCCGAATCACAGCCCGCACTCGGATGCCCTCCTCCAGATAATCCGTCGAGGAGAGGGCACCCTCCCGGCGCAAAAGCTCCAAAACCCCTGTCTCGGTATAGGGAAGCAACAGCTCCACGGTCTTTTTCCCCTCCTCCAGCAGACGGGAGAGGCTTTGTAACAGCTCCGCCGTACCCTCGCCGGTCTTGGCCGAGAGGCAGGCGGTGTTTCGCCCCCGGGGCAGCTCGCCAAAAAAGACGTCACATTTGTTGAACACGCGGATGCAGGGGGTCTCTGATGCACCCAGCTGGCCAATCAGCCGATCCACCGTCCTGGCCTGTTCCTCCCAGGTGGGGCTGGAAATATCAATCACATGAACCAACACATCGGCATAGCTGAGCTCCTCCAAAGTCGCCTTAAAGGCCTCCACCAGATGGTGGGGCAGCTTTCGGATGAAGCCCACGGTGTCCGAGAGCAGAATCTCCTGGGTCTCGCTGACAAACATCCGTCTTGTGGTGGTGTCGAGGGTGTCAAAGAGTCTGTCGTTTGCGGGAATTCCCGCGTCCGTCAGGCAATTGAGCAGGCTGGACTTGCCCGCGTTGGTATAGCCCACCAGCGCCACAACGGGCATCGCGTTTTTCTCCCGGCGGCGGCGCTGGGTGCCCCGCACACGGCGCACGTCCTCCAGCTCCTCCCGGAGCTTTTGTATTTTTCTGCGAATGTGGCGGCGGTCCGTCTCCAGCTGGGTCTCGCCGGGGCCACGCGTGCCGATGGGCGAGGAGCCGCCCGCCGCCGTCTGGCGTACCAGGTGCTTCCACATGCCCGTCAGCCGAGGCAAGAGGTATTCATACTGGGCCAGCTCTACCTGAAGCTGTCCCTCACGGGTCTGGGCACGCTGGGCAAAAATATCGAGAATCAGGCCGCTTCGGTCAATCACCCGGACCCCTAGCTCCTCTGCAAGCACCCGCATCTGGGAGGGGGAAAGCTCGTTGTCAAAGACCGCAAAGTCTGCGCCCGTGCTCTCAATCAGCGCCTTCATTTCTGCAACCTTTCCGTCGCCGATAAAGCTGCGGGCGTCGGGGGTCGCCTTGTTTTGCAGCAGCCAGCCCTCCGTTTGCCCGCCCGCTGTCTCCACAAGAGCCGAAAGCTCTGCCATGCTCTCCTCGGTGGAGCGCTCCTCCTCGGGCATAGAAGCTGCGGACAGCCCAGCCAAAACCGCCTTTTCTTTTTGTTGTTCCATAAACGCCTCCGCAAACGGCACCCTTGGGCGCCTTGCTTCTTAAAATCATTTGAATGAATTACACAAAACATTATACATAAATTCTATTAAACGGTCAATCTGTTTGCCAAGTCTTCCCGGAAGTTCCGGGAAAATCCGGACATTTCATCGGGAAAGACCCTTGCATTTTAAATGTTCGACCATAGACTGGGAATTTATACTTGAGAATTGCCGAGAGATGTGTTAAATTCTTTAACAGTGTAATGTTGCACTTTGTCAGCATGGAGAATTATATTGGAGGATTATCATGGGAGATCATATCCAGATTGCCATCACAATGGGCGCCTATATGCTCGTTGTCATCGGCATCGGCCTGTTTTACGCAAAGCGGGCAAACCAAAATTCAGAGGAATACTTCCTCGGTGGACGCTCACTGGGACCCTGGGTCACAGCCATGAGCGCGGAGGCCTCGGACATGAGCGGTTGGCTGCTCATGGGTCTGCCCGGCGTCGCCTACTGGTGCGGGCTTGCCGACGCCGCCTGGACGGCCATCGGCCTGGGACTGGGCACTTACTTAAACTGGCTGCTGGTTTCAAAGCGCCTGCGCCGTTATTCTGAGGTCGCCGGCAATGCCATCACTGTCCCCGACTTTTTTAACAACCGGTTCCACGACAAGAAAAAGCTTATCATGTCCGTTGCGGCAGTCTTCATCCTCGTGTTCTTTACGGTGTATGCAGCCAGCTGCTTTGTCACCTGCGGCAAGCTCTTTTCCGCTATTTTCGGCCTGCCTTATCTCCCCGTGATGATTGCGGGCGCAGTTTTTGTGGTGATTTACACCTTCCTAGGCGGCTTTCTCGCTGAGAGCGTCTCGGACTTTATGCAGGGCATCGTGATGATTATCGCCCTAATCGCCATCTTTGTCGTCTCCATTGCCGCTGGCGGAGGAGTAAACACGGTTCTGGAAAACATCAAGTCCATTCCCGGCTTCTTTGAATTCTTCGGCATGGCCACGCCCCAGGTTGCAGATGGGCTGCAGCAGCTTGTAGAAAATCAGCCCCTCTTTGGCGAGGCCGCACCCTATGGCCTGCTCACAATTGTTTCCACCCTGGCCTGGGGTCTGGGTTACTTCGGAATGCCCCAGGTACTCCTGCGCTTTATGGCAATCCGCAAGGCCGAGGAGCTCAAGGCCTCCCGCCGTATCGCCACCATCTGGGTCGTCATCTCCATGACCGCCGCCGTGCTCATCGGCATCATCGGCCGCGTTGTCTATCCCAGCGAGCTTCTGACCTCCGGTCAGGCAGAAAACGTCTTTATCCTGCTCTCCACAAGGCTTCTGCCCCCCGTGCTGGCCGGTCTTGCCATGGCGGGCATCCTGGCTGCCACCATCAGCTCCTCAGACTCCTACCTGCTGATTGCCGCCTCGGCCTTTTCCAAGAACCTGTATCAGGGCATTTTGAAAAAGTCCGCCACCGACAAGCAGGTCATGACGGCCTCTCGGATAATCCTGGTGGTGATTGCCGCCATCGGCATCTTCATCGCCAGCGATGAAAGCAGCGTGATTTTCCGCATCGTCTCCTTCGCCTGGGCGGGCTTCGGCGCAACCTTCGGCCCTCTCATGCTGTTTTCCCTGTTCTGGAAGCGCACCACACGCCAGGGCGCACTCGCCGGAATGCTGGCTGGCGGCGTCTCCGTCTTTGTCTGGAAGCTGCTGGTTCGTCCCCTGGGCGGCGTTCTGAACATCTACGAGCTGCTCCCCGCCTTCTTAATTTCCTGCCTCTTCATCCTGGTCGTCTCCCTCCTGACAGCAGAACCCTCTGCTGAGCTTCAAGAGGAGTTTGAAAAAGCCAAGGGCTAAACAAATAGAAATCAGCGCTGGTGCCGCCCGTAAGTGGGTGGTGTTGGCGCTGATTCTTTTGTATTGCTTTTCAAATGAAGCATCGGAAGGATTTCGGCGGCACGAGCCACGCAAGCGATATATTTTAAGCGTCTTTTGCTCTTTGGAATTCCTCCGCAGAGTAAAAGACAACGGGAATGTACCGTCTTTTCATGCAGTGTTATAATGCTTGTGGATTTTCCGCTTCCGCTTTCACCGTTGTAGTTCCCCGTCTTTTCTTGCAGTGGTATAATTGCCCATCCGCTCACCTCCAATCACATATAGTTGTAGTTCCCCGTCTTTTCTTGCAGTGGTATAATCAATCTTCGCAAAGTCCGTTTGCGTCAACCGTTGTAGTTCCCCGTCTTTTCTTGCAGTGGTATAATAGGAAAGGACTTAAAGGAAAGGGATTGTTAGTTGTAGTTCCCCGTCTTTTCTTGCAGTGGTATAATTGAGGCCGTTTCCGATTCCGAAGGTGGCGAGTTGTAGTTCCCCGTCTTTTCTTGCAGTGGTATAATTGTAAAACAAGCAAAGCACGAAGCGAGAGCGTTGTAGT
>CAYXNK010000105.1:5330-8076 GCA_964466395.1 uncultured Oscillospiraceae bacterium | reverse complement strand
AGATTTCATCAATGGCACAGCCCAGAATGCCCACGCAAGGCCCTCCGGCGCGCAATGCACCCTCGGCAGCGGCCGCGTCAACGCCGTCCGCCAGGCCGGTAATCACTAGTCCACCGCCGCGAATCAGCTCAAAACCCAGCTTCTTCCCCATCTTGATTCCATAGGGACTGGCTTTACGGGTGCCCACAACACCAATGGCCGCCTCCTCGTCAAAGGCCGGCAGCCTGCCACGGCTGTACAGGACAACAGGTGGGTCTGTGATATTCTTGAGTCTCTGTGGATATAGGGCGTCCTGATAGGTCAAAATGTCAATTCCCTTGGTTCTGCAAGCCTCCAAAATTTGCTCTGCCCGGTCAAGGCTCTTGTTCAGCATCAGCCGCAGCTCGGCCTCAGTGGGGGAAAGCAGCTCACGAAGCTTTCGCTCCTCGGCAAAATAGGAGGCCTCCGGCTCTCCAAAGGCAGCCAGAAGTGCAAAACGCCGGCGGGGGGATAGGGCTGTCAAGGCCGACAGCCAAAGCCAGTATTTGAGTGCTGACATTGAACTTCACCTTTTTCTCTCTATCAGGTTATTTCTCTCGGTTTCTTATGAGCGCACCATTTCCCACATCACAATCGAGGCGGCCACAGCGGCGTTCAAGGACTCGCTGCCTGGTGCCATGGGAATAATCAGGCTGCTCTCGCAGAGGGCAAGAAGCTTCTCCGTCAGTCCGCTTCCCTCGCTGCCGATGCAGACAGCTGCCCGGGAAAGCTCCAGGCTTCTGATGTCCGTTGCGTCCTCTCGCATGGCGGCGGCATAGAGCTTCAAGCCATTTTGGTTTACATAATCTTTTAGTTCCTGCAGCTCCTGCTCCAAAATATGCTGACGAAAAATCGCCCCCATGGTGGCGCGGACGGTTTTGGGGTTGTAGAGATCAGCGCAATCGCCCACCAATACAACCGTTCCAAGCCCCAAGGCATTTGCCGTGCGAATCACCGTTCCTACATTTCCGGGGTCTTGGACATTTTCCAAAACCAAAATGGAGCCTGGCGGCGGTGAGGGCGCGGGAACTGCCATCGCAACGGAGAACACAGGCCCCTGTGAGTTTTTCAAGGGGGAAGCGTACTGTAAAAGCTCCAGGGGGCAGCAAAATTGGGCGGCAACCTCAGGAACCGCAAAGGCCGGCTTTTCAGCCCAGAGGATGGCTTTAACCTCCGCACCACTGTTTCGGGCCTCCTGCAGAAGCTTCTCTCCGTCGCAGAGAAACTCGCCGAATTCCCGACGATAAGTGCTGTCGGCGGCAAGGCTGCGCAAATGGGTAATAATTCGATTTTTTCTCGCGTTAATCTGTTCCAAATTCAGCCTCCCCACATCCTATGCCGCTACAATGGAGCGGCTTGTCCCCGGAGTCACCGCGCTCAATTTCTCAGCCAGCGGAACCGTATTATGACACAGCAAGGCTGCGGCGGAGCAATCACCCTGCCACAGCCTCCATATGATTAAAGGTCTATCGGTTTCATGGTGGGGAACAAAATGACCTCTCTGATGGAATCCTGTCCAGTGAGCAGCATTACACAGCGGTCGATTCCGATGCCCAAACCACCTGTGGGCGGCAACCCGTATTCCAGGGCGGTGATGAAGTCATCATCCATCATCCCGGCCTCGTCATCGCCCTTTTTCCGCAGCTCCGCCTGCTTTTGGAAACGCTGTTTCTGGTCGATGGGGTCGTTCAGCTCCGAAAACGCATTGCCCATTTCGCTGTGGCAAACGAAAAGCTCAAAACGCTCTGTCAGTCTGGGATCGCGGGGGCAGCGCTTGGCCAGGGGGGAAACGTCAACGGGGTGCATGGTGATAAAGGTGGGCGCAATCAGCTTTTCCTCGACCCGCTGGTCAAAGCATTCGTAAAGTGCCAGGCCCCAGGTCTTTTCCTTCTCCTTGGGAATTTCCACACCCACGGACTTAGCAAGGGCAACGGCCTCCTCGTCTGTGTTAACAGACATGAAGTCCAGTCCCAAATGCTCCTTCACGGCCTCTGCCATGGTGAGCCTTCTCCAGCCCGGCGCAAGGTTTATGTTCTCACCCTGCCAGGTGACCTCATAAGTGCCCAAAAGTTCCTTCGCAGCACTGGACAGGAGGTCTTCAAAGAGATCCATCATGTCGTTAAAGTCGGCATAGGCCTCATAGAGCTCAACGGTTGTGAACTCGGGGTTGTGCTTGGTGTCCATACCCTCGTTGCGGAAGATACGGCCAATCTCATAGACCCGTTCAATGCCGCCGACAACAAGACGCTTGAGATGCAGTTCCGTAGCGATACGGAGATACATATCTAAGTCCAGTGTGTTGTGGTGGGTGATGAAGGGTCTCGCGGTTGCGCCGCCGGAAATCGTGTTGAGCACGGGGGTCTCAACCTCCATGTAGCCGCGCTGATCCAAAAAGCTGCGGACATGGCGGATAAAGCCGCTGCGAATCTCAAAGGTGCGCCGCACCTCGGGATTCACAATTAGGTCAACATAGCGCTGGCGGTAACGGGTTTCCGTGTCCGTCAGGCCGTGGAACTTCTCGGGCAGGGGAATCAGGGACTTGCTCAGCAGGGTGATCTGCTTGGCGCGGACGGACATCTCCCCGGTCTTGGTACGGAAGGGCTCGCCCACAACACCCACGATATCGCCGATGTCATACTTCTTGAATCGGTTGAAAGCCTCCTCGCCCAGCTCGTCAATCTTGGCAAACAGCTGAATTCTTCCGGTGTTGTCCTGCAGGTCGCAGAAG
>CAYXNK010000105.1:0-5320 GCA_964466395.1 uncultured Oscillospiraceae bacterium | reverse complement strand
CAGAAGGGATTTGGCAAGCAGGGTAATCTGCTTGCAGTGGACGGATATTTCGCCCCTGCGGGTGCGAAAAGCCAGCCCCTCCACACCGACGATATCGCCAATGTCCCACTTCTTAAACTCGTTGAAGGACTCCTCGCCGAGGTCATCAACACGGACATAGAGCTGAATGCGCCCCTTGTCATCCTGGAGGTCTGCAAAAAACGCCTTGCCCATATCACGCTTGGACATCAGCCTTCCTGCCATCGAAACATCCTTGCCCTCCCATACCTCAAAGGAGTCCTTCACCTCGGTGGTGTACGCCGTGCGTTTGTATTTAGTTTGGGTAAAGGGGTCTCTGTTTTCGTCGCGCAGCTTCGAGAGCTTGTCACGCCTGATTTGAAGGATTTCGGAAAGGTCTATCGTTTCCTCCGGAACAATTTCGTGGCTCATGTTTTGTCCTCCCAAACGCAAAATAGTAAGTAGGGTGCTCCGCTACCGGTCAAAGCCGGGGCGGATTGTTCATTTAGTTTTCAATTGCGAGTACCTTAAAGTGCATCTCGCCTGCCGGGGCATAAACGGTGATCGTATCCCCTACAGATTGTCCCAAAAGCCCACGGCCAAAGGGAGAATCGTCTGAAATTTTGCCCTGCATGGGGTTTGCCTCCTGGGAGCCGACAATGTAGTATTCCTCTTTCTCACCGTCGTCCAGGGACTCCACAGAGACCCTGCTGCCGATGGTTATGATGTTTGTCGCCTCGATCACCCCAATGACCTCCGCATTTTCGAGGATATTACGAAGCTCGGCAATTTTGGAATAGAGCTTGCCCTGCTCTGTCTTTGCCTCGTCATATTCGCTGTTTTCCGAGAGGTCACCAAAGGAGCGTGCCTCCTTAATCTGCTCGGAGACCTCCTTCTCCCGCACTGTTTCCAGGTAGTGTAGCTCTTCTCTTATTTCATCCAGACGCTCCTGGCTCATTTTAAACTTTGCATCAAAGGCCATCGTACTCCGTCCCTTCAAAACTAATCAACGTCCATCTATACATTAAAATATAGAATGGCATCATATTAAGGTATTATAGATAGAAAATATCGGACTGTCAAGAAGATTAGGACGCAATCACTGGCGTCCACCGGGATTTATTTTTTCTACCGCCTGTTTCAGCTGGGGGTCCTCGCCGTGGGAAAGCTCTCCGGCGTAAAACTTCAAGGCTTCCTCCTCCGTCATGGCAACCGAGATATCCGGCATCAGTCCCTCCGTTTCCGTGAGGTCTGTTCTCTTTGGCGTCAGGTAGCTCCTTGTGGAAAGATGCACGGCGCTGCCGTCGGAGAGCATGATGTTTATCTGGGAACGAGACTTTCCCGTTGATCGGCTGCCCACAACAGTGCCCCAGTTAAAGTCTACCAGAGCTGCCGCAAAAAACTCTGCCGCACTGTAGCTATTTTCGTTAATCAGAACGGCCATGGGAAGCTCCACACAGGCGGCGTCGGAATGAATCACTGACTCCTTCCCCGCCTTATCCCGGGCAACAAACACCTCCCCCTCAGGCAGGATATAGTCGAGCGCCTCCAAAAGTTCCTCCAAAAGACCGCCGGGGTTATTGCGGACGTCGAATACGAATCCCTTCGCTCCCTGCTCCATCAGCGCCTGAATCGCGGCTACGGTCTGGGCTCCTGAATTCTGCTCAAAGTTTTTAATCCGGATATAGCCCACAGCCCCATCCAAGAGTTCATACTCCACGGGCATGATGCTGACAGTCGCCGTCGAGATGCTGACGATTTTCTCCGTCTCGTCCAGTGTCCGGAGCTTTAGGTCAAAGTCCGACTCCTTCTTTTCGGCAATCAGGGTCTTGACCTCCACCGCCGTCTTGCTGTGAAGGTCTGTGCCGTCAATCTCTAACATGAGGTCACCAATCTTCACCTGGGCAAGCTGTGCGGGAGAATCCTCAAACACCGAGAGCACGCGCAGGTAGCCGCTTTCTTCGTCCAGTGCAATGGTCACGCCGATGCCCGCATAGGCGTTGCTCTGGTATTGAAGATAGCTCTCCAGTTGTTCGGCGTTCAAGTAATAGCTCCAGGGGTCTCCCGTGGCTCTGACCATTGCATCAAAGGCCGTGTCCGAGACAAGCTCCATGTCCGCCTCCCCCACAAAGTAGTTTTCAATGGTGCGGTAGACCGAGGCAAACTTCAGCGCCTGCGCAAGACTCTCCCTGCCGCCATATCGGAGAGTTGCATAGCCCACAATGCCAGAGGCCGTCAACGCAACGCAAAGGACGCAGGCTATCACAAGGGTCAGAGTATTAAAACGTTTTTTCATAGACGCCTCCGAAGCATAAGGATAAAAAACAGCTGCAGTGAAGCAGCCAGCGGGGTTATCCGAGAGCTTGCAAAACAAGCTTATTCCGCAGGGATAGAAAATAGTCTGTGCGCAAATTTCCACTTTATCAGCACAGGACAGACAAAGTGTAATCCGCCGGGCACTCAAGGGAGCTGCCCGGCGGTTTTGATCTTTTCAAAGATGCTTAGGAATAGGTGTAGCCCATGGGGTTTGTGGTGGCGCCGTTGACACGCACTTCATAGTGCAGGTGCGGGCCTGTGGACCAACCTGTGGAGCCGACATAGCCAATCACATCTCCCTTTGAAACGTTTGAGCCGGCGGAAACCGCCATAGAGCTCATATGGGCATACAGTGTGGAAACACCGCCGCCGTGGCTGATGACCACATAGTTGCCGTAACCGCCGCCATAGGTTGCCACCGCAACCGTGCCGCTGTCCGCCGCGACAATTGGCGTTCCGCTGGGCGCGCCGACGTCTGTGCCGGCGTGGAAGCGCCACTCCTTAAAAATCGGGTGGAAGCGGTTGCCATAGGTATTTTCAGTGACAGAGTAGCCGGGAAGCGGCCACTTGTAGCTGCCGGTTCCGGTGGCATAGCCGGAGTTTCCGCCGTTTTGCTTTGCGGCTTCCTCGGCCGCCTTGCGCTCCCGCTCCAGAGCCGCGACCATGTCGTTAATCTGTGTGCTGAGGGCTCTTTCGGCCGCCTCGTTGGCCTCAAATTCCCGCTTATACTGCTCGAGATCCCCTTCCAGACGCTCAATCAGAGCCTCTGCGGCCTCAATTTGCAGTTCAAGCTCGGCCTTCTTTGCCTCAAGCTCCGCCTTGGTGGCCTCGTGCTCAGCAAGAACGGCCTCATATTCAGCCTTAACGACCTCCACGTGCTCTCTTGCTGCGATGTAGTCGTCTTCAAGGGTCTTATCGTATTTCATGATAGAGGAGATAAAGTCCAGCCGCGCCAGCAGGTCTGAAATGCTGTTGGACTCAAAGAGAATTGAGAAATATGTAAGGCTACCGGCTTCTTCCATGGCACGCATCCGAACACGGAGGGCTTCCTTCTGCTCGGCCTCGTCTGCCTTCGCCTGTTCCAGCTCCTTGGCCTTTTCTTCAATGAGCTTGTTGTAAAGGTCAATCTGCTCGTTAATCAGCTCGATTTCCTGACGGGCAAGCTCGTTTTGCTCATCCAGGGCTTCCTTCTGTGCCATGGCGGAATCCTGCTGACCCTGCAGATCTGCAATTCTACCCTGAATGCCTTGTTGCTGTTCCTGAATCGTGGACTGCTTGTTCTTCAGCGCATCGATGTCGGCCTGGCTGACGGCCATCGCGGTGCCGATTGCGCCGGCCACCAGAGAAACCACCATGACAATCACAAGAATCAGGCAAATGGTCGAAACGAGCCTCTTTTGCTTTTTCTGCATACATACCTCCCGCGCCGTTTTGCGCTTGCAGTAGTTCCTTAGCCCCCTCCCGAGAGAAAGAGCCTTTCACTTGAAAACCTAAAGAGTTTTCATCTGTATTCTTAAACTTTAAGATAATTTCTGATGGCAATGGTTCCGCCAAAGGCGCCGACCACAAAGCCAACTCCCAAAAAGACCAGACCCACAGGCAGGGCGAGGACGGAAAACGGAATTACCTGCACATAAGACCCCGCAATGCTGGTCATAATCCGATCGGTCAGCAACGCGTAGATGCCCCATTGTATCAGGAGGGCAAGTCCTGCCCCGATGATGCCCAGCGCCAAGCCTTCAATGATAAAGGGAGTTCTGATGAAGCTGTTTGTGGCGCCGACCATACGCATAATAGCAATTTCTTCCCGGCGGCCAAAGGTTGTGAGCTTTACCGTGTTGGACATGATAAAGACGGAAACAATGAACAGAATGACAATGAGCACGAGAGAGATGGCCGAAACCACGTTTCTCGCCGTCACCAGTCCCTTGGAGATTTCCAGCTGGGCGCCGACCTCGGCAATACCCTCAATCTTTTCAAGGTTTCCCTTGGTCTCCGTCATCAGGCTGATGTCGTCCAGATAGATGACATATCGATCCCGGAATACCGAAGCATCGATTGCTTCAAAAACCTTTCGATCCGGGTATTGAGCCTTGTACTCCTCAAAGGCCTCGTCCCGGGTCACAAAGACTGTTTTGCTCACATTGGGCACAGCCTGCACAACATTTTCAATGGCGCGGGCTTCCTTTTCGGAGTAGCTCTCGTCCACGAAGGCGAGCATTTCGTTTTCGCTCTCCAGCTTGTCAATCATTGCGTCAATGTTGATGGAGAGCAACGAGAAGCTTCCCATAATGATTAGGCAGGCCGTGATAATCGTCACAGATGCAAAGGACATGAACCCGTGGGTCGCAATGCTCCTGAAGCCCTCTTTAATAAGGTAGCCGAGTTTATTCGTGAATCCCATAGCAATAATACCCATCCATTCCGTCGCTGATGATTGAGCCCTTGTCAATGGCGACCACCCGTTTGCAGAAGGAGTTCACCAGCTCCTTTTCGTGGGTCACGACCAGGACTGTCGTTCCAAGCTCATTAATTTTTTCCAAGAGCAGCATGAGTTCAAGGCTCTTGGCGGGGTCTAAGTTGCCTGTAGGCTCGTCTGCGATAATCAGGCTCGGGCTGTTCACCAGCGCACGGGCAATGGCAACGCGCTGCTGCTCGCCGCCGGAAAGCTCCTGCGGCAGGCGGTTTTCACGCCCCTCCAGCCCAACAAGCTCCAGAACATATGGAACACGCCTTGCAATTTCCTTGTTGCTGGCACCCACGACCCGCATGGCAAAGGCCACATTTTCATAGACATTTTTATCATCAATCAGGCGGAAATCTTGAAAGATAACGCCCAGAGTGCGGCGGAGCATAGGCAGCTTGCGCTGCTTGATGGTGCGGAGATTGAAGTTGTTGATATAAATCTCTCCGTCTGTTGGCTTCGCTTCGCCTGTGAGCATCTTGATGATTGTCGTCTTGCCGGAGCCGGAGGGCCCGACCAGAAAGACAAATTCACCCTCGTTGA
>CAYXNK010000104.1:0-8146 GCA_964466395.1 uncultured Oscillospiraceae bacterium | reverse complement strand
TTTATCGCCGCAAACAAGCTGACCACAGCGGCAAACGCCATTGTGATTCAGTTTACTAACCCCCTGTTTCTCCTGGCTTTCTCCGCCATGATCTTCGGCACAAAGTTCCGCAGGTCGGACATTCTTGCCGTTATCTTGACCATCCTCGGCATTGCCCTGTTTTTCTTTGACAGCATAGATGGCGGCTACATTGCCGGAAATCTTGTCGCCCTTTTGGGCGGAGTAATGACCGCCGGAACCTTGCTTTCCATCGGCGGCGGAGGCGAGGAGAGCCGCATCGGCGGAATTCTCCTGGGCCATCTGCTTACGGCGGCAGTCGGCATTCCCTTTGCCTTCTTCACGGAAAACCCCGTAAGTACCGTTCCCCTGCTTGCCATCTCCGCCCTGGGGGTTGTGCAGCTCGGCATCCCATACATCCTGCTGGTTCTCTCCACCCGGCATTGCCCGCCCTTAGCTTGCTCGCTGCTGGGCGCCTTGGAACCGCTGCTCAACCCGGTTTGGGTCGCCATCTTCGACGGTGAAAAGCCCGGGGTTTTTGCCCTAATCGGCGGTGTGATTGTAATTGTCTCCGTCTCCGTCTGGGTCATCTGGCAACAGAGGCATCCCCTGCCTGAAATAGTGACAGCAACACATAAAACAAAGGCTTCCTGAAAATACTATAGCCGTGGACAGCTGTCCGCGGAACGATTTATTTTTTTGGAGGCCGAGATGAAAAAGCACGGAAATGTTCCCCATCACGAGCCGAACAGCAAATATTCCGGTCTAAAGCCCCCGGCTGTGGAGGATTGGAGCCTGGTTCAGGAAATGCCCCGGGCGGAGCGTCCGCCGGAGATTGACGGGGAGAAGCTCTCCCAGGGTGCCACCATCTTTCCTGCCGACCATCCGGAGCTTGCGGAGAGTCCGGATCAAATGTTCTAAGCGTTTTGCCCCCGGAATCCCAGTGCTCCGGGGGCTTTCTTTTGCGCTTTATTTCGTTAAAACGCACGAAAGTCCGGGCATCGTTTCAGTCCGAATTCATCATTTCCGCTTAAAATATAAAAAACCCTTGACATCGAAAAAAAGCCGCGCATATAATAAGGCAATAATCCAAAACCGTTGACGAAGAGTAGTAAGCTGCATTTTTCAAAGCAAAGAGAGCCTCCGGTGGTGAGAAGGGGGTCTTTGGCAGGCAGTCGAATGGACTTCGGAGGGCGAACCGAAAGGGTGCAAACCCTGTAGGCTTCGACGGGGTTCCCTCCCGTTATCAGTCGGGGACACGCATGGTGGTGCGTGCAGCGAGTGGGCGTGAAAGCGTCAATTTGGGTGGTATCGCAGGAGTTTTGCTCTTGTCCCATGTGTGGGACAGGGGCTTTTTTGTTTGCTTTTTTGAGCAAACGGCTCCGAAATCGGCTTCTGGCAAGGTCGTCCATCACACCCTAAAAAACACTTTTGGAGGATATCATTATGAAAAAAACCAAGAAAATCGCCTGCGCCCTTCTGGCGCTCAGCCTAAGCCTCGGCCTTGCCGCCTGTGGAAAAGCAACGCCTCCGGTAGCCGACTCCCCCTCTGCCCCGGCGCAGCCTGAAAACAGCGCCGCAACTGGAGAAAAGGTAAAAATCGGCATTCTGCAGTACGCGCCCCACGCCAGCCTAGATAACTGCTATGCCGGCACCCTTGAGGGGCTGAAAAACGAGGGTTTTGTGGATGGTGAAACCTGCACCATCGAATACATCAACGGCCAGGGCGAGTCCGAAGCCAACAACCTTGCCGCCTCAAACTTTGTCTCCAAGGGCTATGACCTGGTTATTGCCATCGCAACCCCCTCCGCCATGTCGGCCTATGCCGTCTCCAAGGACGCTGGCATTCCCGTCGTCTTTTCCGCCTGCTCCGACCCTGTGAGTGCGGGTCTTGTGAAATCTCTGGAGATCCCCGACACCGGCGTGACCGGCACTAGCGACAACCTAAACTTTGACGGACAGCTGAAAATGATTCGCGCCTTTATGCCCGAGGCCAAGACCATCGGCGTCCTCTACACCACCAGCGAGGCAAACTCCGTCTCCCAGTTGGCAGAACTGACAGCGCTTGCCGGGAGCTTTGATTTTGAAGTCGTCTCCGTGGGCGTGACAGACGCCTCCGAGGTGGCAGCCGGCGCTGCCGCCCTGCTTTCTAAGGGCGTTGACTGCATCACAAATCTTACGGACAACAATGTGGTCAACAACCTCTCTGTTGTGGCCAATGCCGCAGACGCAGCAGGCGTCCCCATCTTCGGCTCCGAGGAGGAGCAGGTCGCAAAGTATGGCTGCGTGGCCTCCGAAACCCTGGACTATGTTGCTCTGGGTGTGATCACCGGCGAGATGGCGGGCAAAATCCTCAAGGGCGCAGACCCCAAAACTCTGCCCGTTGCCGTGATTACGGATTCCACCCCGGTTTATTCCGAGGCAAACATGGCAAAGTTTAATTTAACCCTTCCGGCGGCCTATGAAAACGCCGCAAAGCTCGGCTAAAAATCCATTGAAAAGCAGGTGGCTACCTCATGATCAGCCAAATTGAAATTGTTCTGCGCGAGGGTCTTATCTACGCGCTGATGGCGATGGGCGTGCTCATCACCTACAAAATTTTAGACTTCCCCGACCTCTCGGTGGACGGCACCTTCCCCCTGGGCGCCTGCCTCACGGCAGCTCTGATTACAATGGGGGTCAATCCCTGGCTGGTCTGCGTCCTTGCCTTTTTGGCGGGGGCCGCGCTCGGCAGCGTCACGGGGCTTCTCCATGTGAAGCTGGGCATCACCGACCTGCTTTCGGGCATTCTGGTCATGACCGCCTCCTGGTCGATTAACTTCATCATCACAGGGGGAAAGGCCATCTTTCAGTTTTTCAATCTGCCCACCATCTTCAATTCCGCCCCAGTCAGCCTGCTTCCCTCCGCCCTTTATGGATATCGCCAGCTGCTCACCATCTTCCTTCTGGTGCTGGCAGTTAAGCTGGCGCTGGATGCCTTCCTCAAGACCAAGTCCGGCCTGCTCCTGCGGGCGGGCGGCAGCAATAGCCGCTTTGTAACAAGCCTTGGTCGCAATCCCGGCAATGTGAAAATCCTCGGCCTTGCCATCGGCAACGGCTGCACGGCTCTGGCAGGCTGTATTCTCTCCCAGTTTTATGAAAATGCCGACGTGAACTCCGGCCGCGGCATGGTGGTCATGGCACTAGCCGCTGTGATTATCGGCACGGGCATCTTCCGCAGGCTTTCTTTTATGAAGCTTACCACCATGGCGCTTTTGGGCGCTGTCATCTACAAGCTCTGCCTGCAGATTGCCATGGCGCTGGGTCTGCCCAACACCTATCTCAAGCTGCTGATGTCCATCCTTCTGACCCTTGCCATCGTGTCCCAAAAGCTCGGCAGAAAGGGGGGCGCCACCCATGCATAGCACAGCCTTAGTCGAGCTCCGACACATCCGAAAAATTTTTAACTCTGGCTCTGTCACCGAGTCCTGTCTCTTTGAGGATTTTTCCATCACCGTGGAAAAGGATGAATTCGTCTCCGTGGTCGGCTCTAATGGCAGCGGAAAAACCACGATGTTAAACCTCATTTGCGGCAGTCTTGCCCCCGACACCGGTACGATTTATCTAAAGGGAAACGACATTACAAAGCTTCCTGAGCACAGGCGCTCGGCCTCCATCGGTCGGGTGTTCCAAGACCCTTCCATGGGCACCTGCCCAAGCCTGACTATTTTGGAAAATATGGCGCTGGCCGACAACAAGGGCAAGGGCTACGGCCTCACCCCCGGGGTCTCCAAAAAGCGCATCGACTTTTACAAGAGTCAGCTTACGCTTCTGCAGCTGGGGCTGGAGGACAAAATAAACCTCCCCGTGGGTCTGCTCTCAGGCGGACAGCGGCAGGCCTTGGCACTGCTCATTTCCACCCTGACCCCCATTGACCTTCTGATTTTAGATGAGCACACAGCGGCCTTAGACCCCAAATCCTCAGAGACCGTCATGGCGCTAACCGCTAAGCTCATTCATGAGAAGGAGCTCACAGCCCTGATGGTCACCCACAACCTGCGCTACGCCGTGGAATACGGCAACCGGCTTGTGATGATGCACAAGGGCGAGGCGGTCAAGGACCTTTCCAGCAGCACAAAGGCCGCCTGCACCGTTGACGAGCTCCTAAAAATCTTTAACGAAATTTCCGTGGAATGCGGAAACTAAACAAAAAAGCCGTGGACTTCAAAATCCCACGGCTTTTTTATTCGCTTCTTCCTTCAATGCAACTGAAAACTCAACACGCCTGTTGGCGGCTCTGCCTTCTGCCTTCTCATTGTCCGCAACGGCGCGGAACTCTCCATAGCCCGCCGACGAAAACTTCTTGTCCTCAATCTCCGGGGTCTCAATCAATACGACTTTCCTACAAAAGAAGGTCAATTTTCGACCTCGAAATCGCAAACCTCTTGACGGTTTACATAAAGTAAAATATAATGCAGATAGCAAAATCGCTCAAACTATAAGACAAAGAGGGATTGCAAATGAACAAACATCAGTTCCTTGCAGAACTAAGCCAATATTTAAGCTTTCTCTCGGCAGAGGACAGGACAAGGGTTTTGGAGGCCTATTCCACAAGGTTCGAAGCCCTTGAGCCGGAGCAGGAGTTCGCGCTGGCAGCCGAGCTGGGCAGCCCCATGCGGGTTGCAATCGAGCTGAAGCGGCGGCTTGAGGCCGGCGAATGCATTGTCGAGAAAGCCGAGGAAAATGCCGACCCCGAAGAGGACTCTCCCCTTCTGGAGGAGGACAGCTCTGCCGAGGAAGCCATTGAGGATGAAGACGTCGCCGTGGCTGAGGAAGCGCCGGCGGACGAGCTGGATCTCTACAGTGTGGAGACCGAAACCGAAGAGGCTCTGCTCTACGAAGAGACGCCCGAGGCTGACGCACCGGCTGTCCCTGCAAAAGCGCCTCCCGCGGAAAATGCCATGAGGCCCTCTGGCGCAAAGCTTATTTTTGCCTTAATCGGCGCCTCCCTGCTAAGCATTTTGATTGCGGCCTTCTTCCTGGGGCTTGCGGCTGTGGGCGGGGGATTCCTCGTCGCCATGAGCCACCTGATGATTGCCGGACTGAAAAACCTCCAATCTCTCACAAACGCCCTGCTGCTCTTTGCCGGCGGCCTTACCTGCCTCTCCTTGGGTCTTGTGATTGTCTGGTTCTCTGTCTGGTCAGCAATCTGCCTGATTCGCAGAATTTTTGGCGACGCCCGGCGTACAGGCCTGCGTTATACCGATAAGGAGGCCAATGGAAAATGAAAAAGATTTGGAACGTGGTTTTAACCCTCTCCCTGATTCTTTTATTCACCGGCATCCTTTGCGCCGGCGTCTCCTATGCCCTGGGTGGTCGGATGGAGGCGCTCTATGAAAACGAGGCGGCGCGACAAACGTTAACCCTGCTTTCCCCCGAGAGCTGGTTTCCAAAGGTTCTCGCGCTGTTTTCCTTCTGACTCGCCCGAAATAAAGTGAGGGCAACGCCGCACAAAGCGCGGCTAACGCAAAAAGCGCAGACTTGCTTGCATTTGTACGGTGTTGCCTTATATTTTTTCAGGGCGCTTTGACTTTTCGGCCAAAGTGCCCTATTTTCTTG
The DNA here is from genome assembly GCA_964466395.1 of uncultured Oscillospiraceae bacterium. Classification (GTDB taxonomy): domain Bacteria; phylum Bacillota; class Clostridia; order Oscillospirales; family Oscillospiraceae; genus UBA2658. Next base: position 2,551 of record CAYXNK010000104.1, on the reverse strand, counting down.
TTGTTTTTTACACATTGAACATCATTTTCAGATAAAACATACGAAAATCTGTGTCTTTTTTTGTCACTGTACGCTTGTTATTTGGAGGCTGTCGTGTTATGATTTGATACGCAGCTTGCGAACACCTGACTCTCAGAGGGGGACAAATCTCTATGCCGGATATGAATGAATCCAAATATTTTCTCGTTGCAGGCGATATGCTTCCCGAAATTTATATCAAGGTTGCAAAGGCCAAAGAGCTGATTGAGACCGGCGAGGCGCAAACGGTTTCCGAGGCCGCCTCCGCTGTTGGCATCAGCCGCAGCGCATTTTATAAATACAAGGACTCCATCACGCCCTTCCAGGACTTGAAACGCGGCCGCATCATCACCTTCCACATCTCCCTGCGGGATCGAATGGGTGTGCTCTCCTCTGTGCTCTCCGTTTTTTCGGACAGTGGGGCAAACATTCTGACCATAAATCAGAGCATCCCGATTAACGGCACGGCTATGCTCACCATCTCCGCCGAAACAACGGGAATGCACGTTACCACAGAGCAGCTTCTAATCAGCCTAGAGGTGACGGCCGGCGTGAGAAAGGTCGAGATTATCGCGGGCTAAAAGCCCTTGCAAAAACCCGCTTTTCGCCGGATGAAGCTTTCCCCGGCGCGAAAGGCTAAAGATATTAGGAGGCGCATCATGGCAAAGGTAGCAATCTGTGGATATGGCGTTGTAGGCGGCGGCGTTGCGGAGGTTCTCATCGAAAACGCTGACGGCATCGCACGGAACGCAGCGGAAGAGGTCACGATTAAATACATCCTCGACCAGCGCGATTTCCCCGGCGATCCCTTCGAGCAATACATTATCCACGATTTTTCCATTATAGAAAACGACCCGGAGGTCTCGATTGTCGTTGAGACCATCGGCGGTGTAGGCGTAGCCTATGAATTCATCCGCCGGGCACTGCTGGCAGGCAAAAACGTTGTTACTTCAAACAAAGAGCTGGTGGCCTCAAAGGGTCATGAGCTGATTGCCCTGGCAAAGGAACGCAACCTGAATTTCCTGTTCGAGGCCAGCGTGGGCGGTGGAATTCCCATCATCCGGCCGATTACCCAGTGCCTATCCGCCAATAAAATTGACGAGGTCTATGGTATATTAAACGGCACCACAAACTATATTTTGACTGAAATGATTCGCCGCGGCAAGAGCTTTGAGGCGGCTCTTAAGGAAGCCCAAGAAAAGGGCTTTGCCGAGCTTGACCCCACAGCCGATGTGGACGGCATCGACGCCGCGCGGAAAATTTGTATCCTGGCTGACCTATGCTTCGGCAAGCACGTCCAACCCGAGGCTGTGCAGGCTGAGGGCATCCGCCAACTGACAGAGGCGGACGTGGAGTACGCCCGCGCCCTGGGCTGCAAGATTAAGCTCTTGGGCCGCGCCATCCGCACCGGCAGGGAGACGGCAACGGCCTATGTTGCACCCCACCTGATTGCAGACTCCGGCCTGCTGGCCAATGTGGACGGTGTCATGAACGGCATTGTCGTTCACGGAAACGCCCTGGGTGACACCATGTTCTATGGCGCAGGTGCGGGCAAGCGCCCCACAGCCAGCGCGGTTGTGGCAGACGTGATTGACGCTGTGAAACACTTCAAAGCCAGGAAATACCTGGACTGGGACGACGCCCCGGAGTCTTACTTCACGGACAGCGCCCTTCTGGAATCCCGCTGGTATGTCCGTGCCGCCGCCAGCCTCCAGCAGATTGGCTGGGCCTTCGGCAAGGTCAACTTCGTCACCTATCCCGGAGCCTCAACCGACGAATACGCCTTTTCCACGGACGTTTACGACGAGAGGAACATCCGCGAGCTCACAGGCGGCATGGCTGTCCGCTCCATGCTCCGCATTCTGGACTAAGAGGGCTTTTTCGCCCCTGCTGTCCCAATCGATTTTCCGGGCAGGGCTCTTTTCCTGCCCCAATCCATAATCGGAGGAATCTTTGCATATGCTGATTGTTCAAAAATTCGGCGGAAGCTCCCTGGCGGACGCCGAGAAAATACGCCGCGTTGCCGGCATTATCGCGGATGCCTTTTGCGAGGGCAACGACGTGGTCGTCGTGCTCTCCGCCCAGGGCGACACCACAGACGAGCTTCTGGAAAAGGCGGCGGAGATTAACTCCCGTCCCTCCAAGCGGGAGTTGGACGTTCTGCTCTCCACCGGCGAGCAGATTTCCGTGTCTTTAATGAGCATGGCCCTTGAAAAAATTGGCCTGCCCGTTGTCTCCCTGACCGGCTGGCAGGTACAGATGAGCACAAACTTTGAATACGGCAGTGCCCGCATCCGCTCCGTTTCCACAGAGCGCCTGCGTCAGGAACTGGATAAGCGCCGCATTGTTATCGTCACAGGCTTCCAGGGCGTCAACGGTACGGGAGACATCACCACCCTTGGAAGGGGCGGCTCCGACACCTCCGCCGTTGCCATTGCCGCCGCCCTCCACGCCGATAAGTGTCAGATTTTTACGGATGTGGAAGGCGTTTTCACGGCAGACCCCCGAAAAATCGAGGGAGCGCGGAAGCTGG
>CAYXNK010000103.1:3312-8270 GCA_964466395.1 uncultured Oscillospiraceae bacterium | reverse complement strand
GACAGCCGACGGATTTAAATCTGTGGTTTCAGGCAGTGGCTGAGCCGGGCCAAACCCCATAACCTCCAAAAGGACGAAGGGACGGTCCTTGCGTCTTGAAAGATTATACCTGCACTTGTGAAATAACGTCGCCAAATATGCCGAGAGACGCACGTATAAAGAGCGAGATTGGAATATATCATGTGATGCAGCGAGGTGTAAATAGACAGACAATATTTGAAGATGACGAGGATTGCGAGAAATATCTTCAGTGCTTACGAGAGTGCAAGGTGAAAAGCGGATTTGATCTATATGAATACAGTCTGATGGGAAACCACATTCATCTTTTGATAGGAGAGGCTAGGGAACCGCTTGGGCAAATATTCAAGCGACTTGGAGCGGGATATGTATATTGGTATAACTGGAAATATAAGCGTAGCGGCCATCTATTTCAGGACAGATTCAAAAGTGAACCAATAAATGATGATAAACAGTTCATTGCTGTTTTGAGATATATTTATCAGAACGCCGTAAATGCAGGATTATGTAAAGGCTCTCAATGTTGAGGGGTGTTCAATTCGGCAAATTACTCGAGTAACCGGGATAAGCAAGGCAAGGGTAGAGAGGATACTTAAATAATGGCAGGACATAAGAACCGTCCCATTGTCCGCCGCCTGCCCTGTCGATATAACTAATCGACAGGGCAGTTTTTTGCGCTATTCGACAAAGTTATAGTTGGCGCTTCCAAATCAAGGGAATTCGCGGTATATTAAAAAAAATAATTAAAAAGGAACTATATTATGGACACCTTCGGCACTATTTGGGTTACGTTTACAATAATAGCAACAATTATTTGTGTGATCATGTGGTTGGCTAAAGTTTGTCAAAAAACCCAAAATTTTGTAAACGAACAAATTAAAAAACCAGAAGATAAAACTTCAACAGATTTAATAAACGAACAAATTAAAAAGTCAGAAGATAAAAGTTCATACAGGGAAAAAGCGTCGTCTATACAACTTTATTATCAAAAATGTACCTTTAAACAGAAGTGCTTTAATGGAATTGAAATTTGCAGTCCTATAGAATTAGATTTTAATAAGGAATTTAAAATAGAGGGAAATGATCGCAGTAAAGAAATTGCTCTCTTGCAATCCATTGTGGATAAACTCAATAATTCACATATTATAACTATCAATGATTATAATGATTTTGTACTTAATGAAGTAGGAAAGTGTATTCACGGGCATGAATTTTTACATACAGGTAATATTATTGAGTCTGCTTTAAACGGAATTCCTGGAGAGAATATTATCCTTAAACGTATAATCAATTTTTTTATAAATTTTTACCTTTTGTTTCCGTTTTGTGGTCTTTTGACATTTTGGGATGACTATGAATACGAACTCTGTAATATGTCATCCAACAAGGAAGATGAGGAAAATTATTCTGAGCTATTCAGCTATATCAACAAATTAAAAACCGCGTTCAGAGTCAACCAAGATCAGCTCTTATTAGGTATTTACAAACACACGGCCAAACCAGAAATAGTAGACTTGTTTATAGTCGAAGAAAACAAAACATATCCTTTTATAACTGTTTTTATCGGAATATCAAAGGCCGCACAGAATTTGACATATCAAATCGAATTAACATTTTTCGATGAGAACGGAAATGAAATAATAACTGGGCATAATGCGGAGGATAGATTTAAATCACCTGTTTTGTGTGATAGTGATCCAGGGGGATATGGCTATGCTGTCACAATATTTGGACTAAGGAATGTAAGGGATGTTAAAGGACAACTTCTTTTTATATAAGATATTGAAGCGATATTGGCGGCCAATAACTTTTTAGTAAGCCGTGAATAATTGAGATTTATTTTTCCTTAAACCCTGTTATTTTTCGTAGAACTGTTTTATTTTTCCTTAAGGGGTATTCACGTTGCTCTTTTAAAGAATAAGGACAAGGGGACGGTTCTTGCGTCTTGACAAATTATAACTGCATATGAAAAGCCGCAAAGGGATTTTTGAGTTTGTTCTGGGCGGCGGGGTTGATACCAAGCTGCTTGATATCAGAGTATTTGATGATACCACCAAGCAGGTTGTTTATAAGCGGCAGACAGCGGATGCCAGAAGCAAGGGTAGCTCAAATTGCCCACTGTGCGCCATCGGCCATGATGCTGCCAAGAATAAAGCTTGGGAATTGAAGGACATGGATGCGGACCATGTGGCGGCTTGGAGCAAGGGCGGCGCGACTGATATCAAGAATTGCCAGATGCTTTGTAAATCGCACAATCGAGCAAAAGGAAATAGATAGCATTGATCAAAGCTCTCACGTCACAAGGGGCTGTAGCACATGTTCTGTTGTGCTACAGCCCCTTATGTGGAAATACGTCTCTATGCGCCCCATCTTTCTTGAACGGCTCTTTTTTATGGGGGCTATGGCTTAGTTCTCTGGGGTTTCTTCGGTTGGCTCGGCGGCGGCTTTTGCCGCTTCCTCGACGGCGGCTTCGACAGCCTCCGGGGCTTCCTGAACGAAGTCGTCCTCCAGAACGGGGGCTTCCTCGGCACAGGGGGCTTCCTCTGTCAGCTCAACCTCAATGTCGACGCCCTTGGCGGTGAGGCCGGCCTTTAGGTCGTCCAGCTCCACGCGGAGCCGGCTCAGGCTTTCGTTTGCCAGGGTAATTTCGTCGCAAAGCTGGACAAAGAAGCTGTCCGGCTCATTTTTATGCATTTCGTAATAGAGCTTGCCGATTTCGAGGTATGCCTTCTGGACGTTGTCTTTTTCAGCACCCATTTCCATATTGAGTTTCGCGATTTTTGTGACGTCCTTAGCCTTGTCTGCCGCCTTGCCCGCAAAGCTGCGGGTTTTTTCGGCGACGGTTCCAAGGGTGCTGAGGAGCGTGTCTTTGAGGTCATTGATGTCTGCCATGATGAATTCCTCCTTCATTTTGCGGTATGTAGCTTCGGATTTATGTTTTAGTTTATTCTGAATCGCTTCTTTCTGCCCCATCCTCTGTGGGCAGTTTTTTTTCGCCCTCTGCCTCGGTGACGGCGGGGGCTTCGGCTTCGGGACTAGGTTTTCTGTCACCATGCTTCACTGAGCCGTGATAGGCCAGGAAGGCAAGAGCGAGAAAGGCGGAGAGTCCGCCCAGTATCTGGGAGACACGCAGGCCGGTTTGGAATAGGTAGAGGCTGTCTGTGCGCAGGCCTTCGATGAGCATACGGCCAAAGCCGTACCAGGCGACGTACATGGCAAAAAGTTGCCCGTTGTAGCGATATTTTTTTGACTTTGAGAAGAGATGGAGCAGCAGGAGGCCCAGAAGGTTCCAGAGAGACTCGTAGAGGAAGGTCGGATGGACGTAGAGGGTGTTGCCTGCGGCGTCTGTGAGGCCCATGCGGCAGAAGATGTCTGTCTCACGGCCGAAGGCCTCACGGTTCATGAAGTTGCCCCAGCGGCCCACCAGCTGGCCGATAAGCAGACCCAGGGCGCCCACGTCCATATACGCGCCGATGGGCGTTTTTTTGACCCTGCCGTAGAGGAGGAGACCCAGCATCGCACCAATGACAGCGCCGTAGATGGCGAGGCCGCCGTTCCAAGTTTTGAACACATCTGCGAGGTTGTCCCGGTATAGGGAGAAGTTGAACAGGACGTAGTAAAGTCTCGCACCCACAACGGCAAGCGGAACGGCATAAATCAGCATATCGATGATGTTATCTTCTGTGAGGCCGAAGTTGGGGCTGCGCCGCATGGCGTAGATGACGGCGAGCAGGAAGCCCACGGCGATAATCAGTCCGTACCAATGCAGGGTTAGGCCGAGAAAAGAGAAGGACATGGAAGGGTTAACGGAAAACCCTTCTCCAAACATCGGGAAGCTGATGACAGCTCCCGGCATACTTTCAATCATAGCGTTTACCTCACTTTTCTAAAGGCTTAACCACAGAGAGGGCGAGCTTTTCCGCTGTGATATTCTCAAGGATGAAGTTTTGCGCCTCGTCCAGGCTGATGGAACTGATTTCCTCCGGTGCGTTCAAGGGATTGAAGCCCGCAAAGGCACCCTCTGCGAGGGCTTGCGCCAGAGAAGAGAAGGAGCCGAGCATCCGGAGCCTTGCGCCGTAATAGGCCTTCCTGACGTTTTCGAAGTAGCGCCTATCCAGTCCGGTGCTACGGATTTTTTCAAGCTCCGCCTGGATGGCCACCATGACCTCCTCGACCTTGCGGCTCTCGCCGCCGCCGATGAGCATGGCGGTTCCCGCCGTGTAGTCCAGCTCGTATTCCAGGGGGCCGTTTAAGAGCCCGGCGGCGTAAAGGCTGTTATACAGCGGGGAGGAGGGGCCAAAGAGCAGGCGCAGGGCAATCTCGCCCGTAAGCTGCTGGCGCAGGCGGGCGGCGCCCTCTGCAGCGGGAGTGATTTTTGTGCCGAACAGGAATTGGGGGGCTGAGACCTCCATCTCGACAGAGATGGAGGGACGGGTTGGCAGCAGTGCCTCCTGGACGCCGTAATCGCTGGCGGGAATCTCACCCGGCTCTTGGGACAGAACCTCCCGGGCGATGGCTGCGACCTGCTCGGGGTCAACCTTGCCCACCACCGAGAGGGTCATGTTGGAGGGCTTGTAAAAGACGCTGTGACAGTGGTAGAGCACCTCGCTTGTGATTTCGGCGATGCTCTCCACCGTGCCGGCGACAGAGTCCCGAACGGGGTTTGTAGCGTAGAGGCTGCGCAGGAGATTATAGTAGACCGCGTGGCCGGGGTTGTCCTCCACCATGCGGATTTCCTGGCCGATGATGCCCTGCTCCTTCTGGACACTCTCAGGGGTGAAATAGGGGGTGGAGACGAATTCCAAAAGGGTACGCAGGTTCTCATAAAAGTGGTCGGTACTTTCGAAGTGGTATGCCGTCATCGAGGAGCTGGTGAAGGCGTTGGGAGAGGCGCCCCGGGCGGAAAGAGCGGAGAGCGCATTGCCATAGGGCATGTCAAA
>CAYXNK010000103.1:0-3302 GCA_964466395.1 uncultured Oscillospiraceae bacterium | reverse complement strand
TGGTGAACATGGCAAAGCTCTTGGTGAATTGGGGCTTGGGTACGACGTTGATTGAAAGTCCGTTGGGAAGAACCTCTGAATACAGGACTTCGCCAAGCTTGGGGTATTCGGTTTTCTGCATCAGCCTTCCTCCTTTTCTCCGCGCAGGAAGTAGATGGCGTCGCATTCTACGCCCTTTGCGATTGTTACGACCTCCGCCGCTGTGATGCTCTCGGTCAGAGCCGCAAGCTCGGCGGGGGAGGCGTCCGGCCCGATGATGGCCTGGTTGAGGTAGAAGTCCTCCAGGGCGGCAGGGCTGTCCTCAATGGTGCGGTAGTCACTGGCGACATAGTTCTTTGCGCCGGAGAGCTCCTCCTGGGTAATCTCGCCCCGGCGGATGGCCTCCAGCTGGGCGAAAATTTCGTCCCGGGCGGCCTCATATTTATCGAACTCGATGCCCGAGGAGACGGCCAGGATGCCCTTGTGCAGGTCAAGGCTGGACTGGGCGTAATAGCACAGGGAGAGCCGCTCCCGCACGTTCATAAAGAGCTTTGAGGTGACGCTGCCGCCGTAGACCGCGTTGAACACTCGGATGGCGGCGGGATTCGGAGCCTCCATGCAGTCGCCCAGGCGGAAGCCGATGGCCAGCTTGCCCTGGGTGACGTGAAGCCTGTCCTCGAAATAACGGGGGGCTTCCTCCAGAGAGTTCATGCGGATATCGGTGCCCAAATCCGGCTCTTCCTCCGAACGGGGGAGGGGAGAGAGCGCCTCTGTGACGGCGGCACGAACCCGGTTAAAGTCTGCGCTGCCGCAGTAGAACACCTCAACGGGGGAGTCGGCAAGGAGGCTATGGTAATGCTTTGTGAGCGCTGTGGCTGTGATGCTCTCGGCCTCTATCTCTGTGCCCAGCTTGTCCACGGCATAGTCCTCCATGGCGCACATGAGCTCAAAGAGGCGCTGGAGAGAATAAGAACGCTTTTCGTTGATGCGGCCGCGGATGAGCTCCAAAAGCTGCTCCCGCTCGCTCTCGACATAGTCCTTCAGAAGAAGGCCACCGTGGGTCTTGGGCATTAGGAGCATTTCGCCTATCAGGGCTGTAATCTGTTCTAAAAGGCCGTTGTCGTCGGGAATGAAGGCGTCGTCCGCGAAGTCGGCATACAGGCCGATGACCTGAATTTCGCCCTTTTTGCGGACAACGGGCTTCAGGCGTGCGCCATAAAGGGAGTCCAGCTTTGCAGAGATGGCGGCCATATCCGGCAGGCTGGCGGTTCCCCGGGAGAGCACCATGGGAACAAGGGCGTTTTTTGCGGCTGTTTCCCGGAGTAGGGGGGTTAAGAGGTTGATGCTGAGACAACCGGTTTTAAATTTATCGGCCTGTAGGCAGGTGAGCACTACATTCGGCATAATTAGCTCGCTGATTGGATTCAATGGCTGACCTCCGTTCCTCTGCAGGGCTTGACAGTCTCCTGGACTTGAGACAGCACAAAAAATCCCCACAGGCGTTTGCGATTTCTGTTAATGTCCGTACTGCGGACTTTATACCATAGCCGCAACGCGGTATTATGGTATATGCATCTAAATCTGTTAATGTCCGTGCTGCGGACATTATACCACATTTTAACAGAGTTGAAAATAACAATTCCGTTATTTTTTTAGGATGTGGGATGCTCGCCTTCCAAAGGCTCTGCGGTGTCCCCTCGAAGGAAAAAGGTCTTTTCCTTGCCCTCGGGCGTGCGCAGACGCAGCTGGCAGCCCTCCCATGACGAGGGAAGGCGGGGGGAGAGAGAGAGCTTGCCGTTTTCCAGCTTTAAGCCCAGAAGCTCCTCGACGACCAGTCGGAAAAACCAACCGGCGGAGCCGGTATACCAGGTCCAGCCGGCCTTTCCGGCATTGTCGGGGTTGCTGTAGATATCGGCTGCCAGGACAAAGGGTTCGCCCTCGTAGTTTGGGAGGTCGCGGTTTTCTGGAATCAGCGCTTCCAGCAGGGGGAGGGCTTCGTCAGACCTGTTTTGTCGGAGCAGGGCCATCACCAGCCAGATGGCGCCGTGGGTGTATTGGCCGCCGTTTTCCCGGAAGCCGGGGCCGTAGCTCTCGATATAGCCGGGGTAGGGGTCTGAGTCCTCAAAGGAGGGGGCAAAGAGGCGAATCAGCTTGTGCGCCGGGTCAAAGAGGGCGTTTACGGCGGAGCTTAGCGCCGCATTGACCTTTTCCGGGTCGGACTCGGGGCAGAAGGCCGCAAAGCTCTGGGCGATGGAGTCAATTTTGCAGGCGGCTTGGCTCTCACTGCCCAAGGGGGTTCCGTCGTCAAAGTAGCCGCGCAGGTAATGGCTGCCGTCCCAGGCGGCGTCGGCGCGTTTGCCCAACTCCCGGGCGGACTTTTTGTATTGCTTTGCCGCCTCTTTTTCACCCATATGCTCCAGCAATACGGAAAATTGCCTGGCAACCTGAGAGAAAAACCAGGTCAGCCAGACGCTTTCGCCCTGGCCTTTTTCGCCGATCTTGTCCATGCCGTCGTTCCAGTCGCCCTTGCCGATTTTTAGCAGACCGTGCGCGCCTGCGCCGCGTTCAAGTATGAGGTTGAGCGCTCTTTTTGCGTGCTCCAGCACTGTGTCCGCGGCTTCGGTGTAGATGGCGGTTTCATAGCGGTCACGCTCGTCGGAGCGCAGGGGGGGAGAACTCAGCCACTGAACGGGCAGGCGGCAGAGGTCGAGATCGCCGGTTTTTTCCGTGTATTCGCAGAGCGCCCAAGGCAGCCAGAGCAGGTCGTCGCTGCAGTGGGTGCGCACGCCCTTTGTCTCCTGAGCCAAGCTGTGCCACCAGTGCATTACGTCGCCCTCCTGATATTGGTGGCGGCAGCATTCGATAATTTGGCGTTTGGCAAAGCCGGGATCGAGCAGGATGACATTGACAGCATCCTGGAGCTGGTCGCGGAAGCCTGTTGCGCCGCCGCTCTGGTAGATGCTGCACCGCCCCATGAGCCGGCAGGCAAGGGCCTGGTAGGGAATCCAGCTGTTGATGAGCCGGTCGAGGGCTGGCAGCGGAGTTTTGATTTTGATGGCGGAGAGGGATTTTTTCCAGCTTTTGCAGGTGTCTTCAAAGCTCTGTTCCGCCTGTCCGGGGACACAAAGAGCCTGGAGCTTTTTTCTGTCGTCGCAGCCGCAGACCAGGATAAAGGGGCTTTTAGTTTCAAAGCGCAGACCCAGAAAGCCGCCCTCTGCCGTGCTGCCGTCGGTTTTTCCGCGCAGCCAGAGGCAACGGCTTGTGGTGTGGCCTTTTGCAGGGGCGGAGGAGGCTATCAGGAAAGGAGAGGCCGGGAAGGGGGT
>CAYXNK010000102.1:0-8278 GCA_964466395.1 uncultured Oscillospiraceae bacterium | reverse complement strand
CAAAGCTTTACCTGTTTGGTCAGCTCAAGCGAATTACAAAACAGTGGCTGGAAAAATGCCTGGTATGCAAAGGAGATACTTATCCTGCTCAGTTGATGTACCAGGAGCTTGCCGATATGGCTTGTGAACGGATTACTGCTGCTATAACCCGTACATTTATTGATGAAAGGCCAATAAAAGCAGTGTTAGACCCTTATAATCCTATTGGCTCAACGATGCATATGAATTTTACCACCTCCAAAATAAACCGTTGGGAAACCGATTCACGCTATTGCCATATAAATTGGGTTATTTTAGATAGTGATTGGGAAGCAGAGTTTTGCCGAGTAGCAGAATCTCATCACAAGGTAAAAGCTTATGTAAAAAATCATAATCTAGGTTTGGAAGTTCCTTATCGTTATGGCTCAGAAACCCGTCACTATCGCCCAGATTTTATAGTATTGATAGATGATGGTCACGGAGAAAATGATCTGCTGCATCTGATAATAGAAATAAAGGGTTACCGTGGCGAAGATGCCAAGATAAAGAAGGAGACTATGGAAACTTATTGGATACCCGGAGTTAATAATCTGAAGCAATATGGTCGCTGGGCTTTTGCAGAGTTTACTGATGTTTATATGATAGAATCGGATTTTGCAGCTAAGGTCGAAGCCGAATTTAACCGTATAATAACATCAGTAACAAGTAACCTTGTTTCCAAGGAGGGTTGTTAATATGGCTAAAAAGCAGTATAAAGTGGTTGAAACATTGACTCACCGAGAAGCATCCCGCAGGAATATACCTACAGCTGAATACCAATCAGTTATGGCAAAAGAAGACCAGAATCCTATCCGGGTAGCCTATGAACGGCGTAACCGTGATCTTGACCCCCAATTGGTATGGCGCGGCAAAGACGAAAAAGATTGGTCAGATTTAATAGTACAAGTTCCGCCAATATATATACAGGAAAAGATTCATCCTAAAGTACTAATAGATGACCTACTTCGCTTCAGTCAGGACCAGCAAAAAGAGGACGAACCCCAACCGGATTTATTTGCTGATTTTAACGGTATAACTGATGAATATGCTAAAACCGAATTCTATCAGCATGATGCCAACTGGACCAACCGCATAATACTGGGTGACAGCTTGCAGGTAATGGCTTCATTAGCTGAGCGGGAAGGATTGCGTGGTAAGGTTCAGTGTATATATATAGACCCTCCCTATGGTATTAAATTTAACTCCAATTTTCAGTGGTCAACTACTAGTCGGGATGTCAAAGATGGCAATATTGAGCATATAACTAGAGAACCAGAGCAGGTAAAGGCTTTCCGCGATACATGGCGGGACGGTATTCACTCTTATCTGACCTATCTACGTGATAGGTTGACAGCTGCAAGGGATTTATTAACGGAATCAGGGTCAGTTTTTGTGCAGATGGGGGACGAGAATGTACATAGGGTAAGGGCTTTGATGGATGAGGTATTTGGTGAAGAAAATTTTATTGCAGACATCGTATTTAGGAAAACAAGTAGTCAAGCGAGTAATTATCTGCCAGGTATTTACGACCATATTATTTGGTATTCAAGATCAAAACAGAATACAAAATATCGCCCATTATTTGGAGTCCTGGGCGAAGACATTTCGGATGACTCATATAACTGTGTTGAAGATAATAACGATAGCTGGCATCGACTCAAAAAAGGTGAATTACCAACTGAAGGTGCTCGGCGCTTTAGGACAGCAGATATTACTTCACAGGGTGCCTCAGAGGCTGGCTCAGCTCCATTTGAGTATCAAAATGTTATATACCGTCCTTCAAAGGGAAACCATTGGAAACCAGCTCGTGAAGGACTAGTAAGGTTATCGAAAAGTGGGCGTTTGTTAGGAATAGGTAAAACGCTTACTTATAAACGATATCTGGAAGATTTTCCGATTGTTCAGCTAAATAATATATGGATGGATACAATTGAAAGTACTTTTGCAGTAAAAAAAACTTATGTAGTTCAAACGGCTACAAAGGTAATTGAGCGTTGCATTCTGATGACTACAGACCCCGGTGACCTAGTCCTTGATCCTACCTGTGGTTCTGGTACAACCGCTTATGTTGCTGAACAATGGGGACGCCGCTGGATAACTATAGACACTTCACGAGTGGCTTTAGCTCTAGCCCGGACAAGAATTATGGGAGCCCGATATCCCTACTATATACTGGCAGACAGCCGGGAAGGACAGCTAAAGAAAGCTGAAATTTCCAAAACTGCTCCCACGGAAACACCGACTTATGGTGATATCCGCCATGGCTTCGTATACGAACGGGTCCCCCATATCACCTTGAAGTCAATTGCTAACAACGCTGAGATTGATGTTCTCTGGGACAAATACCAGGAAAAGATGGAACCACTTCGACAGCAACTTAATAAAGCACTGAAAAAGAAGTGGGAGGAATGGGAAATTCCTTGCGAAGCAGAAGATAAGTGGTCAAATGAAGTCAAAAAACTGCATGCTCAATGGTGGGAACTTCGCATAGAAAGGCAAAAGGGAATAGAAGTTTCTATAGCAGCTAAGGCAGAATTTGAGTATCTTTATGACAAACCCTACGGAGATAAGAATAGAGTTCGAGTTGCAGGTCCTTTTACAGTGGAAAGCTTGTCACCCCACCGGGTATTAGCGGTTGACGAGAATGACGAGCTGACTGATGGTGTATCAGAATCAGGACTGAACTATAACGGTGAGAGAGGATTTGTCCAGATGATTCTGGACAATCTCAAGGTGGCTGGAGTGCAACAGGCACATAAAGAGGACAAGATTAATTTCTTGTCTATTAATCCCTGGCCGGGTGAAATGATTTGTGCTGAGGGTCGGTATATAGAAGGTGATAAAGAACATGGTGATATAAAGCGAGCTGCAATATTCATTGGCCCAGAATTCGGCACGGTTTCCCGCCCTGATCTGGTTGCAGCCGCCCGCGAAGCTGGCGATGCTGATTTCGATGTGTTGATTACCTGTGCGTTTAATTATGATGCACACTCCTCGGAATTTAAGAAACTCGGTCGCTTACCGGTACTAAAAGCCAGAATGAATGCCGACCTGCACATGGCTGATGACTTAAAGAATACTGGTAAAGGCAATCTGTTTGTTATTTTTGGCGAGCCTGATGTAGATATTATAGAAACTGAAGATGGGAAAATCTTAGTGAAAATCAATGGTGTTGATGTATTTCATCCTAACACTGGTGAAGTCAGAAGTGATGGTCCAGATGGAATAGCCTGCTGGTTCATAGATACCGACTACAATGAAGAAAGCTTCTTCGTACGCCACGCTTACTTCCTTGGTGCCAACGATCCTTACAAGGCTCTGAAGACTACCTTAAAAGCTGAGATAAACCAGGAAGCATGGGAAACCCTAAACAGCGACATTTCCCGGCCATTCAGCAAACCCCAAAGTGGCCGTATTGCTGTTAAGGTCATAAACCACTTGGGCGATGAAGTAATGAAAGTTTTTCGGGTTTAATAAGCCTAATACAATTATATCTTTTTTATGGGAGGGCTAATTATGATTAAGGCTATATCTTTTAAGGTGCAAAACTTCCGAAATATCGATGATAGCGGGTGGATTCCACTTGAACGAGTAACCGCTTTCGTAGGACGTAATGAATCAGGAAAGACCGCCCTATTAAAAGCGTTACATAAGTTCAATCCGGCCACGCCTGAACCTTATAACCCCCAAAGGGAATTTCCCCGAGACCGATTCACCAGTGATTATGAAAATGGAGCAGATTGGCCTGTATGTTCAGTAAAATTTCAAGCTGATGAGTTGTTAAAGTCGCAAATTAGCGAGATTCTAGAGGGTAAGCAAGTTCCAGAAATAATAGTTTGTACCAGGTATTATGATGGTAATTTCACTGTAGAATTTGAACCTGATATAGAAAGTGGAGCAATTGAAACTACAGAACTTATTCAAGAAGTAGAAAAATTTGCAGGTAAAGTACGTAGATTAGAGGCACCTTCTCCTGAAGAAGAAGATACTACCCAAGCTTTACGCACTGACCTTGCTGGATGGGCATCCGGATGGAAAGAGAAGATAGCTATTATTGAAGACTTACGTAGCCAGGAAGGTATTACACTTCTTTCTACAATTCGACAGGAGATAGAACAATATGCTAAACCCATAACGGCAGACATAATTGAAAGTTTGCTTTCTATTATAGATCCATTGTTGAGCAAAGCTAAATCGGCTTCTCCTAAGGAATTAATGACAGAAATGGTTAAGGAAAGGCTGCCTGTATTCATTTACTTTGATAATTATGGGATACTGGATAGCGCTATTTACCTTCCGGAATTTCTGAACGAGTTGTCTAGGAATCCAAATAACCCGCGAGTACGTACGATTAACGCAATGTTCAAGCATGTTAATTTAACAGCAAAAGAGATCCATGATTTAGGTATAGAGCAATCACTGCAGATACTGAACAAGGGCCAGCAACCTAGCGATGATGTTATTAAACAGGATCAGAAGAATAAAGAACTACGATCAATTAAGTTGAATTCCGCTTCTCTTGACATTACCAATAGATTTAATCAATGGTATGGGCAACGACGGCATAGTATTGATTATCAAGCGGACGGTAACTATTTCAGAATCTGGGTTGCCGATGATAGGCGGCCTGGAGTTAAGGTTGAACTCGAAGACCGGAGTAAGGGATTTCAATGGTTCTTTTCGTTCTATTTAGTTTTTCTGGTTGAATCTGAAGAAGGGCATAAGGATGCTGTTCTATTACTGGACGAGCCTGGTCTAAATTTACATCCAACTGCGCAGCAGGAATTAATAACTTTTTTTGAGAACCTTTCGGAAAAGAATCAGCTATTATACACGACACATTCACCCTTTTTGATTGATGGGGAGCATATTCATAGAGTTCGCCCAGTTACAGAAGATGATAGCGGCCACTCAAGGATCAGCATTGACAGCTGGCCAAAGGATCGCGAAACCATTTTCCCACTACAAGCTGCAGCTGGTTACGCAATGGTTCGCGGACTGTTTCGGCATAAGAAGAATATTCTTGTTGAAGGAATGAGTGAATATTATTATCTTCATGCTTTAGCTCATCAGTGCCACCGCACCAACCGTCTTTCTCTTCCTGATGATGTGTATATAACACCTTGTGGTGGGACCAAACTGGTTGGTCACATTGCATCACTCTTCTTAGGTCAAGAGGTATGTCCTTTAGTGTTGTTGGATGGAGATGATGCTGGAAGAGTTCGCAGAGACATCTTACTTAAAGAGTTGTATGCTGGATACGAAGAGGCTGTCGTAATGCTGGATGAGGTGCTTGGCCGTGATGGAGACAAAGTTGAAATAGAAGATATTTTAGGTGAAGACATTATTATTCCAGCGGTTTCGGCTTTAATAAATCACGAAATAGTGCTCTTTGAAGATAATAGAAAGGCAGGTAGTTTGCCAGATCAGATTAGAGCTTGTGCTAAACAATTATCAATTCAGCTTCCAGATGGATGGAAGCCGTCTGTTGCAATCAGGCTTGTTTCTGATTGGGCTGAAAAAGGGACTTTGCTGGATGACTCTGTTCTCGATCGCGCTGCGCTCTTATTCGAAACAATTCGAAATAGATTTGATCTAATGGGTTAAAAGTTTACTTGCCGGAGATGAAACCATGGAATTTCGCATAGCAGATACGTTTACTGAGAGTTTGGACAAGCTGACCAACGAAGAACAGAAGGCTGTTAAAATGACTGCCTTCGATCTTCAGCTTAATTTAACAAGCCCAGGAATGCAGTTTCATAGGCTGGAACGAACCAGGGATAGGCGTTTCTGGTCAGTACGGGTTACAGATGATATCAGGCTAATAGTACATCGCACAGATGGTTGCTTGCTACTTTGCTATGTTGACCATCATGATAATGCTTATCGCTGGGCAGAGCGTAGGAAAATAGAGACCCATCCAACCACAGGAGCGGCTCAATTAGTTGAGATACGAGAAACAGTAAGAGAGATATCTGTTCCCCAGTTTATAGAAACTGACGAGGCATTAATACCTAAACCTCCGCTATTTACTGATGTAACTGATGAAGATTTGCTTAGCTACGGGGTACCGGTAGATTGGTTAGGCTTAGTGCGAGAAGCTAACGAGGATAGTGTTCTTGAATTAGCATCACACCTGCCCAATGAAGCCGCAGAGGCCTTACTAAATCTTGCAGTAGGAATTACGCCGCAAGCTACACAAGCTCTCGCAGGGAACATCGATCCTTTTGAACATCCAGATGCTTTACGTCGTTTTAGAGTAATGAACAGCAGCGAAGAGCTGGAACGTGCACTTGAGTATCCTTGGGAAAAGTGGTCGGTATTTTTGCATCCAGAACAAAGACAAATGGTAGAACAAGACTACAGCGGCCCAGTACGCGTCTCTGGTTCAGCTGGAACAGGGAAGACTATAGTGGCTTTGCATAGAGCCGTTTTCTTGGCGAGGAAAAACCCTGATGCTAGAGTGCTGCTTACTACATTTTCTGAGCCCTTAGCTAATGCGCTCAGAAGTAAAATGAGAGTTTTGATTGGTAATGAGCCGCGAGTTTTTGAACGCCTGGAAATTCACTCCATAACTGTTCTTGGTCGTAGGTTATATGAATTGAATATCGGAAAACCTTTAATTGTAACACCGGAAGTTACAAAAAAGTATATATTGGAAGCTATGCAGGAAACGGGCGAACAGCAATTTAGTTTTTATGTACTATTAAAGGAATGGCAAGAGGTCGTTGATGCTTGGCAATTACATAGCTGGGAGACCTATAAAGATGTTGTCCGCGTAGGTAAGAAACGACGGCTGAATGAGGCACAACGTGCTAAGATTTGGCGAGTTCTGGAACGAGTACGGGCTAAGATTAGTGCACATGGAATGATAACAGAAGCTTCTATGTTCAACCAACTAGCTGACGGTCTTACTACTAGAAAACAACCGCCCTTTGACTTTTCGGTAGTTGATGAAGCACAAGATATTAGTGTTCCTCAGTTACGGTTCTTAGCTGCACTTGGAAAAGGTCAACCTAACAGCTTGTTTTTTACTGGTGATCTGGGTCAAAGAATATTTCGGGCACCGTTTTCTTGGAAGGCTCTTGGGATTGATATAAGGGGACGTTCCAAAACGCTGCGTATTAATTACCGTACATCACACCAAATAAGAACACAGGCTGATCGATTACTATCTCCAGAGTTGGCGGATGTTGACGGAAATACTGAGGTGCGTAAAGGTACCATATCTCTGTTTAACGGACCTATGCCAATAATTAAGATCCTGGGGAATAACGACTCAGAGGTAGAAGTAGTTAGTGAATGGCTTGCAAAAAGAATTGATGAAGGAATTAGCCTACGGGAAATTGGCATTTTTGTTAGGTCTTCAGCAGAGATTCCAAACGCGTGCGCGGCAGTGGATTTTACAAGTCTTCCTTATAAGGTAATAGATGAAAACATAGATATAGTAGGAAATTGTGTATCTATAAGTACGATGCACCTAGCTAAAGGATTAGAGTTCAAAGCGGTAGTTGTTATGTGTTGTAATGATGAAGTCATTCCTTTACAGGAGAGGATAGAAGCTGCCAGCGATGATTCTGATCTGGAGGAAGTATATAATACAGAGCGCCATTTGCTTTATGTTGCTTGCACTCGTGCAAGAGATCATCTTTTAGTAACCGGAGTTGACCCAGCGTCAGAGTTTCTGGATGATCTATTAATGTAATTACCTGATATTTCAATAATAGCTTTGAGGAAGGGTATTCATCAAACATTTTTTTTAAGTCTCAATGGGGGCAAAATACTTAATATAATCGGTGGGGTATAGGGTATATAAGCAAACCTCTATAAATTCCTAACGAACCCACCCCTATATTGTTACCGCTATAAACGCAGGTCTGCGGACCTGCTTTTTTTTATGCCCATTTTTAACAGAGAAAAAGAACGGTGAGAGGCGTTCACATCAAACCGAAAGGAGGTGAAATTATGGCAAAGAACATCACGGATTTATCCCGGCAGTATTCAGATCTAACAGCCCTTGCAGATAAACTGCAAAACAGAGAGCAGCTCAACTCAGGAACCATGCAGATTCTGGCGAGTTTACTTGCCAGAATATCCATGCTGGAATTGCAGTTGTATGGTGAAGCCAATATCTACAGTCGTAGCAGAAGGAATGAAAGCACAGATGCCCCATTTTAGAAAAAAGGAGAGTGTTAAAAAATGAACGCAAATGTACTGGTATCTACGAAAGACATGAAGTATCAGGAATGGCTGGAGTACC
>CAYXNK010000101.1:0-8450 GCA_964466395.1 uncultured Oscillospiraceae bacterium | reverse complement strand
GACCAAATTCGCTGCCCATCATCAGGAGCTTTTTCCCCGGATGGGCCAGCATATACATATAAAACGCCCTGACCCCGGAGAACTGCTCCTCATAGGGACTCGGCATTTTATTCAGGAAAGAGCCCTTCATGTGCACCACCTCGTCGTGAGAGAGAGGAAGAACAAAGTTTTCCGAAAAGGCGTACATGAGAGAGAAGGTGATGTCCTTATGATTGAACTGGCGGAAATAGGGGTCGAGCTTCATATAGTGAGTAATGTCGTTCATCCACCCCATATTCCACTTGAGGTTGAAGCCCAGACCGCCCTCGTCCACGGGGTGGGAGACCAGGGGCCAGGCAGTGGATTCTTCTGCAATCATAAGCACATCGGGATGAGCGGTAAAAACGCTGGTGTTGAGGGCGCGGATAAACTCAATCGCCTCCAGATTTTCTCGGCCTCCATACTGGTTTGGAACCCACTGCCCCGCCTCGCGGCTGTAGTCAAGATAGAGCATGGAAGCGACCGCGTCTACCCGCAGACCGTCAATGTGGTACTGCTCCAGCCAGAAAAGGGCGGAGGAGATGAGGAAGCTTTTCACCTCGCCCTTGGCGTAGTCGAAAATGCGGGTGCCCCAACTGGGGTGCTCGGCCATGCAGGGGTCGGAGTCCTCATAAAGGCGAGTGCCGTCAAACTCCACAAGGCCGTGGGGGTCCTTGGGGAAGTGGGCGGGAACCCAGTCCATAATCACGCCGATACCCGCCCTATGGCAGGAATCGATGAGATACATCAGGTCATGGGGGCTGCCGTAACGAGAGCTGGCGGCAAAATAACCGGTGCACTGATAGCCCCAGGAGGCGTCATAAGGATATTCCGTGATGGGCATCAGCTCAATATGGGTGAAGCCCAGGTCTTTCACATAGGGGACGAGGGTCTCCGCCAGCTCCCGGTAGCTTAAAAAGCTGCCGTCGGGCTTCTGTCTCCAGGAGCCAAGATGCACCTCATAGATGTTCAAAGGGTTGTCGTAGACTTTTTTTCTTCGCCGGTGTGCAAGCCACCTTTCGTCACCCCAGTCGTAGCCGTCGATGCTGCGGAGGATGGAGGCCGAGGCGGGGCGAAGCTCGGCAAAGCGGGCATAGGGGTCGGCCTTCCAGAGGGTCTGCCCGTCCTCTGCGCCAATGGCGAATTTATATGCCGTTCCCTCAGAGAGGCCGGGAATTTCCAGCTCCCAGACGCCGCCCTCACCCCGGTTCATGGGGTGCAGGTTCGCTGCCCAGCCGCAAAAGTCACCGGTCACAGAGACCCATTTGGCGCACGGCGCCCAAACGCGGAAAACTGCGCCGGTTTCCGTCAGGTGCGCACCTAAATACGCGCCAGCGCGGCTGCAATCCCCGGCGAAAAACTGAGTGTAAAAGGCTTCGGTTTTGGTGTTTGGCATAGGTGAGTCACAACCTTTTTAGTAATAAAAAGCATATAAAAGTCCGAAAATCAGTGTAAAATGGGGGTATATTTGCAAAAAACAGCGGAAAAATACACCCGCTGTCAGTTAAACGTATTCATGGCTTTCTCAGCGCCCTCATTGATCAGCACAGAAATGGCCTGTGCCGCTTTTTCACACATTTCGTCAATCAGGACGGCCTCTTTGCCAGAAAAAGTACTCAGCACCCAGTGAATCACGTCCTCCTCCTTTTCGTTGGAAGCGGGAGCGCCCACGCCGATTTTGATGCGCGGGAAATCCTCGGTTCCCAGGGCGGAAATCAGACTTTTTAACCCATTGTGTCCGCCGCTGGAGCCCTTTGTGCGGATGCGGAGCTTACCCACGGGGAGAGAAATATCGTCACAAACCACAAGAACCCGCTCCGGCGGGATTTTGTAATAGGCCGCTGCGGGGCCTGCGGCGTTGCCGGAGAGATTCATAAAGGTTTGGGGCTTGAGCAGCAGGACCCTTGTCCCCCCCAGCGCGCACTGCGCGGTCAGTGAGGAAAATTTAAGCCTACTAATTTTGATGTTCTCATTTTTTTCAAGCTTATCGGCGGTCATAAAGCCGACGTTGTGGCGGGTGCCCGCATACTTGCTGCCCTGGTTTCCCAGAAAGACAACGAGCCAGTCAACGCCGCCGGCGTTTCGTTTCAAGAACATAGCCTGGATCCTTTCTCGCCCGGTATTCAGGCTGCGGGTATCGTCCGGAAAGGGCAAAAGCGCTGCCCCCTCCGGCAAAAGAATAAGGGAACGGTGGTAAAAAATCAATCGAATAAGGAGGAGATGGAGACCTCCTCATAAATGCGGTCAATGGCCTCGGCAAACAGGGAGTCCACAGAGAGGTACTTAAGTTTTTCACAGCCGGCGCCGGCCTCGGTGGGGATGGTGTCCAAAAGCAGAAGCTCCTTGATATAGCTCTCATTGAGGCGTGAGATTGCGGGGCCGGAGAGCACACCGTGGGTGGCACAGGCATAGATTTCCTTTGCGCCGCCGATTTCGACGAGCGCCTTCGCCGCATTGCAAAGACTGCCGGCGGTGTCGACCATATCGTCTAACATAATCACGGTTTGGCCCTCCACAGAGCCGATGATGTTCATGACCTCGGAGCTGTTGGCCTTTTCCCGGCGCTTGTCCACAATGGCTAGATTCAGACCTAGCTTGTGGGAAAACTTTCGCGCGCGAGCAACGCTGCCCACATCGGGAGAGACGGTGACGCAGTCGGGGTTTCCGATGCCGAACTTGTTGATATAATAGTTTGCAAACAGGGGACTGCCCAAGAGGTTATCAACGGGGATGTCAAAAAAGCCCTGAATCTGGGAGGCGTGGAGATCCATGGTGAGAACTCTGTCGGCGCCTGCCTTGGTAATCAGGTTTGCAACGAGCTTTGCGGAAATGGGGTCGCGGCTCTTGGCCTTTCGATCCTGGCGGCCATAGCCGAAATAAGGCATAACAGCGGTGATGCGCCCCGCGGAAGCTCTGCGCATCGCATCTATCATAATGAGCATTTCCATCAGGTTGTTGTTGACCGGGGTGCAGGTGGACTGCACGATAAAAACATCGGCTCCCCGGACGGGCTCATTAATAGAAATGGAAATCTCACCGTCCGAAAAAGCGCTTGCGATGGACTTACCCAGCTCAAGATTCAGCTTTTTGCAGACCCCCTGTGCCAGTGTGGGGTTCGAGTTACCGGCAAAAACCTTGATTTCCTTGCCATGTGGAATCACTTCTATCGTCCTCTCTATTTCATATAATCTTAAGGCGCAGACAGCGCCCTTTTTCACTATGATAATTATAGCAAAGATAAGCTTTAAATTAAAGTCCTTATCAAAAGTTTTTGATGGAAAACTTTCGTTTTGGTTTAAATGGGCAGAAATGTCTGTATTTATGAAAAAATATTTACAATTCTGAGAGTTTTGTATATACTATAAGCCATGCCAAAAGATGATTTGCGATATTAAAGCAAGAAATCTTGAATTTTTACCTAGAAAAAGGAATGAACATAGATGCTTGAATTTGAAGAATACAAGGTAAAATTGAACAACATCAAGCCCACCCTCCAGAGCTTGGGCGCAGCCCTCAAGTTAAATTCCGCACGGGAGGAGCTGGTGGGGCTGGAGAATCAGGCGGAGGAGCCGGGGTTTTGGGACAACCTGGAAAACTCTCAAAAAGTTTTGAAGCGGACAAAGCAGCTGAAAAACAAGCTGGCCGGCTTTCAGAAGATGGAGAATGCCTTCGAGGACCTCTATGCCATCTGCGAGATGGCGATTGAAGAAAACGACGAGTCCCTGCTGGAGGAGTTGGTCACAGGCTATGGGAGCTTTGAAAAAAAGCTCCAGGAGGCCCGCCTTTCCACCCTGCTCTCCGGCGAATATGACGGCTCCGGCGCCATTTTGTCCTTCCACGCCGGCGCGGGCGGCACAGAGGCGCAGGACTGGACGCAGATGCTCTACCGCATGTATCTGCGTTGGGCGGAGCGCCACGGCTTTTCCTACAAGGTGCTGGATTATCTGGACGGGGAAGAGGCGGGAATCAAAAGCGCAACCATCGCCATTGAGGGCGAAAATGCCTACGGCTACCTAAAAAGCGAACACGGCATCCACCGCCTGGTGCGGGTTTCGCCCTTCGATTCCTCGGGCAGGCGGCACACAAGCTTTGCCGCCGTGGAGGTCATGCCCCAGATTACGGACGACGGTGATATTGAAATCCGCCCCGAGGACTTAAAGGTGGACACCTATCGCAGCTCCGGCGCAGGCGGTCAGCACGTCAACAAGACAGAGAGCGCCATCCGCATTACCCACATTCCCTCGGGCGTTGTGGTCTCCTGCCAGACTGAGCGCAGCCAGCACCAGAACCGGGACAACGCCATGAGCATGCTCCGGGCGCGCCTGGCGGAGATTAAAGAGCGGCAGCACCTGGAAAAGATTGACGATATCAAGGGCGTCCAGATGAAGATTGAGTGGGGCAGCCAGATTCGCTCCTATGTGTTCATGCCCTATACCTTGGCAAAGGATCACAGGACAAACTTCGAAAACGGTAACATCAATGCCGTGATGGACGGAGAGCTTGACGGTTTCATCAACGCCTATCTTTCCATGAATGCGGAAAAATAAAACAAGGCATAAAAAACCAGGGCGACTCAAATGAGCCGCCCTGGTTGCAATTTTGTGGGGTTTACAGCAGAGAGAAGCTGACAATCAGGCCTGCAAAGACGATGGAAACCGTGGTGCAGAGCTTGATTAAGATGTTCAGACTGGGGCCGGAGGTGTCCTTGAAGGGGTCGCCAACGGTGTCGCCGATGACGGCTGCCTTGTGGCAATCGCTGCCCTTGCCGCCGAGGTTTCCGGCTTCAATGTACTTCTTGGCGTTATCCCAGGCGCCGCCTGCGTTGGACATGAAGACCGCCATCACAAAGCCTGTGACGATAGTTCCACCCAGAAGACCCACAACGCCGGCAGGGCCAATCAGCAGGCCGGTGACGATGGGAACAGCGATGGCCAGCAGGGAGGGCGCGACAATTTCCTTCAGTGCGCCCTGGGTGCAGAGGTCAACACAGTTTGCGTAATCGGGTTCTGTGGTGTGGTCCATGATGCCGGCAATTTCTCTAAACTGGCGGCGAACCTCCATAACAACGGTCTGAGCGGCACGCTGAACAGCGCTCATGGTCATGGCGGAGAACAGAAACACGAGCATTGCGCCCACGAACAGTCCAATCAGGACGGCGGGGTTTGTGAGAGAGAGGTCGAGAGTTTTTCCAATAGCCTCCAGCTGCACTTTTGCAATATCGACATAGGAGACCAGAAGAGCAAGGGCAGTCAGAGCGGCGGAGCCGATGGCAAAGCCCTTTCCGGTAGCGGCTGTGGTGTTGCCAAGGCTGTCCAGCGCGTCTGTGCGCTCACGAACCTCGTGGGGCAGGCCGGACATTTCCGCGATACCGCCGGCGTTGTCGGCAACAGGGCCGTAAGCGTCGGTGGCAAGGGTAATGCCCAGGGTGGAGAGCATGCCCACAGCGGCGATGCCGATGCCGTAGAGGCCGCTGTTAAAGGACTGCATTCCGCCAGAGCAGATAAAGCTTACCAGAACGGCAGCGCTGACCACGAGGACAGGGGCAACAACAGAGCGCAGACCCAGGGATATGCCGCCGATGATGAGGGTGGCGGCACCTGTCTGGGAGGCTTCCGCAAGCTCCTGGGTGGGTTTGTATGTATCGGAGGTAAAGTACTCGGTGAAATAGCCGATGAGTACGCCGCCCAACAGTCCGGAGAAGATGGAGATGAGGATGCCGATCCAGCTGCAGCCTTCAATATCCTTCATAATATAGTAGGTCAGGGGTACAGCGGAGATGGCGGCCAGGGCTGCGGCAATATAGGTGCCGCGGCGAAGGGTGCGGAGCAGCTCCATCTGAGAGGCATTTTCGCCGGTGCGGATGAACATGGTTCCGATGGCAGAGGCGATGATTCCGGCAACGGCCAGAGCCAGGGGCAGGAACATGCCGTTCCAGCCATAACCGGCAGTTGCGCCGATGGCAAAGGTTGCGAGAATGGAGCCCACATAGCTCTCATAGAGGTCTGCGCCCATACCGGCAACGTCGCCCACGTTGTCACCCACGTTATCGGCGATGGTTGCGGGGTTTCTGGGATCGTCTTCGGGGATGCCGGCCTCAACCTTGCCAACAAGGTCTGCGCCGACGTCTGCTGCCTTGGTAAAGATGCCACCGCCCACACGGGCAAAGAGGGCAGCAGCAGAGGCGCCGATGCCGAACATGACCATCGTGTTTGCAATCTCGTTGGCCTCACAATGGAAGCCGTAGCGCAGGATTACAAACCAAAGCGTGATGTCCAGAATACCTAGGCCAACAACAGTAAAGCCCATGACGGAGCCGGAGGAAAAGGCGACCTTGAGTCCCTTGTTCAGGCTCTCGGAGGCGGCCTGCGCGGTTCTGGCGTTTGCAGAAGTTGCAATTTTCATTCCGATGTATCCCGCCAGAGAGGAATAGATTCCGCCTGTCAGGAAAGAGATGGGGACAAATTTCGAGACCATTCCGAAATACGCGAGGACGCAGAGAATTAGTGCCATGGCTACGAAGAAGATTGCAACGGACTTGTACTGACGCCTTAAATAGGCGTTTGCACCGCTGCGGATTGCCGACGCGATTTTTTTCATTGTTTCGTTGCCCTCTGAATACGAGAGAACCTTGCGGCTCTGCACAAAGGCATACAGAAGCGCAATGAAGGCGCCAGCGAAGCCTATCCAGAAATAGTTTTGCATTGAATATTCACTCCTCAAATTCTTACCTCAGCTGAGTTTGTTTTTTCTCAGCAAGACAAATCATAAACTATCTTTATGCAAAATTCAATGCTTTTTTGAACATATTGCAAACTTTTTTCCCCCTAACTTGTGTAATGAGCACAAAGGTTTGCAGTCATCCGCACCATTCGAACATATCGCCGAGATTCACAAAAGTTATGGAAATAATAATAAAGTTTTAAGGCATTTTGTTGGAAAGAACTGGCTATGCTTCTTTCGTGGTCTGTGGTATACTCAAGGAGAAAATAGTAAAATAAAGCGGGAAAAGACCAGTGTTTGACCAAAAACTTGCATTTATTTCTGTATGCGGAGGGAAATATGAAGGGAATTATTCTTGCGGCAGGAAAGGGTACGCGGCTTTACCCCATTACGCACTCGGTTTGCAAGCCGCTGCTACCTGTATATGACAAGCCGATGATTTATTATCCGCTGTCGCTTCTGATTGAACTGGGCGTCACGGAGATTCTGATTATCGTCCCGCCGGATATGCAAGAGCAGTTCGAGCACCTAATGGGTAGGGGAGAGCGTTTCGGCGTGAACATCACCTATATGAAGCAGTATGAGCGGCGTGGCATCGCCGACGCCTTTCTCCTGGGGGAGAACTTTATCGGCGGCGACCGCTGTTGTCTTGCCCTGGGGGACAATATTTTCTTTGGGGAGGGGCTTCAGGAAAAGCTTATGGAGGCCAAGGAAAACAAGGCGGGCGCCACGGTGTTTGGATGCTATATGGAAGATCCCCGGCCCTTCGGCGTGGTGGAGTTTGACCCGGGAGGAAGGGTCATCAGCATCGAAGAAAAACCCCAACATCCAAAGTCAAACTATATCATCCCCGGCCTATATTTTTATGACAGCCAAGTGACAGAGCTTGCCAAGAGCGTGCAGCCCTCTGCCCGGGGTGAGCTGGAAATCACCTCAGTCAACTCCAGCTATCTGGCGATGGACGACCTCCATGTGGTGCCGTTGGAGCAAAATATCGCCTGGTTTGATACCGGCAACGCAACGAGCCTCTTGGACGCCGCCTGTGCCATACGGGACTATAAGAAAAAAACAGGGGAAGAAATCGGTTGCCTGGAAGAGATTGCCTATCGTCGGGGCTTAATCAGCCATGAAAAGCTTCTCTCTGTTGCGGAATCTATTAAAATGTCGGATTACGGAAAGAACCTCTTGGATTTTGCCAATCGTTGTAAGGGGAAAGACAACTAGAATAAAGGGGCTGTTGGCATGGCATCGGAAGATGCTTGCGCAACAGCTCTTTTTTTGATTTCATATTTGTTATTATTCTGAGTAAGGGCAAGAGGGATTGCGGGGTTATTACGTTTTTTCTTGTTGTTAAGTGCAAGCAGACTTGCTAGCCTTCCACCCCATTTCTTTTTGATTTCGTCAAAAAGAAACCGGGTGGAGCCTGAAAGAAAAAGCGACCAAGGGTCATTTCGCTGACCCCTTGGAACCCCACGAGCAGGGCGGCGCCCGCGCCGCGCCCCCTGCACCCCCCGACGGCGCGGGACGGGGGGTGGAAACGCAAAGACGGGGACGCGGGGACGGCGCTTTTGCGCGTCCCGGGCAATCCCCGTCTTTACGTCTTTCGTCTTTCGTTCCCTTAACTTCTACCTCGTCGCAGCGAGTAGTCTGCGTTACGAAGTAAGCAGACGGAGCTTTCCCGCGTCAGCGGGTCAGAGGACGGAGCGAGCCCA
>CAYXNK010000100.1:0-8650 GCA_964466395.1 uncultured Oscillospiraceae bacterium | reverse complement strand
AACTCCCTGTGCCATACAGCACCTCCCTGGTAAATCTAAACATAAGTATATCGTATTGGAAAATTAAGAACAAGTGAAAAATAAAGGGAATTTTGTATAAGGGCAACACCGCACAAAGGGAAGTGCTCATTTTTTGTTCGCTGCGAGAAACGAAGCGCCTGCCTTTTCATAAATTTCGGGTAAGGGGTCATAATAATCTCAACAAGGCGAACAAAGCCAAAGATACAGGAGGAATGAAAAAATGGTCGCTCTCAAAGACAGCGTTACGAAAGAAAATCTTTTAAAGGCCTTTGCGGGAGAGTGCCAGGCCTGGCGGCGCTATGAGCTTGCAGCAGGCCACGCAAAAAACCAAAAGCTTGAGGTTCTATACTGGCTGTTCCACTATACCGGCAATCAGGAAAAGGAACACGCGGAGGTGTTCTATAACCATCTAAAGGAGTTTCATGGGCAGGAGATTTCAATCTGCGCCGATTATCCGGTGGACAATTCCAATAACCTCCTGGAGCTTTTACAGCTTGCCACTCAGCATGAGGCCGCCGAGCATGACCAGATTTACAAATCCTTCGGCGACAAGGCGCAGGAGGAGGGCTTTGCCAATATCGCCCAGTCCTTTTATATGATTGCAGAAATTGAGCAGGTGCACAGCCAGCGTTTTGCCCGGTATGCCCAGCTGATGCAGAGCAACCACCTATTTGAAAACGACACGCCCATCGAATATATTTGCTTAAACTGCGGGCATGTGCACCAGGGCACCGGCGCCCCCCAGGCCTGTCCGGTCTGCAGCCACAACCAGGGCTATTTTGTCCGCCTGGAGGATTCTCCCTTCGGAAGATAGCGGAAAGAAAAAAACACAATCCCAAAGGGTTGTGTTTTTTTGTTGCCCAGCGCATGGATGAAGCGCTGCCCTCAGCTGCTGGACGGAGGCACCAAATCACTGACCTCCAGCATATTTTCCCAATACCGCTTGGGCATGTGGCTCATTCGGCAGCGGGGATTTTCGCGACTCTCAATGGAGATGGTGTGATAAAACCGTTTCCAAAGCGCCTGATACCGCGCCTCACCCTCTGAAATTTCGGGGAAGGCCATGTGATCGACCTGGAGGATTTCGGCTCTGCCGTTCTGATAAACTAGCGCTGCTCGGTGGGTTTTATCAAAAATCATAAACTGTTCCTCCCGATACCGCAGGACAAAATGCTGGGCAAAAAAGGGCAGGACATAGTTTTTCGGAGTGATTACCGCCACCAGCGCACCGCCCACGTCGGCAAAGCGGACGAAGCCGCGGAGCAGGTAGGCCTCGCCCAGAAGGTGCCGCTCCGCGTGGAGAAGCGGCGCTGTTACGGCGTCGCCCAGCTTGGAGCAGAGGCCGCCGCCCTCCCGGTAGCCCTGCAGGAGGAATTCGAGAATCCGCAGCTCCTTATTTTCAAGGCA
The DNA here is from genome assembly GCA_964466395.1 of uncultured Oscillospiraceae bacterium. Classification (GTDB taxonomy): domain Bacteria; phylum Bacillota; class Clostridia; order Oscillospirales; family Oscillospiraceae; genus UBA2658. The sequence goes on along the minus strand of CAYXNK010000100.1, from coordinate 7,222 downwards.
GCTACAGAACACCGTGGACACAAGCTCCAGGGCACGGTCGGAGATTTTGGCGGGGATGGAGGCGCGCACCCGTTCGGCCTTTGCGGGGTCTGTGACAATCGTGCAAATCTCATAGAGCAGCGGCAGTGCGTCGTCCCCGCGCAGAATTCCGGAGGGGAGCTGGTGGCTGTAAACGCTCTCAAACACACAGCATAAAAGGCCGTCAAAGCTCCCGTCATAGACGTAGATAAGGTCGGCGGGAAAGGCTAAAGGCTTACTGCCAGACATAGCACCGCCTCCTCTACAGCCTCGGTGATTGACTTTACGTCTCGGGCGGTGGGCAGCTTCTGCGCGCCGGGACTGTCCGAAAACAGGGAAAGCTGCTCCATGCCGTAGGCGTAGACCTGCGGGTCAATCAGCGCCCGAATGGTCAGCTGCTTGTCCGGCCGAGCGCTTGGCGGCCAGTCGGTGCAGCGGATAAAATACTGCGCCCGCTTGAGAACCACACCGATATTTTTCAGCTCTGTAAGCCCCAATCGACCGTTTCTCCGTGCCGTTACAATGCGCCGCGCACTGGTGGGACCGACGCCGGGAACTCGCAATAGGCGCTCTAAGGGGGCGGCGTTCACATCCACGGGGAATTCCTGCATATTGTTGATTGCCCAGTTGCATTTGGGGTCGAGATAGGGGTTAAAGTTCGGCGTTTCGGGGCTTAAAATCTCCTCTGCCCCAAAGCCGTATTGCCGCATCAGCCAGTCGGCCTGATAGAGGCGGTGCTCCCGGAGAAGGGGCGGTTTTGCGTCCAGGGCAGGCAGCAGGGTGTCCTCCACGGCGGGGATATAAGCCGAGTAGAAAACCCGCTTAAGGTCATACTTGCCGTACATGGCAGAGGCCAGCGTGATAATCTGGTAGTCCGTCTCGGGGGAAGCGCCGACGATCATCTGGGTGGACTGCCCCGCCGGTGCGAATTGGGGCGCTTTTTTGTAGACGACCAGCTCCTGACGACTCTGCGCTGCCTCCTGGCAAATCTGCTGCATCGGCGCAAAGATGGCCTTTCGCGGTTTGTTTGGAGCAAGGCGATTCAGGCTCTGTTCGCTGGGCAGCTCCACATTGATGCTGAGGCGGTCGGCCAAAAGTCCCAGACGGTGCACAAGCTCGGGGGAGGCGCCGGGGATGGCTTTTGCGTGGACATATCCCCAGAAATTGTGGCGGTAACGCAGGAGCTCCAGCACCTGAATCATCCGCTCCATGGTATAGTCCGGGCTGCGGAGCACGCCGCTGGAGAGAAAAAGCCCCTCGATATAGTTGCGCCGGTAAAACTCCATCGTCAGTTCGGCCAATTCCTCAGGGGTAAAGGCCGTGCGGCGGCAGTCGTTGGAGGCGCGATTTACACAGTATTTGCAATCGTAGATGCAATAGTTTGTCATCAGCACCTTTAGGAGACTGATGCACCGGCCGTCTGCGGAAAAGGAGTGGCAGCAGCCGGCGGTGACGGTTTTTCCCGGGCGGTTTGCGCCGGAGGAGGTGCAGGCCGCGTCATACTTGGCGCTGTCTGCCAGGATGGTTAGTTTTTCTGTTAAATCCATCGGTTTGCCCCCGTCACCATTTTGTCTTAGTTTCTATAACCTTACCGAAAATAATGAGCCGCTCCAAGGCATCTCCTTGAAGGGTGACGCGCTCATAGGCCTCGTTGAAGGGGACAAGGGTGACTGTCCCGTTGGAGTAGTAGTATTGCTTCAAGGTGGCCTCGCCGTCTCCGTCAATGACAACGCCCAAGTCGCCGTTTTTTAGGCTGGACTGGAGGCGGACAAGCGCCAAATCATCTTCCCGGATGAAGGGGGCCATGGAGTCGCCCTTTACGACCAGGTAGCGGTATTCCGACCCGTCCTCCACCTCGGCGAGGGCTGTGCCCAAGTCCTCCTCCAGGGCGAAAGCGTTGTAGCCGGCCTTTACTGCGCCGACAATCTTCACATTGGAGGCAGGGCCAAGCGGGAGCAGACGCTCGGATAGACCCAGCAGAAAATCTGCTGTCACACCGAAGAATTCCGCAATGCGGGAAATTGTTTCGGGCGCTGGCAGGGCGCGTCCAGCCTCCCATTTTGCAATGGCCTGCTGGGTCACCCCAAAGCGCTGCGCCAGGTCGCCCTGGGTGAGCTTCTGGTCGCGACGCAGCTGTTTGAGTCTTTTTGAGAGCATGATTTTCACCTCATTCCTATAATACAACCTGAAGTTGTATTTGTAAAGTGTTTTTTGAATAGGGTGCGATACTGTGCATATTCTATAAAAAAAACTTCAGGCATGTTACAAAATAAACAAGCTTGATATTTTTTTCGCAATGACTCTTGCAATCGGTGGAAAGCGGCATTATAATCAAATTGTCAGTCCGCATGACAGCCCTATTTTTTTCGAGAATAGGAGGCTGCACCGTGCAGACGCGAAAGCAAAATAACAAAAACCGTGTGATTCAGCACGCGCTGGAATACTTCTGCGACCTTCTGACAATGTCCTTCACGGGCCAAGGAGAGCAAAGCTCCCCGTGGAACGAGAACATACAGAGCACGAACTTTACCTTTGAAGCTACTTTAGACAAGCAGCGCCCCGCTGCAAAAAACAGAACAAACAAGGAGGTTCTAAATGCAGAACTATGACGTGATCGTAATCGGCGCGGGAAATGGCGGACTCGCCTCTGCTGCCACCCTTGCGGAAAAAGGCAAGCGGGTCATCGTATTCGAAAAGCACAATATTCCCGGTGGCTGCGGCACCAGCTTCCGTCGGGGCAGATTTGAGTTCGAGGTCGCCCTGCATCAGCTCAGCAGCATGGGAACACCGGAAAAGCCCGGTCCCCTGCGGGAGCAGTTCAAGCGCTATGGCATCGAGGATCAGATTGAGTGGATTGAGATTAAGGAGCTGTTCCGGGTCAACTTTCCAGACGGCACCGGAATCGCCCTGCCCGCAGACCGCAAAAAGTGCGAGGCTCATCTGATTTCCATGTTTCCCGAGGAAAAGGACAGCATCCTACGCTATTTTGAGACACTTTACGCCTTCTGCGCGGAGTCTGCCGCCTTTGCCGAAAAGAGCGCCCAGAGCACCGGCGAGCCCGGCGCTCTGAAAAAGGCGATTATGAAAATTGGTTTCCCCCGGATGTATCCAACCCTTGCAAACTACGCCATGAAGAGCACCCAGGAGGTTTTAGACGAGTTCTTCAAGGCCCCCAAGCTCCAGCTGGCTTTGAGTGCCTATTGGTGCTTTATGGGCATGCCTCCGGCGCGCTTCCCCTGGGCGATTCTCGCCAAATGCACCAGCTTCTACATGGAGGATAAGCCCTTCTACCTCAAGGGAACCTCGATGATGATGAACCAGGCCATTATGGAAGCCGTTGGCCGCATGGGCGGCGTCGTTCGCCTCAACTGCGGCGTCCAGCGTATCCTTGTAGATAACGGCAAGGCCGTGGGCGTTGTGGACGAAAACGGCGTGGAATACAGGGCGAAGAAGATTATCTCCAACATTTCCCCCCTGTCCACCTATGGCGCGCTTCTGGACGAAAAGGACATTCCCGACAGCGCCCGTGAATACTTAAAGCCCTACACTGTGGGAATTTCTGCCCTGACCTGCTTCATCGGCCTGGACTGCACCCCCGAGGAGATTGGCTTTAACACCTCCTTCACACTGAACTACGAGAGCTTAAACGCAAACGAGGACTTTAAGGACGCCTATGATTTACTGCCCGGAAACGACCCCTTAGTTGCCACCTGCTACACCGTGGACGACCCCTCTGTGTCCCCTCCGGGAACCAGCATCATCACAGCCGGAACCCTCAAGTATGCCACCGAGTGGGAAAAGCTCAGCCCCGAGCAGTACTACGAGAAAAAGTACGAGGCGGGCAGGCGCATCGTTGCGCGGTTGGAAAAGATGTACCCCGGCATAACAGACCACATCGAGGAGATGGAGGTTGCAACTCCACTGACCCACATGCGCTATCTGAATCATCCCGGCGGCGCAATCTATGGCTTTGAACAGGACCTCATGTCCTCGGTGTTCTTCTTCCCCACGGAAAGCAAGATTGAAAATCTGGAATTTGTCGGCGGTTGGGTGAATGCTTGCGGCTTCGGCCCCAACTATTTGTTTGCAGACAAGGTGGCAACACAGCTTGCCAAGGAGGTGTAAGGATGGCTAAAACACTCAAAGAAACCCTGCTGGGTACGCTGGTACACGGCGAGGAAATTATGGAGAACATCCGCATCACACGGAAGGTCTCTCTGGATAAGCTGCCCCTGGGCAAGGCGCCGGAGATGATTGTGCCTCAGCTCCACGCTTCGGCGCTCTCTCTCGTTGTCAGCGCAATTGAGGACACCGGCAAGAATGCAAAGGTTTTTCGCCTGTCCTCCGAAACCGGCTATCTGCCCCCCTTTGAGGCCGGTCAGTACGTCAACATCTTTACAGAGATTGACGGCGTGCGCACCAGCCGCCCTTACAGCATCAGCTCCTCCCCCCGCCAGCGTGCCTATTATGAAATCACCGTTGCCCGCACCAGCGGCGGCTTTGTCTCGGACTACTTCCTGGACAAGGTTCGTGTGGGCGATAAGTTCTCGGCTAACGGCCCTGCCGGCGTGTTCCGTTTTCAGCCCGTCTTCCATAAAAAGCACTCTGTGTTTTTAGCCGGAGGAAGCGGCATCACCCCCTTCATGAGCATGCTCAGAGAAATTCTTGAGGCGCACTTGGATCGCCAGGTCACCATGCTTTATGGCTGCCGCAGCGCAGAGGCCGCCCTGTTCCACGAGGAGCTGGAAGGCTATGCCAAGGCCTTCCCCAACTTCTCCTATCACCTTGTCGTCTCCGACGCAGTGCAAGGCTGGGCAGGGGAGACGGGCTTTATCGATGGCAAGCTGATTTCTAAGCTGATTTCCGACCTCAATGGAGCCACCTATTATATCTGCGGCCCCCAGATTATGAACGACTTCTGCAAAAAAGAGCTGGAAGCTCTGGGTATTCCCGAAAAACGCATCCGCCGTGAGATGTTTGGCGCGCGCCGGGACATTGAGCAGGAGGACGGCTGGCCAAAGGAGCTCACCGGTCAGGAGGTCTTCAAGCTGAAGGTTGGCGAGCGAACCATCGACGCCAAGGCCAATGAGTCCATTCTCACTGCTCTGGAGCGGGCAAATGTCCGCGTGAACGTCTGCTGCCGCAGCGGCGAGTGCAGCCTCTGCCGGGTCAAGCTGGTTTCAGGCCGGGTGTTCCTGTCCAAGGGTATCATGCTGCGCATGGCGGACGAGAAGTTCGGCTACATCCACTCCTGTAAGGCATATCCGATCAGCGATCTCGAAATTATACTCTAAATCAGAGAAGGAGAGGGAGAGAATATGGGATTTTTCTTTCAAGGATATACAATCACTACGATTTTAACTTTTGTTGGCGTTATTCTCGCGTTAATTTTGCTCAATGAAGTCACAAGGCGCTCCAAATGGGCGGCCATCCTGTTCTATTGCGTGGCTCCTGTTGTGCTGGTTGCTCTCATCGCCATGGGAAAAGTAGACAGCCCCTCCAGCAAAACCTGGTTCGGCGTGATTAAGACCTTCTCAGCCTTAGCGGGCGTCTGGGGCTTTATGCTGATTCGTTACACCAAGCTGGGTGAGAGAAAGTTTGCGGCAATCTTCCCCCTGCTGATTCTGGTTCTCAACATTGCCGAGGCCGTTTACCGTGATATCGAGGTGTTCATGAATGTGAAAACCCTCACGGTGGACGAGGCGGGTTTGACCCTTCTGGGCGGCCCCTGGAATCTGCTCAACGCGGCGGCTGGCGTGATTCTCATGCTCACCCTGACCGGCTGGATGGGCATCAAGGTGGCAAAGAACAAGACCCGGGACATGGTCTGGGCAGACCAGCTCTGGTTCTGGATTATTGCCTATGACCTCTGGAACGCGGCCTATTGCTACAACAGCATCTCCACCCGCTCTATGTATGCGGGTATGGCGCTCTTGATTTCCTGCACGGTGGTGGAGCTGCTCATCAAGAGGGGCGTCTGGCTCCAGCACCGCGCGCAGACGCTTGCGCTCTTCGGCATGTTCTCCCTGGCGGTGGACTATCAGGCCATGCCGGCCTTCGGCATCACGGCAAGCTACAACCCCAAGGCCTGGCTTGCCCTTAGCATCGCTGCTCTTGTTGTCAATGTGGCAGTTATGGTCTATGAGATTTTCTACGCCGGAAAGTTTAAGAGAAACCCCCTCAAGACGGAGATTTATCCGGAGCTCCGCGCCTATCACCGAAACCTGGAAGCAAACGGCCTGGAATAAGAGGGAATAACAGATACTATACAAAAAAGCAAGGGACTTCTCCCTTGCTTTTTTGTATAGTATCATGGAAAAGATGGCAGCAAGTCTGCGCTTTTTGCACTAGCGGCTCTGTGTGCGGTGTTGTCCTGGCATGATATTTTCAGCTGCCGGTGGGCAAGGCCGCTTTGAATCAAACCGCTGTTCCTACATGGTTTCCGAAAGGGTTGCCTGAATGAGACCGTTGTGATCCAGCTTGGAGAGCTCACGAACCTTATCCAGGTCAAGTCCCGCCGCCTTGGTAAAGCGCTCGCCATATTCGGGGTCTGCCAGATAGCAGTGGACGGCATGGCGGTATTTGATGTTAGCGGTGCAGGGGGCGATGTCCCCGGCGGTGTTTGCGATGAGCAGCTCTTTTTTCTCATCGGTGAGAATCCGCCAGAGATTTCCGCCTGCACGGAAATTATCGTCTGAGGGATCGTCCTTGGGGTCATAGCGCCACATGGCGCCCTCAATCTCCATGGGAGGCTCGGAGACCTCGGGCTGCGCCGTCCAATAGCCGTAGCTGTTGGGGCTGTAGGCAGGGGCACCGCCATAGTTTCCGTCCGTGCGCATTGCGCCGTCTCTGTGGTACTCGTTAACCTCCACCTTCGCCCGGTTCACGGGGATGTGGTTGTGGTTCACGCCTAAGCGATAGCGCTGGGCGTCGCCGTAGGAGAAGAGTCTGCCCTGGAGGAAGCGGTCGGGGCTAAAGCCGATGCCAGGTACAACATGGGCGGGGGTAAAGGCCGACTGCTCCACCTCTGCAAAGTAGTTTTCGGGGTTACGATTCAGCTCCAGAACGCCGACCTCGATGAGGGGAAATTCGCCGTGCCGCCAAATTTTGGTGATGTCAAAGGGGTTTTCGTAATGGCTCTTGGCCTGCTCTTCGGTCATGATCTGCACATACATCGTCCACTTGGGATAGTCGCCGCGCTCAA
>CAYXNK010000099.1:0-8656 GCA_964466395.1 uncultured Oscillospiraceae bacterium | reverse complement strand
AAAGCGCTGGACATTCCCCGCGCCATGCTGCCGGAGGTCTGCAACAGCAGCCAGATTTATGGCTATGCGGCGGTTCAGGGTGTGAGAATCCCCATCGCCGGCATCGCCGGGGATCAGCAGGCGGCCCTGTTCGGCCAGTGCTGCTTTAAAAAGGGCGAGGCAAAAAACACCTATGGCACCGGTTGCTTTTTACTGATGAACACAGGGGAGACCCCCTGCGCCAGCCAGAATGGCCTGCTCACCACCATCGCCATCGGCTTAAATGGCCAGGTGCAATATGCCCTGGAGGGCAGCGTCTTTGTGGGCGGCGCTGTGATTCAGTGGATTCGGGACGAAATGCGCTTTATCACCGAGGCGCAGGACTCGGAGTATTATGCCCGGAAGGTTCCAGACACCGGCGGAGTCTATCTTGTGCCGGCCTTTACGGGTCTTGGCGCGCCCTATTGGGATATGTATGCCCGTGGCTGCATGATCGGCATCACCCGGGGCACCAAGCGGGAGCACATCATCCGCGCCGCCGTGGAGGCCGTCGCCTATCAGAGCGCCGACCTGGTGGCCGCCATGGAACGGGACATCGGGGGCTGCCTCTCGGAGCTGAAGGTGGACGGCGGCGCCTCCCGCAACGGCTTTTTGATGCAGTTCCAGGCGGATGTGCTGAACCGCCGGGTGCTCCGCCCGGCAACCAGCGAGACGACGGCCATGGGTGCTGCCTTCCTGGCGGGGCTTGCCACGGGTGTCTGGGAAAATCTTGAAGAAATTCGCAGTCAGCAAAACAGCAGCACCGTCTATGAGCCGGAAATGGAGACAGAGCAGCGGGAAAAGCTGCTCCGGGGCTGGAAAAAGGCTGTGCGGCTCTCCATGGACTGGGAGGAGCACGACTAACTGCGCACGGAGTCAATAACAGGAGCCAGACTTCCTCTGTCTGTCCAATCAAAATCTGATCCCATTGCTTGCATGAGCGCCGTAAAAATCATATGTTCAGGGCTCAACAATCGCCTTTTTATAAAAATATACTACAGTTTTCGCAGGACTTCTACACAATTTATACAAGGGCAGCACCGCACTTCACTTTGTGCGGTGCTGCCCTTGTATAAATTCAAAAAAAAAAGCAAAATATAATCACACAGAAACTTGTGAAAGGAAGCGGAAATCATGGAGAACTCCAAGCTCCCCTTAATGGCCATGGAGGACATTCCAAACCCGAAGCCCGATGCCCAGAAAATTACGGCGCTTGTCAAGGACGAGGGGCGCGTCACAGGGTATCAGCTTTCCGACGGCAGCGTTCTGGACAAGCCTGTGGCTGTAAATCTGGCGCGCCAGGGTGGCATCCGCGGCGTTGGCGTCGCAAGCAGGAATGGAAACGAGTATTTAAAATCGCTGCCTGACGACAGCGAGGCCAATAATTTGGGAAATTTGCCCGCAATCACAACGGAAGTAAAGGATTAAAGACAATGAGTGATAACACCTTTATCGGCATGGGACACAACCCCCATGGGCCGGATGTGCCCTTGGGCATGGGAATGCGCTTGATGCAAGACCCTCAGGCTAGAGAGGCATTTGGACGGCTGACAAGAGCCAAGCAAACCGACCTGATTGGCTACGTCCAGGGCGGCTCCACAGGGGACGAGGCAAAGTCGCGGCTGGAAGAGACCATCGACAGGCTGCGCGCGGAACTCTAGAAAATGCGGCGTGGACTCCCAAAAGGGAGTCCACGCTTGCGTTTTAATCCTGCACCGGCGGTACAGGAGGCGTTTCTGATTAGAATTGATCCAAAAACGGACGAAAGGCAGAGGGGAGCGCAAGCTCGTGCGCAAGCTGCTCTGCGTTTGCCCAGGTGAAGTCCTCGGGCATGTTCTCGCAGCGGACAACAAGGCTCTCCATCTCCCACTCGATGTGGGTAAAGATATGCTTTCTGGCAGAGCTCTTCTTGACTTCGGAAAAATCCAGCGCCCAAGTCCGCAAAAGGGACTCCGCTTCTTGGATGTCCAGGTGCCCCTCCGCGTTGGGAAGCTCCCAAAGCCCGCCCAACAGCGCCTGCTCTGGGCGGCGGCGCAGCGCCAGCCACTCCCCGCAGAGCAGGAGGAAAACCGTCTTTGCCTCTTTTTTTCGAGGCGACTTTTTCGCCTTGACCGGCAGAGAAAGAGTAGTGCCCTCGGCTTTGGCGTGACAGAAAAAGGCTAGGGGACAGTCCTCGCAGCGAGGCCTTCCGTTGGGAAGGCAGAGGACGGCACCCAGTTCCATGAGGCTCTGGGTAAAGTCGCCGCTGCGATGGATGGGATAAATCTCCTGCAGCCGGGCGGTGAACTGTTTTTTTACAGCAGCTGATGCGATATCCAGCTTACAGCCTGTAAGCCTTGCCATTACCCGTAGCACGTTTCCGTCCACAGCAGGGGTGGGCAGGCCAAAACAAATCGAGGAGATTGCCCCCGCCGTATAAGCGCCGATGCCCGGCAGGGCGAGGATTTCAGCGTGGCTTTTGGGAAACACGCCGCCATGGACGTTCATAATGACTTGGGCGGCCTTTTTCAGGTTTCGGACCCGGCTGTAATAGCCCAATCCCTCCCAGAGTTTGTGCAAAAGCTCCTCGTCGGCCTCAGCGAGGCTTTGAATGTCCGGCAGCCGCGCTAAAAAGCGCCCATAATAGGGGATGACCGCCTCGACCCGGGTTTGCTGAAGCATAATTTCAGACACCCAGACCCGATAGGGGGAGGTGTTTTCCCGCCAGGGCAGAACCCTGGCGTTTTTGTCGTACCAGAGTAGCAGGGGAGAGACGATGCCCTCTAGCCCGCTGCTTTCAAAATGGGGTTTTTCCATGTGCTTCACCAAGTCCTTTATAGAGAGGCGAGGGGCAAGTATGCCCGGTTAAGCGTGTGCTTATGCCCAGATGAGCCAGAGAAGCAGATAGCCTGTCACAACGGCAGAGAGGGTAAAGGGGACGCTGATTCTCATAAATTCCTTGGTGCTGGCCTCATAGCCTTCCTTGCGCAGGATACCAAGAGCCGTTATGTTGGCGGAAGCGCCGATCGGAGTCAGGTTTCCACCCAGGGTTGCGCCGGTGAGCAGGCCAAAATACAGAATCAGGGGATCAACGCCCATGATATTTGCGATTCCCGCCGTGACGGGCAGCATGGTCGCAACATAGGGGATGTTGTCGATGAAGGCGGAAAAGAACACCGAGGCCCAAACCAGCAGGGAATAGATGGCAAAGAGATTGTTGTTGCTGATTTTCACAAAGAGCTTGCTAATCTCGTCCACCACGCCGGCCTCCGTGATGCCACCGATGACGATGAAAAGACCCGTAAGCAAGAAGAGGGTGAAAAAGTCAATGGACTTAAAAGCGTCGGAGAAAATTTTGGGGTTTTTAGAGCGAATGGCCTCGCGAATTACGCCGATTACAAAAAGGCCCGTGCAGATAAAACCGTTTGTAATTGCAGGTCTTTCCGGTACAAAGGAGGCCAAAATCAGCAAAACGACGGTACCAACCATTAAAACAGAGGGGAAGTAATCTTCTACAACCGTCTTGTCCTTATGAAAAATTGCTTGGTTGTCCTTTCGGAAGATGTACAGCAGAATTAAGGTTGAAACAAGGGCGCCGGCCTCCACAATCCAAAACATGCCGGGCTTGCCCTGGAGAAAGAAAAAGTCCAGGAAGTCCAGGTTCGCATAGCCGCCCAAGAGGATGGAGGTGGTGTCGCCTACCAGGGTGGCGGCGCCCTGCAGGTTAGAGGAAACGGAGATGGCGATGATGCTGGGAACCGGGGAAATCTTGAGCTTTTTGGCAATGGTCAGAGCAATGGGGGCAACCATTAAGACGGTTGCAACGTTGTCCACAAAGGCGGAGATAATTCCCGCAAACAGAGCGAGAGAGACAATGGCCCACTTTACGTTGGGAACCTTGTCGATGAGATGGTCGGCAAGGAGAGCGGGCATCTTGGATTCAATGAACAGATACACCGTTCCCATGGTGCCGGCCAGCATGAGGATGACATTCCAGTCCACGGCGGAAAACAGCTTTCCCGCAGGCAAGATGCCCAAAACCACAAAGGCGGCGGCGGAAGTAAGGGCGATGTGCGCCCGATACTTGGGGAAAACCAGAAGTAGAACATAGGTCACGACGAACAGAACCAGAGCCAGGAGCATTTTTCTTCATTCCTTTTTATTATAATGTTGGCAACCTGACTATTTTGGCATAAATTTTTGAAAAAGTAAACCTCTTTTTGGCTGAGACTCTATTTGAAGCCGCGGCCTCTTTGTGTTACACTGGCTCTATTGGCCGTTATTAAAAGAGCAAAGCGAAAACAAGGCGAATCCGCATAGGAGTTAGTATGATTTTTTTGGCGCTGATTTATCTATCCTTCATCAGCCTTGGGTTACCGGATGCCCTGCTGGGTTCGGCCTGGCCGATGATGAGCGTGGACTTTGGGGTTCCGGCTGGGAACGCGGGGCTTGTGTCCATGGCGATTTCCGGTGGTACGATTGTGTCCAGCCTGCTTGCCCACCGGTTGATTGGCCGCTTTGGCACAGGACGGCTGACCCTGGTCAGCGTGTTTATGACGGCGGCGGCGCTCCTGGGCTTTTCCTTCAGCCCCTCATTTTTCTGGCTGCCGGTTCTGGCAATCCCCCTGGGGCTGGGAGCGGGGGCGATTGATACAGGGCTCAACGAGTTTGTTGCAGAGCGCTATGAGGCAAAGCATATGAACTGGCTTCATTGCTTCTGGGGTGTGGGCGCAATGTTGGGGCCCGTGCTGATTTCCGCCCTGACCCAGGGCGGGGAGAACTGGAGAAGCGGCTACTTATATATCTCGGTCATCCAGTTTTCCCTGGTTCTTCTTCTGCTGTTTTCCCTGCCCTATTGGAGAAAATATGAGGGTTCCACGATAAAAGCCGCGGAGAAGGTGGAAAAATTTGAGGAAAAGCAGGGATTATTTGCTCCCCTTCGGGCGAAAGGGGCGCTCTTTGCGATGCTGACCTTCTTTCTCTATACCTCGATTGAGGCGACGATGATGCTCTGGGGCGCCAGCTATCTGGTGCAGGTGAAGGGCGTTGCGCCCGCCCCAGCCGCCGGCTGGGTGTCCCTGTTCTTTGTGGGAATTACGGGAGGGAGGTTTCTCAGTGGCTTCTTGTCCATGCGTCTGAACAACGAGGCGCTGATTCGTATTGGCTCAGTTCTGGTGATTGGGGGGCTTGTCCTCTTGCTTCTCCCTCTGGCCGCGCCCGCTGCGATTGCGGCCTATCTGATTATCGGCTTAGGGTTGGCGCCGATTTTTCCCTCTATGCTCCACCAGACCCCCGTCTATTTTGCTGAGGAAAACGCCCAGGCGGCCATGGGGCTGCAGATGGCCTTTGCCTATACCGCAACAACCGTAATGCCGCCCCTGCTGGGCTGGATTTTTGTCCGCATCTCCTTTTTCCTGCTACCCCCTGTGCTACTTGTCTGCGGCCTGGCTCTGTTTTTCTGCACGGCTCGTCTGACAATGGTGAGAAAATAGGCTGCTCGGGATCATAAATAGAAGGCCGCCCCCTCCGTCGTGAGGGGGCGGCCTTCTATTCCGCTGCAAGGGCTTCTGCTTTTGTACGGTGGACAGTTCCGTGGGGGTGCTCTGGCGGGGCGTAGATGGAATAGAGCCGCAAGGGGCAATTGCCGGTGTTGACCAGGTTGTGCCAGGTTCCCGCCGGGACAAGGACGGCGCAACCGGGGGAAACCCTCTGCCGTAGGCTCAGGCAACCCTTTTCCAGCCCCATCATCGCAAGTCCCTGGCCCTGCTCAATCCGCAGGAATTGATCCACATCGGGGTGGAGCTCAAGGCCGATGCTCTCTCCTGGCGGAATGCTCATCAGAGTCAGTTGCAGATGGGTTCCCGTCCATAGGGTCGCGCGGAAGTTTGTATTTTGCGTTGTAGCCGTTTCAATATTAACGACAAGAGGCTCTGGGCCAAAGTCGCAAAGGCCTCCTTTTAGCGTGTTGTCTCCGGGGCATGGGCAGGCTCTGCTCACTGGGACTTCATCTCCTTTTTAATACTCGATTCATCATATGAGAGAAGAAGAAAAGTCGTGTGTCCTCCAGCTTTGAATTTGTCTGTTTTATGCGGAAACTTTCAGCTTTTTGAGCAACAAGAGCGCTCTGTCTTAATATCATGGGATAAGACCTTGAAATCCTGTAGCCTTCCCGTCAGCGCCCCGTGCGGCGGGGATACAAAGAGATGGAGTTGATGTTATGAATGAAACCCTTTCGAGGCTGGATCAAATTCGGATAAACGAGGGCATAGAACGGTGCAAAAGCACCTTTGTCGAGCTGGCGAGAAAGGACGCCAGGCGCGCTGCCGCCCTGCTCAATGACAAGAGGCTTCGCTTTCCCTGCCTATACCTCCTGCATGAGCCAATCCTGCAGCATCGCATACAGGGGTATTTGAATCCCCGCAGCCTTATGGCGCTGCGGCTTACAAACCAGATTAAGTATGAGAAAACAGCGGGGACCGATTATTTTTCCTCCCGACAGGGCGGGGGGCTGGCTGTTCTCAAATGGATTTGGGAAACCGGCTCCATTGAGGACGTTTTTGAAGACGACTATGAGGAAATCCTGGATTTGACAGCCTCCGTGCTGGTAAACCGATATCAGGAGACAGAGATTCTACCAAGGGTGGTGGAGCTGATTTTCCGGCGCAATAGAAACGGAAGCCACATCCACGACCTGGTGTGGGTGCTGTTTCGCATCCACGACCCGGAGGTCTTAAGGCTGATTGCCCGGCAGCTGGATTCCTCCGACCCGAAGGATGCCGCCTTGGCGGCAGAGCTGCTCCATATGGAACATACGGACACCCCCACCGCCGGGAACACCGGAGAGAGCGGGTATCTCCGCTGGCTGGAGGAAAACCGACCATACCTGTACTTCACAGAGGAGAGCTTCCAATTCTCCTGCAAACCGGTGTTCTGCGCTGTGGATTTGGAGCGGAAATACCTGCAAAAGGCGGGCACAATCGACAGCAAGCAGCCGATTTCTCCCCTGGAAAGCGACGAAATTGAATGTCTGACGGCATTTCGACAGCTAAACGCGGAGGAGCAGCGGCTTCTGTCGGGCTATTCCCAGAAAATGGGGCGCACAAACGAGCCGGCCTGGAAGGACTGGCTGCATGCGCCGGTTGGGGAGCAGATGAGGGCGGCCAAGGCTGGATTGGAGGGGGGAAAATGATTATTATCGCCAACACCCCTTTCGAAATCTCCACAATCGTCGGGGACTTTCCGCCGGACAGCGTCGAGACGCAGTTGTTGGAGCAGATATCCGGCAGTGCGGGAAGCTACCACTATGACGGCACAGAGCAGCTCAAATTTGAGCTCTCCCTGCGCCGGGAAATCGTCGCTGCGGCGGAGGCGCTCAGCCGCAGCGGGCTGCGGTTCGCCGTGTTTCACAAATCAAAATGCAATCCGGACTACTGGGAAAGGACCGCAAACGGAGGCTTCCAGCTCAAAAGCGGCGCAAACCCCAGTGAGGCTATCAAGGATATTTTCAAAAACGGACGCAAGTATGCCATAGAATGCGCCACCGCAATGGTAATCGTGTATTACGGTGCACTTTTGAAGGTTTGGCCGGAGGAGACCTTTAACAGCCTGTTCCCCTCGATTTATCTAATGAACTGGCACAGGCTCGACCCCCTCCTTGCGGAGGTGGGCAGCCCCAAAAGGGTGGATGATATCCTACTGGGGGACAGGTGCTATTTTAGAAATCCGCAGGTGGATCCAAAGGTCCCCGAGCTGCAGGGGGAGAACGTTATTGTCCTGCCCAAGGAGCTGTATTACGGGCATGGCGTGGGCATCGTCACCGCCGATAAAATCATCCGGATGCTCAACGCAAATCGCATAGAGGGCGCAACCGAATCGGCCTATTTCATGGAGAACTCTGCCGCCCGCCCGAATTTCAAGAAGCTGGCAAACGCCGCCCAAAGCACTGTTGAACGCCCTGTCCAACTCCGCTGGCGCCCCTTCCCCCAGCCAATTTCCGGTTAGCTGCAGGTGCTATTATATCGCAGCTGGAAGTTTGTGAAGTGAAGTCGGCTGGAGAATAGGGGGATAACCCAAAAAACCGCCAAAACTGGCGGTTTTTTCGATAGAGAGCCTTCCAAAAACTCGCTTACAGAGCCATCACGATGAGAAGGCCACTCAGACTGAACCAGCCAAGTTCCATGACATGCCGCCTCCACCAGCGCCTTTGATCTGTCCACAAAAACAGTTGGCGGAGGCGGAAATGGCTGTGCTTTCCGGGAAAGCTGTGCTATACTGGAAAAAATCATCGGAGGTGAGGCAAAACGGCCTATTACACATACATTCTGCGCTGTGAGGACGGCAGCCTCTATACCGGAATTACTACAGATCTTGCCCGCCGCTTCGCCGAGCACGCGGGGCAGGGGGACAAGGGTGCGAAATATACGGCCTCCCACCGACCTCTCCGCTTTGAGGCGGCCTGGGAATCGCCCGGCAGGGGGGAGGCGTCCCGCTTGGAGTATCACCTGAAAAAACTCTCCAAACCGGACAAAGAGCGGCTCATCGGGGGCGAAAAGCAGGACAAGCTGGAGCTTTCGCGCTATGTCCGCGTTCACATTACCGATAATGGAGGAATTATCATGCTGTTTGTTTGCTATCCCAAATGCACCACCTGCCAAAAGGC
>CAYXNK010000098.1:2322-8702 GCA_964466395.1 uncultured Oscillospiraceae bacterium | reverse complement strand
CTATTACGGCAGCATCCACGCCATCAAGGGCGTTTCCTTCGAGGTCAACAAAGGCGAAATCGTCACCCTAATTGGGGCAAACGGCGCGGGAAAATCAACAGTACTCAACACTGTTTCCGGCCTACTGCGGAGCAAAACCGGTAGTGTCACCTTTCTGGACTCCCCGATTCATGCCGTTGTCCCCCACAAAATTGTCTCCTCGGGTTTGGCTCAGGTCCCTGAGGGACGCCGGGTCTTTCTCAAGATGTCTGTGGAGGAAAACCTTGAAATGGGCGCCTTTACGAGAAAAATCAGCGAAATTCCCGACTCCATTGCCGATGTTTTTGACCGCTTCCCCCGTCTGAAGGAGCGCAGAAAGCAAATTGCGGGAACCCTCTCCGGCGGTGAGCAGCAGATGCTCGCCATGGGCAGAGCGCTGATGTCAAAGCCCGAGCTTCTGATGCTGGATGAACCCTCCATGGGACTTGCCCCCCTTCTGGTTGAGCAAATTTTCGACATTATCAAGGAGCTGAACGCCGCAGGCACCACCATCCTATTGGTTGAACAGAACGCCCAGATGGCGCTCTCTGTGGCCGACCGGGGCTACGTGCTCGAAACGGGAAAGATCGTCACCTCCGCCCGCGCCTCAGAGCTTTTGAACAACGACGCTGTGAAAAAAGCCTATCTCGGTGCATGAATTTTCCCCTTTGAAAGGACGCTTTTGCGTCCTTTCTTTTTGCGCCGCGGCTTCGCTTCCCCTTGAATTTGTTGGATTTTTCGTGTATAGTAAATGGAGTCTGCCCTGGAACATCCTATCCAGGCTATGGCAAGGAGGTGTTTTTTTGGCAAAAATTTCTGTGATTGTTCCGGCCTACAACGCGGAGCATCTGATTTCCGCTTGTATCGAGAGCGTTCTTGCGCAGCACGATACTGACTGGGAACTAATTGTGGTAAACGACGGCTCAAAGGATGGGACGGGCGCCCTTTGTGACGCCTATGCCGAAAGGGACAGCCGTGTCCGTGTGATTCATCAGCAAAATGGCGGGGTCAGCGTTGCCCGAAACCGGGGTCTTTCCGAGGCCACCGGCGAGCTGATTGCCTTTGTGGATGCCGATGACACCCTGGTTCCGGAAGCCTTTTCCGTAATGACGGCCTCTATGGATGAGACCGGCGCCAACACCGCCGCTTGCGCCTTCCATCTCACCTATCCCGACGGAAGACCGCCCCTCTGTGAGCCTCTGCCCTTCCCTCCCGGTTTTTATGACAGTGATGCCGCGCGGAAAAACATCAGTATCCCCCTGCTGGCAGACAGACTCTCTCCTCGGCCCTTAAACGGCTATGTCTGGCGTTATCTTCTCTCCCGTCAGATTATCGCGGAGAATTCTATTGGTTTTTCCGGGAAATACTTGGAGGATGAACTGTTTCTGATTGAATACTTTTGCTGCGGCGCTACTCTGGCCGTCACGGACAGGCCCCTATATTTGTACTTCCAGAATGCGGGCTCTGTGACCAAAAAGTATCTGCGTGGCTTCACGGACACTTTTTTTGCCTCGCTGGAGAAAAAAGAGGCTCTGGTGCGGGACTATACCATTCCCGTCCCGGCAAATTGGCGGGGAAATGCCTGCTGGGCGGGGCTTCTGATTGCAATCTCAAACGAATTTGCCCTTGGAAACGAGCGTGGGCTCTTGGAAAAGACCAAGCGGATTCGGGACATTTGTGCCATTCCCGCCTTTGCCCAGGCACTCTCCTCCTATCAACCGGCGGAGATTCAGGGCAACAAGGCCTTGGTGGCAAAGCTGCTGCGAAGCCGGCTCTATCTGCCTTTGGCCTGCATTTATACTTTAAAAAATAAGATACGGAGATAATTTTCCATGAGCTTATTGCAACAAAGCCTGGTTTTTTCCTGGCTCGTCTTGGCCTGGGATCGGGTCATCCTTCTGTATCAGGGAAGCCTGTTTTCCAGCGCGGTGGACTGGCTCTGGCGGCTTTTTCAGCGAGGTTTTTTCTACCGGCTCTTACACAGCCCCAGCCGTTTGGAATCGGGCTGGACGAACAGCCTGTTCTACCGGTTTTTGAGCTTCAGCTTTAACCTGCCCCGGGCGCTTTTCGGGCGCTTTCGGCAGTGCCACGCCCGGATTTTTGACGAGAGCCTGTTCTGCGCCCTGCTACGTTTTCTTGGCCGCTGCACTCCTTACTATATGGGCGCGTACCTCTGCCTGATTCTTGTTGTGCCTTACAGTCGGTGGAACAACATGTACAGCCTCATTCTCTCCATTTTTGGGCTGCTGCTGTTCTGGCTGTCCTCCCTTTCGGACGAGAGCCAGCGCATCGACCTCTCGAAAATTGGCCCCTGGCCAACTCTGTTTGCCACGGTGACCTGTTTGAGCCTTATTTGGTCGCAGGATTTCTCCATCAGCCTGCGCTTTTTGTTCTTTACACTGACCTGCATCCTGACCGTTGTGGTGGTGGTCAGCTCCATTCGGACGGAGCGTCAGCTGTTCAACCTCCTTGTCTTTCTTGGCCTGGGACTGCTCCTCTGCTCTCTTTACGGCATTTACCAGAGCTATGTGGGCGTGGAGGCCAGCACATCCTTTACGGACTTGGATATCAACGCCGACATGCCCGGACGTGTGTTCTCCTTTTTTAAGAATCCCAACGCCTTTGCAAACCTTCTGGTGTTCTTTATTCCCCTGATGGCGGCTCTGATTTTTTACAGCCCCACCTGGCGGGACAAGCTGTTTTTCCTCGGGGTCACGGGTCTTGCCTGTCTCGCCCTGCTCTTCACCTTTTCCCGGGGCGGCTGGCTGTCTCTTCTGATTTCGTTTTTTGTTTTGGCGCTCTGCCTCTGTCCACGCTGGGTTCCGCTTATCGTGCTTCTGGGTCTTTTTGCTCTCCCCTTCCTGCCGGACACGATCAAGGCGCGCATCCTCTCGATTTTTGCAGGAGACTCGTCCATTAGCAGCCGAAACTATATCTATTCCGCCGTCGTACGTCTTTTGAAGGATAACTGGTTCTTCGGCGTGGGGCTTGGAACCTCGGCGCTTAAGCGCGGTATCTCCTATTTTGACGTGTATCACGCCACCTTCCCCTTTGTCCACGCCCACAACATCCTTCTGGAAATCTGGGCGGAATCGGGCATCTTTGCCGCACTCTCCTTTATCTGCACCATCTGCGCCTCCTTTATCAAGGGCTTTGCCGCACGGAAGCGGGCGAAAACTCCTCTGCTCCGGGCAATCATAGCGGGTTCTGTCTCGGGGCTTGTGGGCTCCATGGTCTTTGGCCTCACGGACTATGCATGGGCCTTCCCCAGGATTATGGTTCTGTTCTGGTTCCTGTTTGCCATTTTATACGCAGCCATCAAGCTGTCGAAAAAAAACGATACCATCAAGAAAGAAGGTCTCTTCCATGACGCATGAAAACAGCAAGAGCAAAAAAAAGCTCAGATTTAATCTTGTTGATGCCATTATTGTCCTGCTCATCATCTCTGTGGGTATTTTTGCGGTAAAGTTCTTCTCCGATCGGAACAGTGGCGGCGTGAGCAGCCAGGAGCAGGTACGCCTGACCTTTTACGGCGAAGAGGTCGCAGATTACGTCATCGCAAACAGCAAGGTCGGCGACGCGGCCTATGATTTGGACGCCAAGCAGCAGTTGGGTTCCGTTAAAGCCCTTACGACCGACACGGCCCAGACCTATGTGGAGGACGCAGAGGGCAACCTGGTTCTCGGTCCCAAGGAGAACTACAGCTCCGTCTATATCAGCGTTGATGTGACGGGAACCCTCACAGATAACGGCGTGTTGGTAAACGGTGTGCTCTATGGCGTCGGACATTCTGTGGTGCTCTATGCCGGTTATGGAAAGTACTATGTCAAGACCTATTCCATTGAAAAACTCGGTTGAGTCCGGAGAGTCACTCCTTTTTGCGACGTTTGAATCTTGCTAAATTTAAGAAAGTTGAACAAATAACGACATGGAAAAAAGAACAAAAGAACTTGTTTGGGCAGGTCTATTCACAGCCCTGGTGGCAATTGCAACAATGTCCATCCGCATCCCCTCTGTCTTGGGCGGCTATGTCAACGCCGGCGACGCGGTGGTTGTGCTTTCCGCCTTTCTCCTGGGCCCTGCCTGGGGTGCCCTTGCCGCCGGCCTTGGCTCCGCACTTGCGGACATCTTTGCCTCCTATGTGATTTATGCCCCGGGAACCCTCGTCATTAAGGCTTTGATGGCTCTGACAGCGGGTGCGATTCTGCGTTCCGCGAAAAAGAAAAACCACCTTCCCATGGCCATTTTCGGTTCACTGCTTGCGGAGATTATCATGATTGCCGGTTACTTTGTCTATGACGCGTTTATTCTGGGCTACGGCCTTGCCTCCGCCGCAAATATCCCCGGAAACTGCATCCAAGGCGCCTTCGGCATCCTCGCGGGCACCGCCCTGTTCTATGCTCTGATTAAAATTCCCTATGTGCGCAATAATTTCTAACCATACGATAGGAGTACATCATCATGATAAATGTTGAAAATCTTTCCCTGCAGTTTGGGGGACAAAAGCTTTTTGACCGGGTTGACCTTCAGTTTACCGCCGGTAACTGCTACGGCATCATCGGCGCAAATGGCTCCGGAAAATCCACCTTTTTGAGAATTTTGTCCGGTGAATTGGACAATTACAGCGGCAACATCCACATTGACAAAAAGCGCCGGATGTCCGTCTTAAAGCAAAACCAGAACATGTACGACGAGTATTCGGCCATGGACACCGTAATCCTCGGCAACAAGCGGCTGTATGACTGCGGCAAGGAAAAGGACGCCATCTACGACAAGCCCGATTTCTCCGATGAGGACGGCATCCGTGCCGCCGAGCTTGAGGAGGAGTTTGCAGAGTTGGGCGGCTGGGAGGCCGAAAGCGACGTCTCTCGGATTCTCCAGGGTCTGGGCATCTCCACAGACCTGCATTACAGCCAGATGTCTGAGCTGGACGGCAGGCTGAAGGTCAAGGTTCTGCTGGCTCAGGCGCTCTTCGGCCGCCCGGACATCGTCCTCCTGGATGAGCCGACCAATAACCTTGACCTGGCCTCTGTCGTCTGGCTGGAGGACTTCCTCTTAGACTATGACGGCACTGTGCTCGTTGTCTCTCATGACCGTTACTTCCTGAACACCGTCTGCACCCACATTGTGGACATTGACTACGGCAAAATCCGAATGTATGTGGGTAACTACGACTTCTGGTATGAGTCCAGCCAACTGATGCAGAGGCTCATCAAGGATCAAAACAAGAAGGCAGAGCAGAAGATAGCAGAGCTCCAGAGCTTCATCGCCCGCTTCTCGGCAAACAAGTCCAAGTCCCGCCAGGCCACCAGCCGCCGCAGGCTTCTGGACAAAATCTCCGTTGATGATATGCCTGCCTCCTCCCGCCGCTATCCCTGGGTTGGCTTCAAGGCAGAGCGGGAGCCGGGCAAAGATAGGCTCTTTGTCACAGACCTGAGCAAGACCGTGGATGGCGTAAAGGTCTTAAACAAGGTCAGCTTCATCATGGGCAAGGACGACAAGATTGCAGTCATCGGCAAGAACGAGATTGCCATTACTACCCTGTTCAAGATTCTGGCTGGCGAGCTGGAGCCGGACGAGGGCGAATTTAAATGGGGTGCTTCCACTACCCAGGCCTACTTTCCCAAGGACAATGGCTCTTACTTCGACAACTGCAATTATGATATTATGGACTGGATCCGTCAGTTCTCCGAGGACAAGCGGGAGAGCTATCTCCGCACCTTCCTGGGGCGCATGCTCTTTTCAGGCGACGAGGTCTATAAAAAGGTCAATGTTCTCTCCGGCGGTGAAAAGGTGCGCTGCATGATCAGCAAGATGATGCTCTCGGGAGCCAATGTGCTGATGTTTGACCAGCCCACAAACCATCTTGACCTGGAGAGCATCGCCGCCCTCAATAATGGCATGGATGCTTTTGAGTATAACATCCTCTTCTCCAGCCATGACCACCAGCTGACCCAGACGGTGGCAAACCGCATCATCGAGCTCACTGAGAGCGGCTGCATCGACCGGATGTGCAGCTATGACGAATACATGAATATCATGGATGGCAAGGACAGCTAGCCTGCGCTCTTGCCGGGCGCACAATAAAAAAGTGCTTCTCAAATGAGAAGCACTTTTTTATACTGTACCACGCCGCAGGTATTGAAGATTAAGTTTATTTTGCTTTTGGAGAGTCAGTGTCTCACTGTATGTCCAAAAAAACAGGTCGAAACCTGTATATCATCTTGCATACCTTGCTGGAAAAAGGCTTTGGCTTAGGCCTGTTCCTCTCTCATCTTTGCGAAGCACTCGCTGCAATAGACAGGGCGATCAGACTTGGGCTCAAAGGGAACCTTCGCTTCCTTGCCGCAAGCTGCGCAGGT
>CAYXNK010000098.1:0-2312 GCA_964466395.1 uncultured Oscillospiraceae bacterium | reverse complement strand
GCGCGCAAGGTTCTTCCTGGAGTCGCGGCAGGGCTTGCAGCGCTGGGGCTCGTTCTGGAAGCCGCGCTCTTCATAGAACTCCTGCTCGCCAGTTGTGAATACGAAATCCTGTCCGCATTCCTTACATACCAGAGTTTTGTCTTCGAACATTTTTCATTGATCCTCTCTTTGAAAAGACTTACCCGATTGGGCATTTATTGCGTTCAGCTTCCGCTGATGTCGCCGCTGTGAAGGTTTTGCGCCAGCTTGCGCCTGATGCGCTGCACGGCATTGTCCACCGATTTTTCCGTTTTTCCGCAGTTTTCTGCAATTTCGGAATAGGAGAGACCGCTGAGGTAGAGCTTTAATATCTCGACCTCAAATCGCGACAGACACCGTGAATAAGTTTTGATTATTTCGTCAGCACTCTCCCGAGCCAGAACCTGTTCTTCAGGAATGCGCCTATATGCATCGCCGTAAGCCGCTGCGCCGGACTTGCTTTCGTCTGAGAGGACATCGTCAAAGGACACCATGTCGTTGAGTGGCTCATGTTTTTTTCGCGAAGCGCTCTTAATTGCAGAATAGATACGCCTTTTTACACAGACCTCTGCATAGGTTTTGAACGCGGTATTCATGGATAAATCGAATTCTCGGATTGCGGAAAGAAGCCCCAGCATTCCCTCTTGAATGAGGTCCTCGCCATCGCTCCCAACCAAAAAATATGGCCGCGAGCAGATTTTGACCAAACGCATGTATCGGAAGGCAAGCTGATCTTCTGCACCCCTGTCCCCGCGTCTTGACAGCTGTAGCAGCTCGTTATCGCTGAGATTGGTATAGGTATAGTTTTCCATAATAATTCGCTGTATCCCTAAACATATTAGATTATAGTATAATGTTTACAAATAGTCAAGCTTTAACCCGCTATAAATTTACAAATCAAAGGCTAATCGACAACTTTTCGATAAAATCTGAAAGCTTTTTTGCAGTAGCCTGTGCTGTTTCTTCCGTCATTGCCTCCACCATTACGCGAATCAGCGCCTCTGTGCCCGAGGGGCGCACGAGGATTCTGCCCTGATCGTCCAGCGCCTTCTGCTCAGCCAAAATCATCTCTTTTAGCGTCGCGTCGGACATAATCCGCTCTTTTACAGGGTTTCCACCCTCGATGCAGATATTTTTCAGCACCTGGGGATAGGTGGGAATCTCCGCGGCAAGGGCGGAGAGCTTCTTCCCGCTTTGACTGATGACGCCTAGGAAATAGGCGGCGGCCAGCTGACCGTCCCCCGTTGTGGCGTGGTCTAAGAAAATCATGTGTCCCGACTGCTCACCGCCCAGGTTGTAGCCGTTTTTTTGCATCATTTCCAGAACGTTTCGATCGCCCACGGCGGCACAGTGGAGGGCAATTTCGTTCTTTCCGCAGTATTCATGGAGTCCTAGGTTCGACATTACCGTCGCCACAATGGCCTTCTGGTTCAGTTTATTTTGCGCAATCATCGTCTTACCGCAGATGGCCATAATCTTGTCGCCGTCTACGATATTTCCGTTTTCGTCCACGGCAAGGCAGCGGTCCGCGTCCCCGTCAAAGGCAAGCCCCATGTCAAAGCCGCCGGCAACAACCATTTTGCTAAGCCTGTCAATATGCGTGGAGCCACAGCCGGCGTTGATGTTACTGCCGTCGGGATGATCGCAAATCAGCTCCAGGTCCAGAGGGAAGCGGCTGAAAATGTCTGCAACCGTTCTTGTGGCTGCGCCGTTTGAGCAGTCAATGATGACCTTCATACGGCCGATTTTTTCCCCGGCCACCCGGACAATGTGCTCCACATAGCGGTCAACGCACTCTCTGCCCCGGGGCAACACCCTGCCAATATTGCCATTCAGCTTGGCGGCTAGGGGCGCGTCTCCGTCAATCAGTTCTTCAATCCTCAGCTCCAACTCATCGCTGAGCTTGAAGCCCTGGGCGTTAAAAATCTTAATTCCGTTGTGCTCATAGGGATTGTGGGAGGCCGAGATGACAATTCCGGCTTCCGCCCCGATGTCTGTTGTCACAAAGGCAACGGCCGGAGTCGGCACAACGCCTAAAGGAACGACATCCGCACCCGCTGTACAAAGTCCAGCGATGATGGCGGCCTCCAGCATATCACAGGAGATTCGCGTGTCCTTTCCGATGGTCACAAGGGGCTTTTTCTCACCTTCTGCACGGTCTGCCAGAACCATGGCTGCCGCCTGTCCGACCTTAAACGCGAGGGTCGCGTCCAAGTCCTTGTTGACTACGCCGCGGATTCCGTCGGTTCCAAAATATTTACCCACTGAGATTTCCTCCGATTGATTTAAAGTTC
>CAYXNK010000097.1:8056-8861 GCA_964466395.1 uncultured Oscillospiraceae bacterium | reverse complement strand
TGCTCTGGTTCTGGATTATCGCCTATGACCTCTGGAACTTTGCCTATACATATAATTGCCTGCCCCACCATGCTTGGTACTGCGGCTTGGCGCTGCTTCTGGCTCCCACTCTCTGCGCCTTCACCGTCGGAAAGGGTGCATGGCTCCAGCACAGAGCACAGACCCTGGCACTCTGGTGCATGTTTGCCCAGACCTTCCCTGTCTTCCAGGATCACAGCAAATATTCTGTTGTCTCCAGCTACAACCCCACCATTTACAACGTGGTCAGCGGTCTTGCACTGGCTGCCAACGTCCTTGTCTTTGTCTACATGATTTACAAGGTTATAAAGGCCAAGAAGAATCCCTACACCAACGACATCTACACAGAGCTCAAGGCCTACAAGGTTGTCAAGGAGCTTGCGGAATAAGTCATAGACAGCTTTACGGCGGCAGAAAATCCTGCCGCCGTTTCCTTTTTCCAACTTCCCTATGGAATACACTGGAAATTTCTAATGCCCATTCTTGATATTTCAAAAAAAGTATTATATAATACTCTTGAATAAGCAAACTAGATGTGTTATAGTATGCTAACAACCAGTAATTATTATTAGTTGTGGTCATAATAAATTCCAAACAGAAGAAAGGTTGGGTAATATGGAAAAAGAGCAGAAGTTCTATTTTTGCGAGCATTGTGGAAACCTGGTCGGCATGATCGACTCCTCCGGCGTCCGGATGGTTTGCTGTGGCATGAAGATGACAGAGCTGAAGGCAAACACCACAGACGCCGCCACCGAGAAGCACGTTCCTGTCATTGAAATTGACGGAC
>CAYXNK010000097.1:0-8046 GCA_964466395.1 uncultured Oscillospiraceae bacterium | reverse complement strand
TTCACCCCATGACGGAAGATCACCACATCGCCTGGATTTACCTGCTGACAGAGCAGGGCGGCCAGCGCAAACCTCTCGATGTTGACGGCCAGCCCATCGCCACCTTTGCCATCACCGAAGACGACAAGGTTGTTGCGGCCTATGAATACTGCAATCTCCACGGCCTCTGGAAGGCAGAAGTCTAAAGATTTTTAAGTAAGATAAAACTACGAAAAGAGGAATAAGTTATGAAGAAGTATACCTGCTCCCTCTGCGGCTACGTCTATGACGAGGCTGTCGGCGATCCCGACAGCGGCATAGCTCCGGGCACCAAGTTTGAAGATCTGCCCGACACTTGGGTCTGTCCCCTCTGCGGTGCATCCAAGGCCGATTTTGTTGAAGAATAAGTATGGATCAAACTGCTCTGTTTAACATCACATATGGCCTGTATGTGGTTGGCAGCAAGCTTGACGGAAAAGACTGCGGCTGCATTGTAGACGCCTTCATCCAATCCACCGTCATGCCCAAGCCCACGGTTATTCTCTGTAGCATCAAGAATAACCAAACCAACGAAGCGATTGCTCGGTCAAAGGAATTCACGGTTTCCATTCTCAGCGCGGAGGTTGATCCCTTCGTCATCGGCAACTTTGGCTTCCAGTCCGGCCGCGCTGTTGACAAATGGGCAAACGTCCCCCACGAGCATCTGGAAGGCCTCCCCATCCTTAAGAATTCGGTTGCCTACCTGCATTGCCGAGTAACAGACCAGAAAGAGCTCTCCACCCATACCGTGTTTTTCTGCGAGGTGTTGGACGCCTTTAAGGGCGAGGGTGAGCCTCTTGTTTATCTGAACTATCAAAAGCATATGAAGGATACAGCAATGGCCGCCTTTAAGCAGTATAAGCAGACGGGTGAAGTCCCGACGCTTGACTGAGGCCTCAGGACACAATAAAAAATTCGGTGCTCGTTTTGATGCGGGCGCCAATTTTTTTTTGCTTTTCTCTGGAACTTTCTTTTCTTTTTTCACAATTTGGTGCTATATTGGATGTTATGGCAGCACCACACAAAGGCAATTTCGGTGTTGCATTAAGTATTTCACAGTATTCAGATACAGGAGGTGCACGTTTTTATGCTAAAAATCGAACAATGCACAAAAATATACGGTGGCAAGCGGGTGGTGGATAGTCTCTCTCTTCACATCCGTCCTGGCGAAATCTATGGCTTTATCGGCCATAACGGCGCTGGAAAAACCACCACGATTAAAGGCTGCTGCGGCATTCTGCACTTTGAAGAGGGGGAAATCAATATTGACGGCCTGTCCCTCAAAAAAAGCCCGCTGGAGTGCAAGAAAAAGCTGGCCTATATCCCGGACAACCCTGATATGTATGAGTTTATGTCCGGCATCGCCTATCTGAACTTTGTCGCGGACATCTTCGGCGTTTCAGCGGAAGCCCGCGAGCAGAGGATAAAAAAATATGCAGACCTTTTTGAGATGACCCCCGACCTTGCCCAGCCCGTTTCCGCCTATTCCCACGGCATGAAGCAGAAGCTTGGGATTATCGCAGCCTTCCTCCACGAGCCGAAGCTCATCGTGATGGACGAACCCTTTGTGGGTCTTGATCCCAAAGCCGCTCATATTTTGAAGGGACTGATGCGGGAGCACTGCGATAAGGGCGGCGCCATTTTCTTTTCCACCCACGTTTTGGAGGTGGCTGAAAAACTCTGTGATAAGGTTGCGATTATCAAAAGTGGCCGGCTTGTGATTTCTGGAACTATGGAAGAGGTTCTGGGCGCAAGCTCCCTGGAGGATGTGTTTCTTGAGCTGGAGGGTCGGGAGAATGTTTAAGGCTCTGTTCAAATCCAGAATGCTCGCTTTGAGCAGCTGGCTGTTTTCCAGGTCCAGCTCCAAAAGCGGTGGTAAATTTGCGAAGCTCAAGTTGGTGGGATTTGTTCTTATTTTGGCCTATGCTGGATTTGCCTTCATGACCATGTTCGGCATGTATTTTGGAGAGCTGGCAAAGGCCTTCTTCCCTCTGGGTCTGGGCTGGCTGTACTTCACCCTGTTTCTCATGGCGGCTCTTTTGCTGATGTTTATCGGCAGCGTCTTTGTCACCAAAGCGCAGCTCTACGAGACAAAGGACAACGATTTTCTCCTGTCTATGCCCATTCCCCCCTCCTATATCCTCGGCAGCCGGATGCTGATGCTTCTGGTGTTTAATTACCTGCTTGAGTTTGTGGTTGCCGCCCCCGCCCTTGTGATGTGGCTGCGAGTGAGCCCGGCTTCAGTTCTGCAGCTTCTTGCCTTCGTGCTGCTTTTTCTCTTCCTTCCCCTACTCGCTCTGGCACTTTCCAGCTTCTTCGGCTGGCTGTTGGAGCTGGTGACCGGAAGGTTTCAAAAAAACAGCCTGATTACCGTTTTATTTTCTCTGATTTTCTTGGGCGCTTATATGTATTTCTTCAGCCGAGCGAATGTCTATATCCAGCAGCTGATTTTAGACGGAAACACCGTTGCGGACAGTCTCGGCGCAATCTCCCCACTATTTTGGATGGGAAATGCCGTGGCAGCGCCCAATCTCCTGCATCTGCTCCTGATTCTTTTGCTTTTCACACTGCCCTTCCTGCTGGTCTATTGGGTGCTTTCCATCACCTTTTTAAGTCTTGCCACCACAAAGCGCAGCGCCGCAAAGAAGCAATACAAGGAGCAGGTCATGCGCCCGGCCTCCCTGTCCTCTGCCCTGCTCCGGCGGGAATTTAATCGACTTTTGGGCTCGCCCTCCTATATGCTCAACGCCGGCCTTGGCCTTTTGTTTATTCTGGTTGCCGGTGGAGCCCTCATTGTCAAGCGGGAAACGGTGCTCACCCTTATCAGTCAGCTGGGCATTCCCGCAGACGTCCTGCTGGTTCTCCTTGTGCTAGGCTTCTGCCTGATGGCCTCCATGGTCAACTTTACGGCCTCCTCCGTCTCCCTGGAGGGCAAGTCTCTCTGGATTATTAAATCTCTGCCTGTGCCCTATGGGGACGCTTTGAAGGCAAAGCTCAATCTACAGGTTCGCCTCACCGTTCCACCGCTGCTCCTTGCCGCCGCCGCTGCCGCTTATACGTTTTCCCTGTCCAATTTAGACATCCTAGGTCTGGCTCTCTCCCTGGTCTTCTATGCAAAGCTGTCGGCAAATCTCGGCCTTATTGCAAACCTTCAGCATGTGAAGCTGGACTGGTCAAACGAAACCCAGGCCATCAAACAGAGTATCAGCGTTTTGCTCTCCATGCTCTATTCCTCAATGATCGTCCTGCTGCCCGGCGCCTTGTATTTTATGGTGCTCGCGAACATGGGCTATGAGCGCGAATTTCTGTGGACATATACCCTGCTGCTGCTCCTAGGCAGTCTCTTAACCGACCGCTTGATTCTGACAAAGGGCGCAAAGCGCTTTGGAGAAATTGCCTAAGATTCTTCCAAAAGCTCTACACTCCTGCAAATCTTTCGCGTCTTTCCCCAGATTCCGATTGACAGCAGCCTTCGACCTGGGGCATAATAGACTTGAGGTGATCGAATGAAGGTTCTTATGATAAACGGCAGTCCCAATCAGGAGGGCTGTACTTATACGGCGCTAAAGGAAGTTGAAACCCAGCTTCACAGTGCTGGTATCGAGACAGAAATCGTCCAAATCGGCAAAGCACCCGTCCGGGGCTGCACTGCCTGTATGCAATGTAAGGATAATCGCTGTGTGTTTGATGACGATATTGTCAACCGCATCATCGAAAAAGCCGAGCAGGCAGACGGCCTGATTCTTGGCTCCCCCGTGCATTTTGCGGCCGCGACCGGCAGCCTGTCCTCCGTGCTCGATCGTGCCTTCTTCGCCGGCAGAAAGGCCTTTACCTATAAGCCCGGCGCCGCCATCGTCTCCCTTCGTCGCGGCGGAGACACCAGCGCCTTTGACCAGCTCAATAAATATTTCACCATCGCCAGTATGCCTGTTGTCTCCTCCCGTTACTGGAACATGGTGTTCGGCAACAGCCCCGACGAGATTCGTCAGGACGCCGAGGGCATGAAAATCATGCGCACCCTGGGTCGCAACATGGCCTGGCTCTTAGGCTGCATTGAAGCCGGGAAGAATGCGGGAATCAAGGCTCCCTGGAAATTTGACTGACTGATTGTCTTTTAGCCGCTCCCTTGGTGGGGCGGCTTTTTTATGGGATTTTGCCCCTGACTCTTGTTTTTTTATGCCGTACTGGTACAATATAGGCTATGAGAGAAGGCTCACCTTCGAATGGAGGCTAGAAATGAAAGACCTTTTTTTGAGAATCCCCGAGAAAAAGCAGCAGCGCATCCTCCAGGCCGCAGTGGCGGAGTTTGCCCGAAACGGGTATGAGAGCGCCAGCACCAACCGCATCACAAAATCTGCTGAAATCAGCGTGGGCAGCTTGTTTCAATATTTTGACAGCAAGCTGGATCTTTTTCTGTCCACCATTGAGTTTGGCTCCGCTGAGCTAAAAAAAGAACTAAACTCTCTTGTCGAAACAGAGACGAGAGGGGACTTTTTCCAAACCGTGGAGCACATTCTCCGCACCGTTCAGCGGCACTCCCGGGAGAATCCGGACTTAATCCGTCTCTACAATGAGATGACCTCTCAGGACTCTCTCCCCCTGGTGGCTAAGCAGGTGGAATCCATTGAGGTCTTCACTTCCGGGCTCTACCGCAAGCTTCTGGAGACTGCAAAAAACGAGGGGCATATCCGCCAGGACTGTGATCCCGGCATCTTCGCCTTTCTTCTGGATAACCTGTTTATGATGTTCCAGTTTTCCTATACCTGCGACTACTACAAGGAGCGTTTTAAGCTCTATGCCGGAGCGGAAATTCTGGAGCAAGACGACTTCGTTCTGGAGGAATCCATGCGCTTCATCCGCGCTGCCTTTTCTCCTTGAGGCATTCAGAACAAAAAAGCCCCCACAGACGGAGGAGTTTTTACGTTTCTTGCAGGCTGAGGCTGAGCCCCCACCCTGTATCTAGTTCTTTTTTCATACTTTCCCATAAAAAATTACACCGTTTTGGCTGTTCCCTCTTGGGACAAAGCATAGTAGTATAGAGACAAGTTAAAACATGACCAAGCATTCTTGCCGATTGGAATGTCAAGTCCGAAAATTCTGTTCAATATGTCAGCAAAACAGCTTGTGTTCGGTGTTTCGTAGTACTGGCGGCACAACGGCGCACCGATGCAAAGGTTGAGTTGAAAATAAAAATTCAAAATATTCTTTTTGGAGGAACATAATATGGCAGTATCTATGGAAACCACCCTGGGCGAGATCCTTGACAATCCCGAGCTCGTTGCAATTATGGAAGAAATGACCCCCGGCGTCACCAAGAACCCCATGATCAAGATGGCTAAGGGCTTCACCCTTGCCAAGATCGTTAAGACCCCCGCTGCTAAGATGCCCGAAGACAAGATTCAGGCATTTATCGCTGCTGCTAACGCCAAGGGTCTTTAAGCTTAAAGCTTAAAATTTATTGCGTAACATAGGGAGTATATCTCACCGTCAGGAGCATACGCCCTTTATTAACAAACAGTGTGTCGGTTATCCGTGCACTGTTTGTTTTTAATTACCCCCTGCCGCAGTTTTCCAGCAGGGGGTAATTAAATATTAAGCGATGCATTGGCTGCCTTATTTCTCTGCTTCAAGGCAGCTGTCAAAGTCCGGCGCAAAGTCCCCTTCCTGGAGCAGAGGTGTGGTTAAAATCTTCTCCTTCAGCTCCTTTCTGAAGCTGGGGTGAGCGATTTTAATCAGCTCCTGAATTATGTACCTAGCGCAGGAATAGTTTCCCCCAAAGATGGCTGTTTTATATGGATTTTTAACTTACGGGCGGTTAAGTCTCCCACAAATCCAAGCCTTTTCTCTCCCTCTGTCACAAAAAAGAAGGAGCCTCGCGGCTCCTTTTTAAGTATTATGTAAACTTATACTCCACCATTTTCTTTGAATCGTCGTTGCGCAGCTTTTTGAGCATCTCTGTACGGGAGTTAACCATCATCTTGGAGTAGATGCTGCTGATGTGGGTTTTCACCGTTGAAGTGCCGATGAACAGCTCATCGGAAATCTCCTGGTTGTTATAGCCCTTTGTAATCAGCAGGGCAACCTCCGCCTCCCTTCTTGTCAAACCGTAATGGGAGGAGAGCATCACGGAGCTAATTTCCGAAGAGGGCTCGCGCTTGTCCTCTCTGAGTGTAATGAAATAGAGGTGCTCGGTCTTTTGGGAAAGGGTAATTCGCTTTTTTTGCAGGGTCAAAATCAAGCCATTGACACGAGCCTCCTCCTTATAATAGTTCTCATTCGGCAGTTTGGCCGTTCCTGTTATGGCTAGAACAATATCCTTTGCAATCTCCGCCTTGGTCAGCCCGGGAGACAGGTTCGAGCTCAACTGCAAAAAGGTCGCGTTGTGATGAAGCAGCCGCCCCTTTTCATCAATGAGCGCAAAGCCGAAGTCCAGCTCGTCAAAATAGGAGGTCACGGCCTCCAGCTTCCGCTGCTGCTTGGCGTATTTATAGTAGAGCGCCTTGCTGCTATTAAAGGCTTTGCCAATGTGCTCCAACAGTTCCTTTTCATGGGCGGTGAAGGGGCCGTCCTCCTGGGTCTTATAAACCTTGATAAACGGAACCCGGCTTCCCCCGGAGCCGTTGACACCAAGCATAGCCTCATGGGCAATGTTATGGCTGCGGAGGAAGGCACCGTATTTGGTGCTCATCTGCCCGCCGTACTCCTGGAGCAAATCGTCTGTAAAACAGGCGGAGTTGGGGTAGGCATAACAGAGCTGAGAATACTGCTGTAAAAACAAATCATCCGCAAAGTATTCCTTCTTATACTGATTCAGAATTTCTCGGCGGATGTGGCTGCTAAAAAACCGCTCCACCCGCTTACTGCCGTCGTTCTCCATACGAACGACCCCGTAGCCCGCAAGCTGTATCTTAAAGATCGTTGAAAGAGAAAATAGAACAATGTTCTCATAGTTGGAGTAGTCGCTGTTGATCACCGTGTAGAAATGAAAGAGATTGTCAAAATCTTCCCGCGTAAGCTCCGTCAAGCCGCCACCTCCGAATGTTTTCTTTGTGTCTGTCTCCATATTCTATCATACTTTTCATCCTTTTTAAAGCCCTCGAAAGCAAATCCTGTAAAAGCACAGGATACGGAAACAGAATCAGGTATAAGGGACAGACCTCCCCTCATAGGATATGATACGGAAGCAAATTTTCCGGGAGGGATGTTTTTTGAGAGAGAACATTGAGGAAAGAGCCTGCCAGCTTGCAAGCTACATTATAGAAAACAAGTCCACTGTGCGGGCGACTGCCAAGAAGTTCGGCATCAGCAAATCCACCGTACACAAGGACTTAACCGAACGCTTATATTACGCCAACAAGACGCTTTTCGGGGAGGTCAAGGAGCTGCTCGAATACAACAAATCCCAGCGTCACATCCGAGGCGGCATGGCGACCAGAAGCAAATACAAGGGTGAATAGGGTTATGTAAACCACACGCAAAAGCCGTGGGCCGGATGTCCGCGGCTTTTGCGTGTGGTCTGTGGCAGACAAATCCGACCTTTTGCATTACATTCTTTACAAAAAGTCCGTTTTGTGCTATACTTAAATTGTAGAATTATACCAAAGGAGGGCTGCCGCATGTACTATGATTTGAATAACAAATGGAGGATGAGCGCCGAGCTGATGCAGCAGAAGACAGGGTCAGTCTCACCCTTCATGGGCAGTGCCGAAAAGCGGGCACTCAAGCAGGCAAAAAAAGCCGAACAGGAATTTCGCAAGTCCAAGGGCTATCCAGCGGATACCTTTTGGCTCCGACTCAAGAAACGGTTCCTTCAAAAATAAACGCAAAAAGCCGCAGACGTTTTGTCTGCGGCTTCATTTTGCCTGTTTGCGAGCGGGCCTATAAGCCGGGTTCTGTCTTGAACGGCCATCTATCTACGCGCACCGTTGCCGATACGCTTTAGCCACCTCCCGAGGACGGCCGGGCCAGCCTTTTGTCCTCCCACGGTGTTGCTCCGGATAGAGTTTACAGCGACGGACTGTTCCCAGC
>CAYXNK010000096.1:0-8869 GCA_964466395.1 uncultured Oscillospiraceae bacterium | reverse complement strand
CAGTCCTCAAGGGTTTTCCGATGCCGTTCCAGCATGCTCCTGCCCTTGGTGATGGTGCAGCCCAGCATCGAATAATTCGAAAGCTCCAGACAAATCTCACTGGACAAAAGGTTTGCAAAAGACTTTTTTGTCATGGTGTATCGACTCCGCAGCTCGTCTATAATCACACCCTTAGAGATGGAATCTCCGAAAAGGCAAACTTTGTTCATCAGTCACAGCCCCCTATAATTATGTAATGTGGTTATTGATATTATATTACGTAGTATGTCATATGTCAACAGCTTATATACTACTTGCCAAACTTGTTTTTCTGGGCTATAATTGCCTTATATTATTCCAAGAACACAGAGGTGTCTCAATGAGTAGGGTTGAAAAACTGCGCGAGCTTGCCGACCAGCTGAAATTTCCGGAATATGAGGGCTTTCCCGATATCGAGCTGTACATGGACCAGGTTCTGGACTTTCTTTCCCGCAGCAAGACCAGCCTGCGCAACGACGATAGGCTGAGTTCCGCCATGGTGAACAACTACATCAAGGCCGACGTCCTGCCCAGGGCCAGGGGAAAAAAATATTCTCGGGAGCACTTGGTCTATCTCTCTGTCATCCTGCGTTTGAAGCAGGTGCTCTCCGTCAAGGACACGGGCTTCCTGATTAAGGCGGATAAGCAGAACAAAACTGATGAAGAATTTTATGAAAACTTTCGCGGTCTGGTGGAAAACGCCGCTCAAGAAATCAGCGAAAAGGTGCTGAACTCCGAAGGTGCCCTGCCGGAGGTTGCAATGCGCCTTGCTGTGGAAAGCTATCTATGCAAGATTGCCAGCGAGTATATTCTTGATAACATCTGCTTCTACCCCGAGGAGCTGGAGCTTAAAAAAGCTCATCGGAGCGAAAACTCCGAGCCCGGTAAATAAAATTAAGACCGCAGCTTTGGCTGCGGCCTTTTTATCCCAGCGGCCTCCTTTTTGGAAGCTGCCTTTAAAAAAACAAACGCGCTCGCGCGGCCATGCCGCTCGAACGCTCAGTGTTTTGCAACATCTATCTCAACTTTTGCGCAGGGTAAATGTTTGGCTTTAGCGGTCTGCCGCTATCTGTCGCTGGGAATTGTTTCGGCACTTCCGAAAATCAAATCGTCAACGTCTGTTGTTCTCAGTCTGATTTTTGTCATAGTAGATACTCCTTTCTGAATCTTATAGGATTATTATAAACCGTATTTCTCAAGAAGTCAATGAACAGGGTAATAATATTATGTTAACTTTCTATGAAGTTCGTCAGGGACTTATCAAAGAAAACCGCCGGAGAGCATCTCCGGCGGTTTCGTTTATCTTGTTTTCCGTGGGGCGAGGTGCCTCCCCATGGCTTTTTTTCGACTCTGGCTTCTTGCGTCCAATAGTGCCCGCAGCCGCTCCATACCCTGATTCAGGGTTTGCATCAGGGGGTATGCCAAAAGGCACAGCACCGCCAGCACAAGGAAGGATGAGGGCGTCAAATCGGCGAGGGTGAACAGCTGCTTGAAAAACAGCGCGAGGATTAGAAAGCAGACGCTCATCGAAATCATTAGCAACTTACGAATTCGATTATAGGGCTTGCAGACATTGTTGAGGAACAAAAGCCCCACAACGCCCATTAAAATTGCGCAAATTGTAGACATTTCCTCTGTGGGGAAGTCAAAGGCCAGGTAAAACAGCATGACGCCCACAATCAGGATAATGTTCGTCAGGCCGCCGGGGATGGCCCGGATCAGAATATTTCGCAGGAATTTCCCCCGCACAAGGCTCTCGTTTGGCTCCATGGCCAGAATGAAGGATGGAATGCCAATGGAAAGGGCGCTGACCAGACTCAGCTGCGCCGGGGTCAGGGGGTAAGGCAGGGTGAACGCCAGGGAAATCAGCGCCATAACAAAGGAGAAGATGTTCTTTACCAGATACAGGGAGGCGCTGCGCTCGATGTTGTTAATTACCCGCCTTCCCTCCATCACCACGGAGGGCATGGAGCCAAAGTCGGAATTTAAGAGCACCACGTGGGAGATCTGGCAAGCCACCTCGCTGCCCGAGGCCATGGCGACGCTGCAATCGGCCTCCTTGAGCGCCAAGACGTCGTTGACACCGTCGCCTGTCATGGCAACGGTGTGTCCAGCGGCCTTCATGGCGGAAATCAGCTTCCGCTTCTGCTCGGGAGTCACCCGGCCGAACACGGTGTATTCCTCTGCCGCAGCACGCAGCTTTCGATCGTCTGTCAGCTCCCGGGCGTCGATGTATTTTTCTGCACAGTCAATCCCCGCCCGCTTTGCGACTTCGGATACGGTTAGGGCGTTGTCACCGGAGATAACCTTAATGCGAACCCCCTGATTGGCAAAGTAAGCGAAGGTCTCGGGGGCGTTCTTTCTGATTTTGTTGGCCAGCAGAATCAGGGAAATGGGGTAAACCTCCCCTATCAGCGCCTCGTCCTTGAGGTTGCCGTCATACATGCAGAGCAGAAGAACGCGGCAGCCCTTTTTGGAATAGGAATCTATCTTATCTTGATATTTGGTATAGTTTTCACCCAGAATCACGTCCGGTGCACCCAGAAGGTAGTTTTCATCCTCGTGGAAGGACACGCCGCCGTATTTTTTCACAGAGGTGAAGGGCAGGGTTTCAGTGGCCATCTGGGAAGGCTGCCCCTTGAAGTAGCGCCGCAGGGCGATCATGGTGTCGTTATCGTCCTGCATGGCAAACACGTAGTCGGACATAATCATGCGCACATCCTCTTCGATGAAGCGGTCAGAGGATAAGAGGCAGATATCCTCGACAATCATCTTGTTTTCCGTGATGGTGCCTGTTTTGTCCACGCAAAGGGTGTCCACCCGCGCCAAGGTCTCGATGCAGTTCATGTCGTGCACCAGGGTCTTGCGCTGGGCAAGGCGAACGACCGCCGCAACCAGGGCAATGCTGGTGAGGAGATAAAGTCCCTCGGGAATCATGCCCACGAGGGCACCAACGGTTGAGGAAACGCCCTTGTCCAGATCTCTGCCCAGCCAGTGGATTTCCTTGACCGCCATAATCGCGCCAATCGGCAGCAGCACAATGCCAATCCACTTGACAAGACTGGAGAGGGAGCGCATCATCTCGGGCTGCTTTTTTCGGTTGTTTTTCTTGGATTCCAGGGTCAGCCGAGAGACATAGGAGTCCGCGCCCACCCGGGTCAGCCGCGCGCGCACCGAGCCGCTAACCACAAAGCTGCCGCTCATGAGCTCCTCGCCCTCGGTTTTTTTAATCTCGTCAGCCTCGCCGGTCATTAAGGCCTCATTGACGAGACAGTTGCCAGAGACCACAATCGCATCTGCAAAAACCTGGCTGCCGGGAGAAAAAATAACAACATCGTCCCTGACTGCTTGCTCCACAGCCAGGGGTCTCGTCTGCCCGTCCCGCACCACGATGCCCTTTGGCGCGTTGATGATGTTGAGCTTATCAAGGGTTTTCTTGGCCTTGAGTTCCTGCACAATACCGATTAGCGCATTGGCAAAGACAACGGGCATAAAGGTCAGGTCGTTCCAGGAGCCGACCGCAATCACGCAGGCGGCCAGGGCAAAGAACACAAGGTTAAAATAGGTGAAGACATTGGAGGCAATAATCTGCCCTAAGGTCTTGCTGGGCAGCTCAACGGAGATGTTTCCATAGCCGTTTTCCAGACGTTCCTGTGCCTGAGCCACGGTTAAGCCCGTCTCGGCAGAGGCCAGAAGCTCCGGAATACTGCGCCTTGGCGGCGCTTCCTGCCGCTTATGTGTTATCGGTATGCGAAAAGCCATCAGAACTATCCTCTCAATGCAAAAGTCCGTTGTAATCATATCACAAATCCAAAATTTTTGTCTAATAAATTGTTAATTTTTCGGAAAAAGTCTGCGCCGTCGAAAGCAAAGCCGCTCTGAGGAGAGCATAACCCCAGAGCGGCTGTAATTATTCAGAAAGGCTTACTGGGCGGCATTGGAATAGGTCATAAAGATTTTTGCCACCTGCGCGCGGGTTGCGGTGCTCTTGGGACTAAAGCTGCCATCGCCCATGCCATCTATGACCCCGGCCTGCTGGAGGGCATAGACCGCCGCCTTAGCGTTCTGGCTGATTGCCCCGTCGTCTGTGAAGCTCTTTTTCTCCACCTTTGTGGGCAGAGTCTTTCCCGCATACTGGGCGTATTGATAGAGCATCAGGCACATTTCCTCTCGGCTGATGTCCTTGTCCGGCAAAAAGCTGCCGGAGGCCACGCCGGTTGCCACACCGGAGAGGAAGGACCACTCCACATAGGGGCTGTAATATTCATTGGGCTTCAAATCTGTGTAGTTGTTCTGGTAAACCCGAATCAGGTCGTTGCGGATATAGCCCGTCACAGTGCCATAACTGACCTCAAACCAGTCCCCGCTTTTGCCAAGCACCTGGACAGCGGTGTTCCGATTCGTGATATAGCCCACTTTCTCCGACTCTATTGTGGGGTCTTTTCGAATATTCACCCCCGTTCCTGTGACCAGACCAAGGCCGGACTTCAAACCCGAGGACAGTCCGGAAAAACGCCCGAGCACTGTGGCAAACATCCCACGGCTCATGGTGATCTCCGGGGCGAAGGAGTTTTCTGAAACGCCGTTAAATAGAGTCTTGGCATAGACAAAGCCCACAGCGTCGTAGAACCAGTCGCTCTGCTTCACGTCTGTAAAGGGCAGGGTCGCCGATGAGGTAAAACTTGCAGTAATGCTGTTGTTTGCATTGATATTTGAAAAGCTATAGCTGGTGACAGCGCCCACGGAGCTGCCGTTTACCAATACGTCCTTCACAATAAAACCCGTAGCAGGAATAATCGTATAGGCCTGGGAGGTGGTCTGGAGCACTAATTTTGTGCCCGAGGGGCTGATGCTGCCGCCCGCTCCTGCCGAGGCGGTAATCGTGAAGGTCTGCGCCAGACGGTAGCTCAGCGTTGCCATCTCGCTGCGGCTCACACCCAAGCTCTCGGCAAAGGCGCGGATTGTCGTGTTCTGATTTATCGTGATGGGCGTTGTATAGATTCGGCTTTCCGTTGTGGGTTCTGTGCCGTCTGTGGTGTAATAAATCTTGGCGCCTGAGGTAGATTCCAGCTTAATCTGGCTTCCGGCGGCGGCCAGGTCACCAAGAACCGTTCCGCTGACCGGGCTGGCTGTGGGTGTTTTGGCAGGGGGAAGCTTGACGTTGTATTCGAGAATTTCACTTTCCTGGAACCTGCCGGAAACCGCGATGGCGCGCAGCTTTGTGGTCTTATTTACCGTGATGGGCGCCGTATATTTTGTGCTGTTCGACGTTGGCATGCTGCCATCTAAGGTGTAGTAAATCGCGGCGCCCGAGGCCTCAAGGGCGACGGTCTTGCCGCCCACGATGCCTGTGGTCTTGGTTTTGGGCGCTCGCTCCTTCTGGCCTGGGACAATTTCGCCGTCTAAGGGAACGGCGGGGTTCGGGGTATAGGTCACGGCATCCCGGCTGGGGTTTCTATAAATCTCATAGCCTCTGCCAAAGTAATAGGACTGGAAGCTGGCGAGAGTGCGGCTTGCGCCCTGGCCGTAGCGGGTAACCTGGGTAATCACCGGGGTCTGCTCCATGACCTCAAGGCCAACGACAGCGCCGGAGGCGTCATATGTAAGGTCGGAAATTAAAACCACATGGCTGCTGATGTCATTGAGCGCGTCGCCCACCTGAAGGCTGTACAGGCTCTTGTCCCCCACCTTTTCGGAGACCTCCGATATAGAATAGGTGGTTTTTCTCTGCTTCAACTCCCAGGCATAGGAGACATAGCCGCTGCAGTCTGTGGAGTAACTGGGGGCAATTTTGTTGTACATGGAATAGTTCGTGTGCAGCTTGCTGCTGTTATCGCGGGCAGCCGCGGCAAATCCCTCAATGGAAACGCCATAGCCCACATAGCCGTTTGTGTTCACGGGCTGTCCATAGGGGATGCCCTTATATGTAGTCTCCGCCTTGAATGTACCCCGCTCCCCCCACTGGGTGAGGTTCTCCAGGGGAGTCCACTCAATTTCCGTGAGCTGGCGGGCGCGCTTTACGATATTTCTCTGTCCCTCCGACAGGGTGGGTACAGCGCCCGGCTCCATTGTCATCAGGGAGACGGCAGAGACGTTCGGCGTAAGGCCTACCTCATTCAAGAGAGCCGCAAAGTCCAGCTGCAGCTCGTTGTTCTCATTGTCCTCGCTGATGGCGTTTTCATCCGCCGATGTAAAAAGCTCCAGCATGGAGACCTTGCCGTGGATGTTGAAATTTTCCAAATCTGTCGCCGGGTCAAAACCATTAAAGAGTGTATGTAGGGATATCATATAGTTTTTGCCGGCCTTCTGCACAGCAAGATAATCGCTGTCTATATAGCAGGAGTTGACGCCCGACAGGAGCTGCCGCTCCCCTGCCCAGAGGGTATAGTCAAAGACCGCACCGGTCAGGTAGAGGTTGCCCTGAGGGGTGGGAATCAGGTTCCGAACACCAGAAGGGGCGGGAAGCTGTCTTGCCGCCTGTTCCCCCGGCTTGCGGGCAAAGGCCAGGCCGCCGGAAAGGTAGACAAAGTCGCCGTTTACCACATAGAGCCTGTCGATGCTGCTTTCCGCCTCAAAGACCCGCTCTGCCGAACCGCCCTCCGCGGGAATGCGCAGCAGCACAGCGCCCACGGTATAATATAAGTAGCCGCGATAGAGGTTTAGGTTTCTTGCCTGATCTGCGGAAAGAGCAATGACCCGCTCACCGCGCTGCAGAAAGACGCCCTCGTGGACAAAATAGAAGTCCTCCCCTGCGGCCAGCATCACGCCGCCGTTTTGAATATTCAAATCGCTGTTGCCGACCACGAAGTCAGCCTCTAGCGCACGCGCCCCTGTGGGGAGCAGTCCGAAAATCATGAGCGCCACTAGCAGCAGCGAAAACGTTCTTTTCATCATTGGCTCAAACCTCCTGGAGATTGGCTTTGTTTACATAATTTTGGATAGTATACCAGTTATCCTGCCGTATTTCAATCGAAAATCCCGATTTCCTAATATTTCCTGTCGCTATTTGTGAACATTAGACAGAAAAAGAGCCAACCTGCTCGACAGGTTGGCTCGAATTATTAGGATTACCTTACAGGATTCGGACCCGGAACACGTCCTCCAGGGCTGCGATTGCCTGGGGAATCCCGCTACCAATGGGGGTGTCTGTGTCAATCATTGTGTAGGCATATTCGCCTCTGTGGGCGTTGACCATGTGGGCGACGTTGATGTTCGCCTTTGCAATCAAATCCAGGAAGTTGTTGAGCATCCGAGGGACATTCTTGTGGATGATGCAGATGCGGCTCTCGCCCATGCGCTCCAAGCTCACGTTGGGCAGATTCACGGAGTTTACGATGTTGCCGTTTTGCAGATAATCTGCCGTCTGCCTTGCCGCCATCACAGCGCATTTATCCTCGCTCTCGGGGGTGGAGGCACCCAGGTGGGGAATCGGAATGGTGTTGGGAGCCTTTGCCGTCGCCGCGTTGGGGAAATCTGTCACATAGCGGGCGACCTTTGTGGAGTCTATGGCCTCCATCAGATCCGTGTCGCAGACAAGCTCTGCCCGGGCGAGGTTGATGATACGGACGCCGTCCTTCATCTTGGCGAAGGCGTCCTTATTCAGCATATGATGGGTGTCCTTCATATAGGGCAGGTGAAGGGTAATGTAGTCGCAGTTTTGATAGATGATGTCGATGTCCTTGGCGTGGTTTACATGGCTGGAGAGCTGCCAAGCCGCGTCCACGGACAGGAAGGGGTCATAACCATAGACCTCCATGCCCAGAGCCAGGGCGGCGTTTGCAATCTTTGCGCCAATGGCGCCCAGGCCAATAACGCCCAAGGTTTTGCCGGAAATTTCAGGGCCTGTGAAGCTGGACTTGCCCTTCTCCACCATGGCGCCAATCTCATCACCCTTGTCGGCAATGCTGCGTACCCACTCGATGCCGCCCACCACGTCACGGGAGGCCATCAGCAAGGCACAGATGACCAGTTCCTTCACCGCCTCGGCATTGGCGCCGGGGGTGTTGAACACCACGGTTCCCTGACTCGCACAGCGGTCTATTGGGATGTTATTCGTGCCCGCACCGGCTCTTGCGATGCAGAGCAGGTTCTCGGCAAAGTCCATATCATGCATCTTGGCGCTGCGCACCAGAATGGCGTCGGGGGTCTCAATGGCGTCGTCCAGTACAAGACCCTTGTTTTCTAATATTTCAAGCCCCTGGGGGGAGATTTTATTCAGCGATTTAACCTTATACATTATTGACCTCAAACTCCTTCATGTATTCCACAAGCTTTTTGACGCCCTCCATCGGCATGGCGTTATAGATTGAGGCGCGCATTCCGCCAACGTTGCGGTGGCCCTTGAGATTTAAGAGCCCTGCTGCGGAAGCGCCCTTGCAGAAGGCGGCGTCCTTCTCCTCGTCCCCGGTGCGGAAGGTGACATTCATGTCGCTACGTGCCTCTTTTTCGGCGCAGCCCTTGAACAGAGTGCTCTCGTCCATGAAATCGTAAAGCAAAGCGGCCTTCTCGGCCTTGATTTTTTCCATGCCTTCCACGCCGCCCTGCTTCTTCAGCCAGTCCAGCACAAGACCCAGCACATAGATGTTCCAACAGGGGGGGGTGTTGTACATGGAGTCCTTGTCAATCATGGTCTGATAGCGCAGCATCTGGGGTGTGCAGGCCATTTCCTTGCCGGCCAGGCTCTTGTCGATGATGACAACGGTTAAACCGGCGGGTGCCATGTTCTTCTGGGCGCCCATATAGATGAGGCCGTATTTGGACACGTCAAAAGGCTTTGAAAGGATGTTCGAGGACATGTCGCAGCAGATGGGAACTTTGCCTGTCTCGGGGACAAACTTCCACTCGGTACCGT
>CAYXNK010000095.1:0-8884 GCA_964466395.1 uncultured Oscillospiraceae bacterium | reverse complement strand
CGGAATACAGAATGTTTCGCAGGATGGAAAGATCCTCAACCAGTGGAAGTTTTTCAAAATCCATCGTACAGTTTCCGATGAATATTGTCAATATTTCCTTAAAATATTCGTCATCCCGCCCTGCCTCCTTCAGGGCGAAAAGGGGGTTATACCGCCCCTTTTTTAAGTCACGTGGCAGGTCTACAACCGCGTCACAGAGGTAGATAAAGCTGCCCAGGGAGAGGGCCATTGACCGCAAAAGCCCAGACCACCGATCCTCCTCCATGACAAAGAGCTCCGCCATCAGAGCGCCAAACAGCTTCGCCCCGCCGTCCGGGTCGGGGACGCCGGAGGCCTCGAGCGAGGAAAGCTTTTTAAGACAGTCCTCCATTGCGCCGCTTTGGCGAGGATAGCGGGCCTTGATGCGCCGATACTTCGGCCTCAGAAGCCAGGCCAACATAAGGCTGGGCAGGCTCCTGTCGTCCTTCCAGTTGTCCAGAAGGTTTAGATAGGCCAGGGCAATGTTCATATCGGCCGCATAATCTGAAAGCACACTGGAGCAGAAGCGATGCCGGGACATGGGGTGGACAAGGCAGCGCTCCTCTCCTTCTTGCAGCTCCGGCTCATAGAGAGAGTGTAGAAGTAGGACGAGAAAGGCCATGTCATAGCTCAAGGTCAGGCGACCCAGCGTCCCATGCCGTTTCTGGAGCGTGCGGCAGAGCCCGCAGTAAACAGAGCGATAGCGCTCGTGCTCCTCCGGGGATAAATCCTCAGTGTTTGCAACGACATAACCAAACATGAAAGACTCCTTTTGTCAGGACTTTTTTGCAAAGGCCGTGCCACATTTTTTGCAGACGATGCGAATCTTGCCCTTGCCCTTGGGGACGCGCATGACAGATCGGCAGGAGGGGCATTTGAAAAACCGAAACTCCCGGCGCTGCCGCCACATGTCCCGACGCATGGAAAACCAGCCGGTGAACTTTTGCTTCTGCCGGAGGTAGGCTGCGTTCTCGGCCCGGCGTTTCTCAAAGTTTTTTGAGAACATGCGGACATAGGCAAAAACCATCATAAAGAGGGTCAAAAAAATCAGGACAGTTCTTGCCATTCCCGGCAAAAAGGTGGAAATTAGGATTGGCGCCAGGGAGCCCGTGCTCAGGAATCTTGAAAATTCATCCAAGCCGTAGCGTCCATACATAAATTTTGCAAATCGTTGTTTCATAAGCGGATAATCATTTCCTTCTTTCATTTATTACTCGGGGCAGGGGGGGTTAAAGAAGCCCTCTGCCAAAGGCGGAAAGCGTTTGAGTGGCTTTAGCATCTGAAACCCACTTAAATCCGCTGGAAATTCTATCTTCTTTCATCTAGTAGAAGTATAAACAATACAAATTTAATGTCAACTTGATAATATAGAGGAATCGTGAACGAACTGTAAATTCTGCCTTG
Organism: uncultured Oscillospiraceae bacterium; assembly: GCA_964466395.1. Classification (GTDB taxonomy): domain Bacteria; phylum Bacillota; class Clostridia; order Oscillospirales; family Oscillospiraceae; genus UBA2658. The sequence goes on along the minus strand of CAYXNK010000095.1, from coordinate 7,462 downwards.
AAATGGCAAAGGGCTCCGGAAACACTCCGAAGCCCTATGCAAAGCGCGCTAAAGCACCCTGATTGCATCCACAAGCTCTTCAAAATGCTGGCTGTGGGAGGCCTTGACCAAAACCACGTCTCCTCCGCGCAAGAGTCTGGGAAGCTGCTCCAAAAGCGCCGTCTTGGAAGCAAAATGCAAACACTTGTCCGTGCCCTCCCTTTTTGCGCCCTCTGCCGTGTGTGCGGAGAGTGCGCCGCAGGTCAAAATCAGCTCCAACCCCTGCTGGGCGGCAAAGGCACCGGTCTCAAAATGGAGGCTGGCGGCAGCTTCACCCAATTCGCCCATGTCTCCGAGGATGCAGACCCGTCGCCCCTCCAAATGGGAGAGGGAGCGGAGCGCCGCCCGCACTGAGCTGGGGTTTGCGTTGTAGCAGTCGTCAATGATTGTGAGCAAGCCGGTCTTGACAACCCCTGAGCGGCTGCCCACAGGGCGGTAGGCCGCAAGACCCGCTGCAATCTCTGCATCCGTCAGCCCCAGTCGAAGGCCGACGGCGGCGGCGCCCAGGGCGGCCGTGGCAAGGTGCACCCCATAGGCCGAGAGCTGTGCCGAAAAGTGGCGGTCGCCTGCATGGATTGCAAGCTCCATGCCCTTCGTGCCCAGAAACCGCAGAATCTCGCCCTGTACCGCGCAGTCCTTCGAGAGACCGAAGGAAACAAGGCGCTGATGGCAGCTTAGCTTGCGCAGAGTCTCGTCGTCTCCATTGATAAAGACCGTGCCCTCCGGGGGCAAAGAGTCCAGCATTTCAGACTTCGCCCTTAAAACACCGTCGAAATCTTCTAAAAACTCCAGATGGGCATAGCCGACGGAGGTGTAAAGCGCCATGTCCGGGCGAACAATCTCACCCAGCCTGCGCATCTCGCCGAAATGGGAGATGCCCATCTCCACAACGGCGACCTCGTGGCTCTCGTTCAGCTCAAAAAGAGTCAGGGGAACGCCCAGGTCGTTGTTAAAGTTTTTCTCGGTCTTATGCACCCGGAACCGCTGGGACAGTACGGCGGCAAGCATTTCCTTGGCCGTCGTCTTTCCGACGCTGCCCGTCACGCCAATCACAGGAACCGAAAACTGGTGGCGGTAAAAGGCGGCAAGGTCGCCCAGGGCCGCAATGGTGTTGGGCACAAGAATCTGGGGCAGGGGAGCCTCCGTCAGCTGCTCTACAATGGCGCAGAGGGCGCCTTTTTCAGCGGCGGCGGTTAGATAATTGTGGCCGTCGCTGTTTTCGCCGTGGATGGCGGCAAAGAGACAGTCCGCACCTGCCTTTCGGCTGTCGGTGGTCACAAAGGAAATTTCCTCGGAGGGCAGGGCGTCCTCGCCGTGGCAGCTGCAGTGGTAGCTGCCTTTCACAGCGGAAACGATGTTCTTAATGGTTAAATTCTTCATCGTCGCCCCCGAGTTCAGTCGTATTTTTTCAGGGAAACCGCGATGATTTCCTCGCAGAGCTCACCGAAGCTCTTCCCCAGAGTTTCTGCCATCAGGGGCATGAGGCTGGTGGGGGTCATGCCCGGAAGGGTGTTGGCCTCCAGGCAGTAGAACCTGCCTTCGCTGTCCATCAGAAAGTCCACACGGCAATAGGCATCAATCATCAGCACTTCGTTTACCCGCTCTGCCAGCGCTTGTACCTCCAGAGTTTGTTCCTCGCTGATGGGAGCGGGGCAAAGCTCCTCGGTGAAGCCGACCTGGTACTTATTCTTATAGTCGTAGAAGCCTTCCTTGGGAATGATTTCCACAACGGGCATGGCGGTTCCGTCGATAATTCCAACCGTCAGCTCCCGGCCGTGGATGTATTGCTCCACCAGCACGGCGCTCTCATAGCGGAAGGCCAGGCTAAGCGCCGACTCATACTCGTCCCGACTGTTCACAATCGAGGTGCCCACGCTGGAGCCACCGGAGCAGGGCTTTACAACACAGGGAAAGCCAACATCCGCATAAGGGGGCCGCCCGGCATAGACCGTGATGCCCGCCGCTATGCCGATACCGGCGCAGGCAAAGAGCTTTTTGGACAGGGACTTATTCATGGCAAGGGCGCTGCCTAAGTAACCACAGCCGGTGTATTTAATCCCAGCCACGTCAAACACTGCCTGGAGCTTGCCGTTTTCCCCCTCCTCGCCGTGGAGGGCAAAGAAGGTGATGTCCGCCGCCCTGCAAATCTCCAAGACATTGTCCCCGAGAACGCTGTCGTTGTCCTGCTGTCTCGACGCCCGAACTTGCTCCAGGTCGGGAGCAGCTTCCCCCACAAGAATGGTTTCGGTTCCCCGATCCGTCAGAAAGAGTTCCTTCGGATTTTCATAGGACTCTGTGCAGCCCAAAAAAGCATCCAGCAGCAGAACCCTGTGACCCCGCTCCCGGAGCGCTGTGGCAACCATTGTGCCACTGGTAATCGAGACATCCCGCTCGGAGCTGAGACCACCACATAACACTGCAATATTCATCATACGCCTCCCGTTAATTGGAAATTAAGCGTCATCGTCCAATCATTTCAGAAGCCAGTATAGCACAACCGAGCCTCCATATCAAACAGAATTGCGCAAAAATGCGGCTGCTATACAACGACATTTTCGAAAAAAAGTTCGTAAAAATACGTCTTGATTGGGCTCTTAAAGCCGCCACAAGACGTATTTTCTTACGTATCAGAGTATTAATTTGTGCGATTTGCTATCGCAAATTTATTGTACAACAGTCCCGTTTTTTTTGTTCGGTGTGTTTTAGCTTCCGGTTCGCTGGCTGATTCCGCGGACGGCGGAAATGACCCAGTCGAAGTCCTTGGCGTTGATGACAGAGTCGCAATAGGGGCATTTGGCGCTCTGGTTTAAGTTCAGCGGTGCGCCGCAGGACGGGCAGCGTCTGGCTTCCTTCTCACCCGGTGCGTCGGTGGGGGAGAGGGTCTTTGTGCCGGCGGAGCGCGAGAGCTCCCACTGGTAGGTCATAAATTTCTCGGCGGTTTTAGAGCCGCTGACAACCTTTCCGGTGCGGTCGTCTATGGTGTAGTCAATGATACGGGTGCTCACGGTGGCGACAACGGTTTCCGCGGCCTCATCTCTGCGCCAGCCGATTAAGCCGACACTCAAAACGGCAATCTTCTCCACACGGTTTGTCTGACCTGCGCGAATCAATTCGTTCAGCTGCAAGGCAAATTGTGCATAGAGGGCGTCCTTCATAAAGGGCTGCATTTCCTCAAACTTCTTGGCCTCCCAGGCTCCCTGCATCCGGACATAGAGGTTTGCAATCCGCTCCTTCATATCCCGTTCAGAGAAATTGGGGTCTTCCGCAATCAAGCTGCTGATGGGACTTAGGCTTTGCTGGGAAGGGGAAACCTGTGTCCCGGCGGCGCCCTGTGTTTTCTTACTCACTAGGCTGAAGATGATAAGCACCACAATAATGATGGGAGAGACGACAATAAAATCCAAAAAAGAGCCTCCATCGCCGCCGCTATAATCTGAGTCTCCGCCGCTCCAGCTGGAGCCTCCGCCGCCGTAGTCCGAGCCGCCGGAAAAATTTCCAGCGTCGGCAATGGCAGGCAAAAGCATCATCGCCGCGAGGAGAAGAACCAGAAGCAAGATCACAAATGGCTTTCTTCTATCCATAAGTACCCTCCATTCGAAAATAGGCGCTGGGCTTAGAGTTGTTGATTAAACAAGTAATCCATTGCCTGCGCCTGCAAGATATGTATTTGAAGTCTCTCAGAAACCAGCTAAACCGATTATAATTATTATACAATAAAATATTCCACGCGCAACAGGAAGATTAACAATATTTTATTAATCCGTTGGGACAAGCCGACAGAAAATCTGGAAATTCTCCAATTGAGATATCTATTATAAAACAGTCTTGCATTTTGGATAATCTTCGCGTATACTCGAAATTGAGGTGGTTTGAGATGTTAAACAAATTCGGCGATACAATTTCGGCGTTCCGAAAGAAAAAAGGTCTATCTCAGCGGGACTTTGCCCTGCTGCTTCAAAAGCGCGGTGTGCGGGTCACAAACCAGGCGGTTTCCAAGTGGGAAAGCGGCGCCTCCTACCCCAATGCGATTCAGTTTCTAATCATTTGCGACCTTTTGGATATTGTGGACATCAGCGGCGTTTTCAATGGCCGAAGCCATGACTTCCTCCAGGGCTTGAATGAAGAGGGAAAGGCACTGGTGGCAGACTATGCGGCGATGCTTCTGGATAGCGGCAAGTACGATGACCCCGCGCTGCCTCCCCCCAGAGGCACGAAAATCCGCAGCCTCCCGGTCTACGACATGGAGGCTGCTGCAGGCAAGGGGCGGTTCCTGGATTTGCCGGACTATACGCCCATGCAAGTGGGCAATGAGGTTCCGGTTACGGCGAACTTCGGCATTCGCATCTATGGCGACAGTATGGAGCCGGAGTTCCAAGGGGGTCAAATCGTCTGGATTACCCGTCAGACACATTTGGAAAACGGGGAAATCGGCCTGTTCATCTATGAGGGCGTGCCTTATTTCAAGCGCCTGCGTGACAGGGTGGGGGGCACAAGGCTCCAGTCCCTGGACATATCCTTTCCCGATGTAGTCATTGATACCCCCGAAAACATGCTGGTTATGGGAAAGGTGACCGAGTAAGGCTATCCGATTGCAAGATGCTGATAAGCCATTGTCTGTAGGGACATCATTTTAAAAAAATCCGGAGGGCCGCTAGAACAGCGCCCGCCGGATTTTTTTCGATATTCGGTTTTCTAAAGACCCAGGCCACCCAGATTTAATCCGCCTGTGAGCTTTGCCATGCCCTCGCTGGCGCTGGTTTCCGCCTTGCGAAGAGCTTCATTCACAGCCGCGATAATGAGATCCTGGAGCATTTCAACGTCGTCGGGATCAACAGCGTCCGGCTCAATAGCCAGAGAAACCAACTCGCGCTTACCGCTGACAGCAGCCGTCACGACACCGCCGCCGGCAGTGGCTGTGTACTCGGCCTTCTCCAAATCCTCCTGCATTTTAAGCATGTCGCTCTGCATCTTCTGCGCCTGCTTTATCATGTTCATGTTCATGCCGCCGCCCATCGGGCCGCCGCGAAATCCGCCTTTTGCCATAAAAAATCCTCCTTTATGCTGCATAGAAAAGTTTAGGGCACCGCCTATTCAAATTGTACGATACCAAATTTTGAAAGTCCGTCAAGCTCCGTGCCGCCAGACAGTTCAGGCTTTTTTTCACTGAGTTTCACTACAATCGGGCAATTGCACAGTTCCTGCGCTGCTGTACGAATGGCGTCTATTGCTGCATTTTGATCCAGCTGCCCCTTGGCAAAGGAATTTGCCACATAAATTGTAAGGCTGTTCCCGGCGCGCTCGCCGGTCACCATGGAGCCGTTGCTAATAATGTTATACTGCCCCGGCTGCATGGTCTTGGAGAGAAGACCGAGCAGAGCCGTCCAGAAATCGCCCTCGTACACCCCCGCAGCTACTGCTTGGCGCTCTCCTTCATCGAAGGACGCAGCGTCGGGCGATCCGGCCTCAAAAGATGCCGGCCCAGGGTATACTTCCGGTGCTGTCGAGACGGAAGCTTCTGGCTCCTGCACAGGAATATTATCTGAATCGGATATAAGATCCGATGAAATTCCAGAAAGGCTATCTTGTTCAGAGTGAATGGGCGCTTCTTCCAAGTCGAAGGGAGGTCTGTCCTCCTTCTGTTCCGGCTGCGGTCTCGCCGCCGGACGGGGCTTGGAAGCGACGTCTTTTGGTGGGAAAACCATTCTATCCTCATGGGGCGAGGAAATCGTAGTGCCCGAGGAAAGCGCGTCCTCCAGCTTTGCTACCCGGAGCTGCAGCGCTTCCGCGTCCTCACGAAGCCTGGGCTCGCAAAGGCTAATCAGACAGAGCTCGGCAACTGTTCGGGGCTCCCTGCCGTCCCGCAGGGAGGAGAGGTAGGTCTGTAGCGTATTGATGCCAAAAATTAGCCAGTCAATGCCGAGACGGCGGGAAAAATCTTCAAGACTCTGTCGGGCAAAGCCTGCGGAGATAAGGCCCGAACCGCCCCGGGGGGCGACCTTCAGCATGAGAACGTCACGCATTAGCGCAGCCAGCTCCGAAAGCAGGGAAGCGGGGGCTTTCCCCTCGTTCCATAATCCTTCAAAGATATAAAGAGCATTTTCTGTATCTTGTGAAGAGATAGCGCTGAGCAATTTCTCAATGTGCAGTTTGCCAGCCAGACCCATCGAGGAGAGCACGCTATCCAAAGTTACACTGCCGTCACCGGAACATTGATCCAAAAGAGACAGACCGTCGCGCATGGAGCCGTCCGCCAGGCGGGCGAGAAGTTCCGCCGCCTCTGGCGTAATCGTCATGCCCTCCTGCCCGGCCACATAACAAATCTGCTCGGACAGAAGCTCTGGCTCAATCCGCCGAAAGCTGTGCCGCTGGCATCGGGAGAGGATGGTTGCTGGAACCTTTTGCAACTCTGTCGTGGCGAGAATAAATAAAAGATGCTCTGGCGGTTCCTCCAAAATCTTGAGGAGGGCGTTGAATGCCGCGGTGGAGAGCATGTGCACTTCGTCGATGATGTAAACCCGTTTTTTCACCATGGCAGGAGAAAAGATTGCCTCATCCCGCAGGGCGCGGACATTGTCCACCCCGTTGTTGGAGGCGGCGTCCAGCTCCACCACATCGGGCACAGAGCCCTCATCAATTCCACGGCAGTTTTTGCAGCGGTTACAGGGGTTTCCGTTTTCAGGGGCTTCACAGTTCACGGACTTGGCGAGAATACGGGCGCAGGTGGTCTTGCCAGTGCCCCGGGTGCCGATAAACAGGTAAGCGTGGCTGAGGCGGCCATTTTTCATCTGACTTTTCAAGGTGTCCGTGACCTGATTCTGCCCGATCACATCGTCAAAGCTCTGGGGACGCCACTTGCGGTAAAGTGCCTGATACATTTGGTTGCCCCCCCTTTTGTGAAATCGAAAGAATAGAAATATGACCCGTGACAAGACTGCACACCCATCTTCGAATGACCTGATACGCCCGTTACCTAAGCAGTTAACTCCGACTCGGCTGCCTTGCGGCACACGGAGTGACCCGCTTAATGCTGCTCGGTTCCCCGCCTGACATGGTTCACGGGCTTCCGTTGCGCAAGACCAAATCTTCAACGCCACTTGCGAAGGTCAGACGACACATCAGATATCCTAGGACGGGAATTCATCCCTGCTATAGCGGATTGCAGGTACAGGGCACCGCTGGCTCCCCGACTAGTGCAGCCTTGTCACGGGCCACGTTTTCTTATTGTACTACAAAGCGTGAAAAATATCAATATCGGTGTTAAATATATTTTGACAAACCAGGATTTTGTGCTATAATTATGCCCGTAGTAGACATTGGATTTTCCTCTGTATCCATCGCCCCACTATCATCTGGGCTCGTAGCTTAGCTGGTAAAGCGCCGCGTTCGCAACGCGGAGACCGAGGGTTCGAGTCCCTTCGGGTCC
>CAYXNK010000094.1:0-9026 GCA_964466395.1 uncultured Oscillospiraceae bacterium | reverse complement strand
CCAAAAACTTATCCGCCAGCGGGTCAATAAACTTTCCAAAGGTGGAAACCTGGTTATACCGTCTTGCAATATAGCCATCCAGGCTATCTGTCAGAGAAGCAAACACAAAAATCCCTAGAGCAACATAGTTGTGCCCCGTAAAATCCACCAAGGCTGCCACCATAAAAAATGGTATCAGCCCAATTCGCAGCATGGTAATCTTGCTTGCAGTCGTCATGTCAAAGTGCCGTCCTTTCCGCTAAAGCTGCCTGCCGACCCATTCCCCGTCAGCGGTCTCGTCGATCATTACCTGAGCAAACTCACCGACACCGCAGTCTCCGGAGAATAGGACGATTCCGTCAATATCCGGCGAATCGGCATAGCTCCGCCCCACCTGCAGCCCCAGCTCCGGGTCATAGCCCTCACAGAGCACGGGAATCGTCTTGCCCACAAAGCTCTGGCTCCAAGCGTCCATAATCCCGGCCTGCAGCTCCATAACAATCTCCTGCCGTCTCTTGGCCTCCGCCTCGTCACAGCGATCTGTCATCTCGGCGGCCTTCGTTCCCTCCTCCGGGGAAAAGACGAAAACCCCCGCCCGCTCAAGCCTAGCCTCCCGCAAAAAGTCGCAAAGCTCCTGAAACTCCGATTCCCCCTCGCCGGGCAGCCCCACAATCAGGCTGGTACGAATGACGGCTCCGGGAATCCGCTCCCGCAGCTTTTGAATCAGTGCGCGAATCTCACCGCCGGTACCCCGCCGGTTCATCCGTTTAAGAATTGTGTCGTTAATATGCTGAATCGGAATGTCAATATACTTGACAATCTTCTCCTGGGCGGCAATGGTCTCAATCAAGGCGTCATCAAAGGCGTCGGGATAGAGATAGTGCAGCCGCAGCCACTGCAGCCCTTCAATCTCACAGAGCGCCCTCAAAAGCTCCGACAGCGCCCACCTGTCATAGAGATCCGTCCCGTAGCGAGTCACGTCCTGGGCAACCAAAATCAGCTCCCTCGTCCCGGTTTGCACCAGGGCGCGCGCCTCCTCCAGAATATCCTCCATGCTCCGGCTTCGATACTTGCCCCGCAGGGAGGGAATCACACAGAAGGCACAGCAGTTATTGCAGCCCTCGGCAATCCGCAGATAAGCCCAGCCCGGGCCCGTGGAAACCACACGCCCCGTCTCATCCAAAAGTCCGTTGATGTCGTCAAATCTAACATATTTCTTGCCCTTTAAGGAATCCCGAACCGCCGAGACAATCTCCCCATAGCTGCCGGTTCCCAGAACCGCGTCCAGCTCCGGCATCTCCTTGAGAAGCTCCTCCTGATACCGCTGCACCAAACAGCCAACTGCAATCAGACTCTTCACCTTGCCCGCGCGCTTTAATTCACCCATCTGGATAATCGCGTCAATGGCCTCGGCCTTTGCGTCTTCAATAAAGCCGCAGGTATTAATTACAACAGCGTCCGCGTCCTCCGGCTCGGGGACAATCTCCATGCCCGCCTCTGCCAAAAGAAACAGCATCTGTTCACTGTTTACCAAGTTTTTCGGACAGCCCAGAGAAATCAGAGCCACCTTGTTTTTCGCCATAATTTTGTCCTCCGGCGGGCAAAAAGTCTCAAAGCACCGTACTCCCGCTAGTCTCGATGCTCCTCTAAAAACCGCCTCATGGCGGCGTTAATCTCGTCCCAGGAAAAGCCCCGGCGGAACAGGGCGTCCGAGGCCCTTTTCATTTCCGCCCGGTCGGGCAATTCATCGCCCAGCTTCCGGCAGAGAAAGGCATAGGCCTTGTCCTCCGTTCCCTCCAGCTCCTTAAGCGCTGAATCCCAAAGCTCCAGGGGCACGCCTCTGCGATACAGCTCGTTTTTGATCCGCTGGGCTCCATAGCCCCGCCCCCCATAGTGGGCGACAATTGTCTCGGCATAGCGGACGTCGTCCAAATACCGCAGCTCATAGAGCCAGGCCACGCAGTCCTCTGCATTTTCGGTGGTCTCCCCCTTTTGCACCAGCCGGTCAAAAAGCTCCTTGCCCGACATGGCGCGCGCGCCGATAATCCGCAGCGCCCGCTCTCTGCAGCGACAGAAATTCACAAGAGAGAGAAGCTTCTCATGCTCCTGCTTTGTCAGCTCCCGTCCCTTATAAAGAGACAGCTCCGTTAGTGCATTTAAGCCAAAATGCAGCTCCGACCCATCGGAAAAGCCCGCCAAAAACCTGCCTTGGGAAACCTCCCGCAGCTCCGTAACGATCAAGAGCTCCGTATCCTCCATCAGCCGTCAAAGTCATCGGCCGAAACGTCAACCGCCTTGCCGGCCGCCTTTGGTGCTGCCTTTTCTGGCACAGCAGTCAGCTTTGCGGCATTCTCACGAATCTTCTCTTCCAGTTCATCACAGACCGCTTCGTTCTCCCGCAGATAGGCCTTCAAGGCATCCTTGCCTTGCACCCTGGCCTCCCCATAGGAGAACCAGGAACCACTCTTGTCGACAAATTCGAGCTTCACGCCCATGTCCACAATCTCGCCCAGCTTGGAACTCCGCCTCTTTAAACGGCGGGGCAACCTTATTTTTAATGACCTTCGCCCGGGTTCTGTTTCCGTAGATCTCTGTGCCGTTTTTCAGTGACTCAATCCGGCGCACGTCAATCCGCACGCTGGAAAAATACTTCAGTGCCCGGCCGCCGGGGGTCGTCTCGGGATTGCCGTATAGTACGCCAATTTTCTCTCGCAGCTGATTGATAAAGATGACGATCGTCCGGGTCTTTGAAATAATACCCGCCAGCTTCCGCAGCGCCTGAGACATCAAACGCGCAATCACGCCGACGCTGGAGTCGCCCATGTCGCCCTCCAGCTCGGCCCGGGGCAAAAGCGCTGCCACGCTGTCCACAACCACGACATCCAGCGCGCCCGAGCGCACCAGTGCCTCGGTAATCTCCAAGGCCTGCTCGCCAGTATCCGGCTGAGAAATGAGGAGACTGTCAATGTCCACACCCAAGGCCCGTGCATAAGCCGGCTCCAAGGCGTGCTCCACATCGATAAAGGCCACCTCGCCACCCATTTTCTGGGCACTTGCCAGAACGTGCAGGGCGAGGGTCGTCTTACCCGAAGCCTCCGGCCCATAAATCTCAATAATACGCCCTCTGGGCACACCGCCGATTCCCAGTGCCAGGTCCAGCGACAGGGAGCCTGTGGAAATCGCCTCAACGTTTACGGGAATGTCGTCTCCAAGGCGCATAATCGCACCCTTGCCAAAGTTTTTCTCAATCTGCGCCAGCGCTGCCTCCAGCGCTTTTTTCTTATCTTCCGCCTGTCCGACGGGCGTAATAGGAATCTTCTTTTTTTCCGCCATTGTTACACCTCAAATCACAAAATCTCTGCGCCTGCAGAAAACATTACCATCAAATACTGCCGTATACCAGGCGCTCAATGCCCTGGCTGTCCTTCACAGAGGCCACGTTGTCAAGACCCGCCGCCCGCATTAGCTCCATAACCACCTCCGCCTGGTGAATCCCCACTTCAAACATTATAGCCCCGCCAATCCGAACCACGTTGCACCACTTTTGGAGAATAACCCGGTAGAAATCTAGGCCATCCTCCCCACCGTCCAAGGCTGCCATCGGCTCATATTCCTTGACGGAGGACTCCAGCTTCAGAATGTCCGCGCTGGGAATATAGGGCGGGTTGCAAACCAAAAGGTCAAAGCTTCCAATCATCATGGGCGGCGCCTCCATGGCGTTCAGCTCCATGCACTTCACGCGGGGATTGAGCTTTAAGTTCAGCACATTCTGCTTCGCTACCTGTAAGGCAGCCGGGCTGTTGTCAGCCAGCAGCACATGCGTGGCAGGCAGCTCTCTTGCAATGGCGCAGCCCACACAGCCGCTGCCGGTGCAAAGGTCAATTATCCGCGCGTCCATCTTCCGCCCTCTGAGCGCCTTCACGGCGGTGTCCACCAGCACCTCGCTATCATTTCTTGGAATCAAAACGTCCTGGTTTACGAGAATCGGCAGCCCATAAAACTCCCAGTTCCCCGTAATATAGGCCACAGGTTCGCCCTTAAGCCGTCGCTCCAGCATGGCCTCCGTCTTTTGTACAATCTCATCGGAGGTATAAAGGCTCATGTCCCGCAATACAGCATCCATGGTCTTTCCGGCAGCACTAGCAACCAGAAGTCGCGCCTCCAGCCCCGGTGAGGAAATTTCCGCTTCCCGAAGCTTTTTTCGGGTATTAATGTAAACATCGTTGTATGTCCTTGGCATGAAAACTAAAGTCCTTTCGTGAAAACCCTTCGCCTCACCAGGCGTCAAGCCCCTTTTCCTGGGGGATTACCGGCAAAATCGACACAATCGCGCATTCGATCATCTCATCCTCTGGCTCGGCTGTTGTCAGCCGCTGCATGGCCTTCCCGGGCGCTGAGAGCACCGCGGAAAGCCAGTTGTCGTGGGCGCCCGCCCAACGGTTAATCTCATAGGAAATCCCCATGACAACAGGCAACAGCAGGAGCCGCAGCCCCATCCGAAGCCAAATGTTGTCCCAGCGAATAAAGGAGAACACCAGGATGCTGATAATCATCACGACAAACAAAAAGCTGGTTCCGCAGCGGGGGTGAAAGCGCGACTGGGCACGGACATTCTCCAACGTTAAGGGCAGCCCCTTCTCATAGCAGAAGATGGATTTGTGCTCCGCGCCGTGGTACATGAACACCCGCTTCAAATCCGGCGACTTGGTGCAGAACAAGAGGTAGATAATGAAAATAACAATCCGCAGAAGTCCCTCTGTCATGTTGCGCACGATGGCAGACTCCGTCAGCTGGGTCACAAAGCCCGCAAGCAGGGTGGGCAGCAAAATAAACAGCCCGATGGACAGGCAGATTCCCAAAAATACCGCAATGCTGATTAAGGCCTTTTCCGCCTTTTCCGCGCCGAAGGTCTTTTCAATCCACTTGTCGAACTTGCCGGGCTCCTCCTGCTGATCCTCCGGCAGGAGCGAGGCCGAATAGGTCAAGGCCTTCATGCCGTACTGCATGGACTCCACAAAAATCACAAGTCCGCGCAGCAGCGGCAGATTCAAAATCTTGTGCTTCTCTCTTAAAAAATGCGGCTCCGAAACCGTTGTCACAAGCCCTTCGGGGGTGCGCACCACGATGGCCTGCTTTGTCGGCCCTCGCATCAAAATGCCCTCAATCAGAGCCTGACCGCCGATGCTGGTTCGAAACCCCTCGGCAGCCTTCTTTTTTTCTTTCATCTCTGTTTTCCTTTCAGGTAAAACGTTGGAATGTAATGCAAAATCAGTCTATTTTTCAATGGGAAGCCGAACGGTCACGCAGACTCCGCCGCCCTCGGCGTTTTCAACCGTCAGCTCGCCGCCGTGCCGCATCACAATTTCATCACAGACCGCAAGGCCGATGCCGCTGCCCCGTTCTTTGGAGCTTCCCTTATAAAACTTCTTCTTCACAAAGGGCAGCTCGGAGACAGGAATGCCCGGTCCGTGGTCACGAATCCGAACCTCAGCATAGTCTCCCTGCTTTCCCAGGGAAACCTCCACAAGCTTGCCCTCCTTGCCGTATTTCGCGGCGTTGTCCAAAATATTCAAAACCACCTGCCGCAGCCGTTCGGGATCCGCCGAAATTAGCGGCATGGGCTGGGCGGGGGGCGTATAGTCCAGGCCAATGTCCATCTGCCGCAGCAACTCCCCAAAGGCAAACAGGGAGTCCTCCAGCTCCAGCTCAATGTCCGTCTGCTCAATGTTCAGGTTAAAGCGCCCATCCTGAATCCGCGTAAATTCCAAAAGCTCCTCAACCATCTTGGTCAGCCTTCCGGCCTCCTTGGAGATGATGGAAAGCCCTCTCTGGGACTCCCCCTTAATCTCAGGGTCATACAGCAGCGTCTCGCTCCAGCCCGTAATCGCGGTTAGGGGCGTTCGCAGCTCGTGGGAGACAGAAGAGATAAATTCCTTCTGCATTTTCTCAGACTGGTTGATTTTTGCAGACATTTCGTTGATTGCGTCCGTCAACTCGCCAATCTCGTCGTCATATTTCTTGTCTGTCTGAATGCCATAGCTGCCCTCGGCAATCCGGCGGGAGAGCTTGGTTAGTTCATGAATCGGCTCAATAATTGTGCGGATGAAATACATGTTGGAAAAGAACACAAGCAAAATTACCACAAGGCCAATGCCCCCGGCAACAGCTGCCGCCTGAAAAATCTTTTTGTCAATGCCCTTGGTGCTGGTCACATAGCGCATCACACCCACGATGGAGCCGTCGGCATACTTGGTCGGCGCCGAAACCGACATCAGCCGCTCGCCGGTGTCGGGATTGATGCCCCGCCAGGAGCTGGTCTCCCCCTTTTCCAGAGCCGCTGCAATGTCCGGCGTGCCCGGAGAGGAGCCCGCCGAAATGCCAGAGCTGGAAATCTCCACCCGGCCCTTGGCGTTCACAAACTGAATCTCAATCCTGTCCTTGTCCTCAAAGGACTCGGTATAGCGCAGGGCGCTTCGGTAATATTCCAGATAGCTCTTGGACACATAGGTGGTAAAAAACTCAGCCGCTGTCTGCGCTTTGTTCTCAAGCCCCGTCCGCGCCGCCGAATAGTAATAGGTGTAAACAGCAAAGGAAAACGCGCCGATCGAAACCGCAACAACCAGCAAGACAACGGCAATTCCGTTTGCCATCCACCTGCCCTTAATGCTCTTAAAATACATGTTGCGCCTCCCCCTCCGGCCTCAAAAGCCACCCATTCACGCCCCGGTCAAAAGCCCCATTTATAGCCATAGCCCCAAACCGTTGTTATATAGGCGGGAATGGTGGGATCGTCCTCAATCTTAATTCTCAGCCTGCGGATGTTCACATCTACAATTTTCAACTCACCGAAATAGTCCCTGCCCCAGACCTCGTTTAAGATTTCCTCGCGAGACAGCGCCTTTCCAGGGTTGTCGATAAACATTTTCATGATGGAATACTCAATCTGGGTCAGCCGAATCCTATTGCCGCTCTTCTCCAGAGTGCGGTTCCTGGTGTTCAAGCGAAACGTCCCACTGGAAAGCTCGCCGGTATCGGCAGCGCTCTCCTCGTCTCCCCCTGCCCGCCGGTAAAGGGCATCAATCCGTGCTGTGAGCTCGGCGGGAGAAAATGGCTTTGTCACATAGTCGTCAGCCCCCGTCATCAGCCCCGTCACCTTGTCCATTTCCTGGCTCTTGGCAGTCAGCATGATGATGCCAATTTTCGCGTTGGAGGCACGAATCCGCCGGCAGACCTCAAAGCCGTCAATGTCCGGCAGCATCACATCCAAAAGGGCGACCTTAATGTCCGGGTTCTTCTTAAGCTCCTCCAAGGCCTCTTCGCCGGTCTCCGCCTCAATGGGCTCATAGCCTGAGCGCTTTAAGTTAATCACAACAAAGCTGCGAATACTGGATTCGTCCTCTAAAACCAAAACCTTCTTCATAAGCCGTCGAAATCCTTTCATCAATCAGTCAAGGCAGTCCTCTGCCCTCCTCAAAGCACCTCAAAGCGTGCCTGTGTTAAACTCCGAGGTGATCAGGTGGAACCTGTCGATAATCTCCTGCCGTGCGGCCCCGTCGGCCTCGCCGTCTGCCAGCTTTGCGGCATAGACCACCGTCCCGCTGTTCTCAATTACAAAGCGCCCGTCCATCCGCGCCCGCTCCGTGCGGTTTTCATCGGTTAGGATATAAATCGTCAGCAGGGTTCTCGCCCCCCCCCGCTCTCCGCTGGCAAGGGAAAAAATCACAGCTCGCTCCCCCGGTAGATTGCTCTCCTTCCGAATGGAAATCTGGCTTCTCCAATCCTCAGGCAGGGCAAAAAACCAGCCCTCTGTAAAGCTGTGATAGGTGGAAGCGCTCTTCACCCGGCTGCCATCAGCAGCAAAGGTGTACCAGTCGAAGATATAATACTCCGAGGCCGCCGTCCCCTGCATCCGCTCGGGAAAGGGCACGTCCAGGCTTCCGTTTCCGTCAATGTCCGTACAGTAAACAGGATACCGCCGCTGGGCAAGACTGTCCCCCGCGGGGCCTTCAATCATAATGTTTTTTAGCTCACCGCCCGTATAGACGAAGATATCCGTCAGTAGATAGCTGCTGTCGTCCACCGAAAATTCGCCCTCGAGAACCGCCGCGGGCACACCCCCTTCAAGGGAGGCCAGGCGGAAGCGGTTGGCTGTTTTCAAAGAGGCGGAGGCGCGCGCCGTGGACTCTAACACCTCATTGCGGGCATCCACCGAATACAGGCTCACATTCCCGCCGTTGTCATCCAGATTCAGGACAAGGATATCGGTCTTTCCGTTTGTGTCCACGTCTCCGGGCAAAAAGTCAATGCAGCTGGCCGTCAGCAAAACAGCGCTGGTCCAGTCGCGCACCGAATAGACCTTGAGCAGGCGCATCTCCGCACTGACCTCCCAGGAAACCAGGATGTCCAGAACCCCGTCGCCGTCAAAGTCCTCATACTCCACGCGGCCCACGGCGCTGCCGTCTCCCACAAGTCGGATGGCGGCCTCATAGCTCTCCCCAACCTTGCGATAGATGCAGATTTCCGGCTGCAGGTTCTTGTTCCGCAAAAAGGCCAGCGCCTCGTTGTCGCCGTCCTTGTTCAGGTCCACCAACTGAATGCTCTGGCGCAGGGAGCCCGCTGTGGGCGCGGCATATTCGCTGCCCGCCGCCGTCTCCGCCGTAATCAGCTCCTGAAGCTGCAAATATTCCTTAGAGGCCTGGGGCAGGCTATAAAGCTCGTCCACCCCGATCAGGGCGCAACCCGCCAGAGAAAAAAGCGCGGCAACACAGAGCACAAAAAACAAAATTCTCTTTTTCAAAAGGCCGCTCCTCCCCAAAACTCCGGGTGAAACCCCATCGTAAACTATAATATTATAGCACAGCAAAACAAAAAATGATAGTGTAAAATCACAAGATATTGTGATACAATAGCGTCACACAGAAAACGAAACCCATCATCGGAGGTGAGACACTTGCGGCTTTATTATGCAGACATCCGGGGCATCGACGAGGCAGACGCCCTCTATCCCCCCTCCAGCAAGCGAAAAGGCTCTGCCCTGGGCGTTTCCC
>CAYXNK010000093.1:0-9149 GCA_964466395.1 uncultured Oscillospiraceae bacterium | reverse complement strand
AGGTGGGCACACTTTTTGTAGGAAGGAAGGGGAAAACATGACAGAGCTGCAAAAACTGGGCGCGGCTGCAAAGGCAGCAAGCCGAGATCTTGCCCTCGCAGGCACCGAAAAAAAGAACAGAGCCTTAGAGGCGATCCGAGAAGCCCTTTTTGCCAATCGGGACAGCATCCTGGAGGCCAATAGCCTCGACATGGAGTCCGCAAAGCAGGCCGAGATTAAGCGCGCCTTTTTAGACCGGCTTCTCCTGACGCCGGAACGGATTGACGGGATGGCAGCAGGCTTAACGGAGCTTGTCACCTTAGCTGACCCCATCGGTGAGATGATTTCGATGTCGGATCGCCCCAACGGCCTGACCATCGGGAAAAAGCGTGTTCCCCTTGGGGTTATCGGCATCATCTATGAGGCCAGACCCAATGTGACGGTGGACGCCGCCGCCCTCTGCCTGAAGTCGGGCAACGCCTGCATCTTGCGTGGCGGCAAGGAGGCGATTCGTTCCAACACCGCCCTGGTTAAAATCATGCGCGAGGCCTTAGTGCAGGTGGGTCTGCCTGCCGATTGCGTCTGTCTCGTGGAGGACACCTCCCGGGAGACGGCAAAGGAGCTGATGGGTCTGCGGGGCTATGTGGACGTGCTGATTCCCCGGGGCGGGGCGGGGCTGATTCGCTCTGTTGTGGAGAATGCCAGCGTCCCCGTGATTGAGACCGGCAGCGGCAACTGCCACATTTATATCGACGACCGAGCGAGCCTAGAGATGGCGGCCGCCATCGTGGAAAATGCCAAGTGCAGCCGCCCCTCCGTCTGCAACGCGGTGGAGACGATTCTTGTGCATGAGGCGATTGCCGAGGACTTTCTGACCCTCGTTTTGCCCCGGCTCCAAGCGCATCCGGTAGAGCTGCGCTGCGACGAAAAGGGCTTGGAAATACTTGGAGACGCTGCCATCGCCGCTCAGGAGTCCGACTGGGAAACAGAGTATGACGACCTAATTCTCGCCGTCAAAACCGTATCTGATTTGGACGAGGCGCTCTCGCACATCGCCCATTACAGCACCGGCCATTCCGAGGCGATAATCACAGAGGACTACAGCCGCGCAAAGCGCTTTTTGGATGCTGTGGACTCCGCTGCCGTCTATGTCAACGCATCCACCCGATTTACGGATGGCGGTGAGTTTGGTATGGGCGCGGAGATTGGCATCGCGACCCAAAAGATGCATGCCAGAGGCCCCATGGGACTGCGGGAGTTGACCAGCGTAAAATACATTATTCTGGGTACAGGCCAGATTCGCTAGAGAAGAAAAGACCGTCCGCACCTTGATGATTTAAAAAGGTGCGGACGGTCTTTTGACAAAGATGATGTGTAAAAAGTTTGCATATTTTTCAGACAGATGGCTTGACAGTTCCCAAAACATGTGTTAGCATCAGTGCAATTCAATACCAAACCGATGACCGGGAGGAGTAGCACGCAGCAGATGGCTTTCAGAGAGTGGCGCAGGGGTGGAAGCGCCGCAACCAGACAGCGTGCGAATGGACCCGTGAGGGCGGCAGGAAAGCGCGATTTCGTGCGAGTAATGGCCGACGGGAGCGCAACCCGTAAAAACGTGCGGACATATTCTTGTATGTCATGAGTGGGCGAAGCTTCGTCAACTTAGGTGGTACCGCAGAGATTTTGAAGTCTTTGTCCTAAGAAAAGGACAGGGGCTTTTTTGTTTTGGAGGGAACACGATGGGACTGATACGATGGCGAGGCTGCTTGAGCATCTACTAAAATATTAAAATAAGATAATCATAATAGAATAATGGAACAAGGAGATAAAAAATGAAGGCAAGCTTTGAAAACCCCAACAAGGGCTTTGAAACCTATTTGAAAAACGTTCCCAGCGTCGATGGCCGTTATGGTGAATTTGGCGGCGCATACCTGCCGCCCCAGCTGATTCCCGCCTTTGAGGAGATTGCCCACGCCTACAACACCATCTGCAATAATGCGGAGTTCATCAATGAGCTGCGCCGTATCCGGCGGGAGTTCCAGGGCAGACCCACTCCGGTCTATCACTGTGCGAGACTGTCAGAAAAAATAGGCGGCGCGCAGATTTATCTCAAGCGCGAGGACTTAAACCACACCGGCGCGCACAAACTAAACCACTGCATGGGAGAAGGGCTTCTTGCCAAATTTATGGGCAAGAAGAAAATTATCGCCGAAACCGGCGCGGGGCAGCACGGCGTCGCCCTAGCTACAGCTGCTGCCTATTTTGGCATGGAATGCGACGTCTACATGGGTGAGGTGGACATTAAAAAGCAGGCGCCCAACGTGACTCGGATGCGGATGCTGGGTGCACGGGTCATTCCCGTCACCCACGGCTTAAAGACCCTCAAAGAGGCTGTGGACGCCGCCTTCGAGGGCTATATGCAGGAGTACCAGGAGGCCATTTACTGCATCGGCTCCGTGGTTGGCCCCCATCCCTTCCCAATGATGGTGCGGGACTTCCAGGCGGTTGTGGGCATCGAGGCCAGGGAGCAGTTTATGCAGATGACCGGCAATCTGCCCGACGCCATCTGCGCTTGCGTGGGCGGCGGCTCCAACGCCATAGGACTGTTCTCCGCCTTTTTGGCAGACCCAGTGGCAATCTACGGCGTGGAACCGATGGGAAGGGGAGAGACCCTGGGCGACCACGCTGCCTCGATTACCTTCGGCGAAAAGGGCGTGATGCACGGGTTTGAAAGCCTGATGCTTAAGGACGAAAAAGGTGAGCCTGCCCCGGTCTATTCCTGCGCCAGCGGCTTAGATTACCCCTCCGTCGGCCCTGAGCACGCCCACCTCCACGCACTAGGCCGGGCAAATTACGTCTCGGTTCTGGACGAAGAGGCCATGCACGCATACTTCCTGCTCTGCCGCAACGAGGGCATCATTCCCGCCATTGAGAGTAGCCACGCTCTGGCCTACGCCATCAAATACGCCAGAGAACACAAGTCCGGCACCATACTCGTAAACCTCTCCGGAAGGGGAGACAAAGACATTGACTATATCTTCGAAAACTACGGCTATGGAGAGCAGTTCGATCTGGACTAAAAAGATGAACAATTCGTAAAAAATGCGAGAAAACACGGTGACCTCTTGTCTTTTCCATGACTCTGGCTTATGATAAATGAACTTGAGGAAGGGGCCCTGCCTGCTTTCCCCAAGGACTTTCCCCGAAAATTCTGAGGCAAAATGGATAAAAAACCCCTAACAAGATAATTAATCATAAGTTATATCCGAAAAGGAGAAGCAAGATGAAGGTCTCTGTCTTAGGCAGCGGCGGCTGGGGAACAGCACTGGCCTTGCTGCTTTTGGAAAACGGAAATGAGGTCACCCTCTGGTCATATTCTGAGGCGGAGCTTGTGGCCATGCAAGAGACAGGGGAAAGCCCCTTTCTAAAGGGCGTGCCCCTGCCGCCCACGCTCCTGCTGACCACCGATCTTGGCTGTGTGCAGGAGGCGCAGGTTGTCGTTTTGGCAACGCCTTCCTTCGCCGTGCGGGAGACGGCGAGAAGGCTTTCCGGTCGGCTTTCCCCCGAGACGATCCTGGTATCGGTCTCCAAGGGCATTGAAAAGGACAGCTCCTTGCGCCTGTCACAGGTGATTGGAGAGGAGCTGCGGGGGAACACCGTTGTGGTGCTCTCCGGACCCTCCCATGCCGAGGAAGTGGGGCGAGGTGTGCCAACGGCTCTCGTCTCTGCCAGCAAGGACATTGCCGCCGCTGAGCTGGTGCAGGATTTGTTTATGAATGAGCGCCTCCGAATCTATACATCCAAAGATGTCGTCGGCGTGGAGCTGGGCGCGGCTCTGAAAAACGTGATTGCCCTATGCGCTGGTTGCTGTGACGGTATGGGCTTCGGCGACAACACCAAGGCCATGCTGATGACCCGGGGACTCACAGAGATTGCCCGGGTGGGTGAAAAGATGGGCGGGCGCAAGGAGACCTTTGCAGGGCTTGCCGGTATGGGCGATTTGATTGTCACCTGTACCTCCGCCCATTCGAGAAACCGCCGGGCGGGACTTTTAATCGGTGCGGGTGTGCCGGTGCAGGAGGCCATGAATCAAGTGGGCGCTGTGGTGGAGGGCTATTATGCCGCCGCTTCGGGCTATAAGATGGCGCAGCGCCACGGGGTAGAGATGCCGATTACCGAGGCAATCTACCAAATCCTTTATGAGGAAGCACCTCTGGAGGGGACCTTTCAGGCCTTAATGACTCGCAGAAAAAAGCATGAAATAGAAGAAAGCTGGTTCGGCGCCTAGACCTTGGAAGGGTCAAATTTAGGCAACACCGCACAAAGAGCGGCTAGCGCCTAAAGCGCAGACTAGCTTGCATATTTTCCGTCATACTTCACAAAAATCCTCGCGAATACATAGAGTATTCGCTGCGGTTTTAGTTTCGTCTGACGAAAAATCTGACAGCGCAATTCCGCACTTCTCTTTGTGCGGTGTGGCCTTAAGAATAAAAACCGCCTGGATTCTCTGTTTTGAGAATTCAGGCGGTTTGTTATTTTATTTTTCCAGCTTCTGTAATGCAATCGAGAGCTGGTCGGGACAGGAGGTGTCCTTTCGTCCGCAGCGGATGCCCTGGAGACGGGAGATGGCATCCTCCACCCGCATGCCCACAACGAGGCGGCAGAGCCCCTCAATGTTGCCGCTGCAGCCGTCTTCGACCTCGGCCTTGGTAATCACGCCGTCCTCGGCACTCACGGTCATCTTGCTAGAGCAAACGCCCCGGGGCGAATATTCAACAGTCATCGGAAGCGCCCTCCGCTACTGTAGGAAGCCGTTGATAATCTCAGCCTCAGCCTCGGCCTCTGTCAGACCCAGGGTCATAAGCTTTATAATCTGCTCGCCGGCAATCTTGCCAATAGCCGCCTCGTGGATGAGGTTTGCGTCCACGCAGTTTGCGATAATCTCCGGGGTGGAGACCACTCGCGCCTTGTCTTTAATAATCGCGTCGCACTCCACATGGCCGAAGCAACGGCTGTTCCCGTAGACCTTGGAATCAAACTTCTGCAGGGAGTTTTCCGTTGCGATGGAGCGGGAAACCACCTGGACACTGGAGTCATCGCCGTTGAGGTTCACATCAAATTTCGTCTCGGCAAGTTGGCTGCCGTGGGTCATGATCTTTTCGGTAATCACGAGCTTTGCCCCCTCGCCCAGTTCCGCGCCGGTGGTGCGGACGGTGGAATCCACACCCTTAATCTGGGTGGAACGCATTTCCAGAGAGGAGTTTTTGCCCATATGAATCTCGGTGACGGGGTTTAAGACCCGCTTGCCCTCGCCCTCGCCCTCGCCGTAATGCTTTTCCACATAGAGCACCCGTGAGCCCTCGTCCAGGAAGAAGCGGTGGATGCCGCAGTGATGGGTGTCTGTGCAGCCGTCGTTGTGGATGCCGCAACCGGCGTTAATGATGACATTGGCGTTTTTGCCGATGTAAAAGTCGTTATATACTGTGTCCTGAATGCCGCTTTCCGTGATGACGACAGGGATATGCAGGGTTTCGCCGTTGGTCTCCGCCCGGACATAAATGTCAATGCCGGGCTTATCCTTTTTGGGGATAATATTTACGTTGGGGGTGATATTTACCTTGACAGGCTTGCCGTTTTTACGCAGAGAAAAGGCGCCTGTGGGCAGGCCCGGCAGGTCTGCCACAGCCTTTAAAAGAGCGGTATCAAACTTATCTAAAATGACCTGTTCCATCATAAACCTCCTTAAAGCTTGCGGCAGGACTGCACGCTTGCCATATCGATAAAGGACTCAATGGCTTCGCCGTGGGGCACGACCTTTTCGATTCTTCCGTCTGAGAGCAGAACAATGCTGTCGGCAATGTTCAGGATGCGCTCCTGATGGGAGATGACGATGATGCTGCCCGAAAGCTTCGCGCGCATGCCGTTAAAGACGCGAATGAGGTTGTTAAAGCTCCAGAGGTCAATTCCAGCCTCCGGCTCATCAAAGATCGTGAGTTTTGTGCCCCGTGTAATCACAGAGGCAATTTCGATGCGCTTGAGCTCACCGCCGGAGAGAGAGGCATTGACCTCGCGCTCCAGATAGGAGTTCGCGCAGAGCCCCACCGTAGAGAGGATTTCGCAGGCGCGGGCGGTGGAGAGTTTCTCCCGGGCGGAGAGATTCAAAAGGTCGTGCACGGTGATGCCCTTAAAGCGAACCGGCTGCTGCAGACCAAAGGAAATCCCCGCTCTGGCGCGCTGGTCTATGGTGTAGTCCGTAATGTCATCACCGTTTAGGAAAATTTGGCCGCTGTCCGGTTTTTCAATACCCATAATGATTTTGGCAAGAGTTGATTTTCCCGAACCGTTTGGACCTGTAATCGCAACGAACTTTCCAGCTTCCAGAGAAAAGCAGATATCCTTTAGAATTTGCTTGCCGTCTGCGCTGAAACTGATGTTTCTCAGTTCTAACATGGGAATGTCCTTTCTTTTATGTATAAGAATTTTGGTCATAATAAAGTTCATCGGGAGCCCGAATGTTTTTCGCTCCCGATAGTATATCACAGCAAAGGGAAAAAATCCAGCAGGACAATATTCTCTTTTTTTAATGCAAATACCGAGCAAAATGTCAAAAATAGTGAAGGGACTGTTCGAATAAGTGAAAATATGGTAGACTATATGAAAGGCTGACAAAAAACGGAGCCAAGAGCAATGGAGGGAGCCACAATATGAAAATCACGTTTTTAGGCGCTGCCCATGAGGTAACGGGAAGCTGCACCCTGCTGGAAACCTTGGGCAGGAGCATTCTTGTGGACTTTGGCATGGAGCAGGGGCCGGATATTTTCGTCAATCAAGAGCTGCCCGTTAAGCCCTCGGACATTGACAGCGTTTTCCTGACCCACGCCCACATTGACCACTCTGGCAACCTGCCCCTTCTGGCGAAAAACGGCTTCCGGGGCAAGATTTATGCCACAGAGGAGACTGTGAATCTCTGCCGCATCATGCTCATGGACGCAGCCGGCATCCAGGAATTTGAAGCTGAGTGGCGCAACCGAAAGGGAAAGCGCTCAGGCCTTCCGCCCTATGAGCCGCTGTACACCCGTCAGGACGCTGCGGCCACCCTGGAACTGATGCAGGCCGTGCCCTATGGTGAGCAGTGGCAGGTAACCGAAAATGTGTCCATCCGCTTCCAGGATATGGGACATCTGCTGGGCTCATCCAGCATCGAGGTTTGCGTCACAGAGGGTGGTGGGACCAAAAAAATCGTATTCAGCGGCGATGTGGGCAACAAGGACCGCCCGATTCTCAATGAGCCAACAAAGATTAAAGAGACCGACTATCTCGTGGTGGAATCCACCTACGGGGACAGACTCCACCAGCAACAGGGGGATACCCTTCCTCTTCTGGCAGACTGCCTCCAGCGCACCTTTGACCGGGGCGGAAACGTGGTAATCCCCGCCTTCGCCGTGGGCAGAACCCAGGAAATGCTGTATTATCTGCGAAAAATTAAGGATCAAAAGCTCGTCCACGGCCACGAGGGCTTTTCCGTTTATCTGGATAGTCCCCTGGCGAATGAGGCCACAGCGGTCTTTCTCCAGAGCCGTGTGGAGAGCTTTGACGAGGAAATCCGCGGCATGTTCCAGCAGGGTATCAATCCCCTGATGTTCCCGGATTTGAAGATTTCTGCCAGCGCCGAGGAGTCCAAGGCCATAAACTTTGACCCCATGCCAAAGGTCATCCTCTCGGCCTCAGGCATGTGCGAGGCTGGGAGAATCCGCCACCACCTAAAGCACAATCTCTGGCGACCGGAGAGCCTCATCCTCTTTGCAGGCTACCAGGCCAAGGGCACCCTGGGTAGACTTCTTCTGGATGGCGTCAAGGATGTCAAGCTCTTTGGTGAGACCATCCACGTCTCGGCTGAGTTGTTTCTGATGCCCGGCATCAGCGGACATGCAGACCAGGCAGGACTATTGGACTGGATTTCCGGCTTTGAAAAAAAGCCCGCCCTCACCTTTGTTAACCACGGGGAGGACGGCGTTGCCGAGGGCTTTGCAGAACTGCTGGGGGAAAAGCTCGGCTTGAAGGCCGTTGCCCCCTATAGCGGCACCAGCTATAACCTCATAGATGGCAGTGTCGCCGTCCTCACAGAGGGCATTCCCATTGAAAAGGCAGACCCCAGGGGAAGGCGGGACGCGAGAGCCGTCAAGGTCTTTGGCAGGCTCATTGCCGCCTGCGAAAGGCTCTTGCAGCTGGCCGGGCAGAGCGAGGGACGTTCCAATAAGGAGCTTGCCAAATTTGCAGACCAGGTGGAGCAGCTTATGTCCAAATGGCAGGAATAAAACGAAAAACCGGCGGACTTTCCGTCGGTTTTTTTATATTCAGCCAGCACTGCACAAAGGGGAGCGCGGAAGTTGCTTAGACAAAACAGCGACAGAACCGACAGAGCAGGTCTGCAAAGCAGAGACCAAGACAGAGGTTGTTGCCCAGTCCCGCTCTGGGAAAGCCCTGGGTATAGGTTCTGTACTGGGCGCCGCCGCTGCGGATTTCCTCATAGAGGCTGCGGTATTGTAAGTTCCCCGGCTCCCGCCGCAGGGCAAACTCTGCAAACTCCAGGGCGGAGATGCGGTTGCCCAGGCCATAGTGCGCCAGGGCACAGAGATAATACCACCGGGCGTTGCGCTGATTTTCGGGCACCCCCTCCAAGGCGGTGAGCGCCTCGGCGAAATGCCGCGCACGGATGTAATTAATGGCTGCCTGAAAGGCCGTTGACTCCTCTGTCTGACTCTGGCCGGCATTGCGCGAATAGGAACCAAAGCCACCCATGTCCCCAAAGCCGCCAAAGCCGCCAAACCCGCCGAAGCCACCCGTGCCGCCAAAGCCGCCGGTGGCGCTTTGCTGGGGATTTTTAATCTGGTCATAGGCGGCGTTTATTTCGTTCATCTTCTGCTCCGCCATTTTATTGCCCGGATTTAAATCCGGGTGATATTTTTTGGCAAGGCTGCGATAGGCCTTTTTTATCTCCTCATCACTGGCTCCGGGTGGAACGCCGAGAACCTTATAGGGGTCGGAAATCATTGGCGTTTCTCTCCTTTTTGTTTCGCTATTCTGGCCTGTTCCAGGTCATATTTCGCCCAAACACCGGAATACAGAATGTTTCGCAGGATGGAAAGATCCTCAACCAGTGGAAGTTTTTC
>CAYXNK010000092.1:0-9166 GCA_964466395.1 uncultured Oscillospiraceae bacterium | reverse complement strand
TTCGAATACAGTATCCGCTTCATTTTCAATCTCGGTTACTGAAACCTCATCGGGATTATCGACAAGGTGCTTCGCGATGTAGGTCAATAGTTCTTTCATGCTCGCGTAATCTCCTTAAAGCACCTCTGCCTTTTTCAGCAGAGCCCTAACGGTCTCTGTGGGCTGAGCGCCATTGGCGATCCAATACTTGGCACGCTCGCCGTCAACCTTGATTCCCGAAGGAGTAGTGAGAGGATCATAGGTTCCGAGCTCCTCAATAAACCTTCCGTCACGGGGAGAACGAGAGTCTGCAACGACAATCCTATAGAAAGGATTCTTCTTTGCTCCCATTCTGCGAAGTCTGATCTTGACCATATCTGTTCACCTCCAATTTCAGTCTCTATATGCAATCGCCCAAACGGGCGCAGCAAGCAATGTGTTAAAACTTAAAGGGCAGACCGCCCTTGCCGCCGGGGCCGCCCATGCCAAGACCCATACGCTTGGCCTTTTTCCCGCCCCCGGAAAACTGCTTGGTGAGCATTTTCATGGCGTCGAACTGCTTAAGCAGGCGGTTAATCTCCACAACCGAGGTTCCGCTGCCGGAGGCAATTCGCTTTTTCCGGCTGCTATTGAGAAGGGTTGGGTTTTCCCGCTCCTCCATGGTCATGGACTTGATGATGGCCTCGATGTGGGCGAACTGCTTGTCGTCCATGTTAATATTGCCCAAGGCCTTGGCGTCCATTCCGGGCAGCATGGCGGCAATGTCCTTGAGGTTGCCCATGGACTTGAGCTGCTCTAACTGGTCTAAATAGTCGCTGAAGGTAAACTGGTTTTTCTTCAGCCTTTCGGCGAGCTTCATGGCCTTTTGCTCGTCGAAGCTCTGCTCTGCCTTTTCAATCAGGGTCAAAACATCGCCCATGCCGAGGATGCGGGAGGCCATGCGCTCCGGGTGGAAGGGCTCAATGTTGTCGAGCTTTTCTCCCAGACCCACGTACTTAATGGGCTTGCCCGTCACCTCCCGGACAGAGAGGGCTGCGCCGCCTCTGGCGTCGCCGTCCAGCTTTGTGAGCATAATGCCCGTAATTCCCAGCGCCTCGTCAAAGGCGGAAGCCGCGTTCACGGCGTCCTGGCCGGTCATGGCATCCACCACTAGGAGAATCTCCGAGGGGTCTGTGGCCTCCCGGATGTTTTTTAGTTCATCCATCAGCGTCTCATCAATGTGCAGGCGGCCGGCGGTGTCCAGAAACACAGGGTCGTTGCCATAGCGCTTGGCGTGCTCGATGGCGGCCTTTGCAATGTCCACAGGATTTGCCTGCCCCATCTGGAATACCGGAATGTCCAGCTGTGCGCCGACGGTCTCCAGCTGCTTGATTGCGGCGGGACGATAAATGTCGCAGGCTGCAAGCAGGGGGCGCTTGCCGCTTTTCTTTACAAGACCCGCAAGCTTTGCGCCATTTGTGGTTTTACCGGCGCCCTGCAGACCCACCAGCATAATCACGCTGGGCTGCTTGGAGGAATAATTGAGCTTGACGTTTTCGCTGCCCATCAGAGCCGTCAGCTCTTCATTTACAATTTTAATGACCATCTGGGCGGGGGTCAGACTCTCTAACACATCTGCGCCCACGGCACGGTCGCTGACCTTCTTGACAAAGTCCTTGACGACCTTATAGCTGACGTCCGCCTCCAAGAGCGCAAGGCGCACCTCACGCATGGCTTCCTTAATATCTGCCTCGGTCAGCCTGCCCTTTCCACGGAGCTTCTTAAATGCCACCGATAACTTTTCGGAAAGACTTTCAAATGCCATAGCCGCTCCTTCCTAGTCTCTCACGCACTCGAGCTTTTCCAGCAGCTCCAGGGCAAGGGTTTTTGCGTTTCCTTCGGTCAATCCAACCAGCTCATTCAACTGCGTTTCCATGCTGTCTAGCAGCTTCCTTTGTTGGGAATGCCGCCGGACAAAGCCGATTTTTTCCTCCGCCTCTGTCAGAGTCACCTCTGCGCGGACAAGCAGGTCACGCACGCCCTGGCGGGAAATTTCCATTAGCTCCGCAATTTCTCCAAGGGAGAGATCCTCATCGTGGTAGAGGACAAAGCAGCTCTTCTGACGCTCGGTTAAAAGCTCACCGTAAAAGTCAAAAAGCAGCGTCATTTCAAGGGTTCTATCCTGCATGATCCGCTCGCCTCCCGTATAAAAGCTGCCTTGCGAACACATTTAACATGAGACATCTTACACCTTGGCCTTGGCCTTGTCAAGTAGTTCCCCTTTACACCCTAAGAATATTTTTGGTTCCGACGTGGAAAACTTTTCGTATTTGCACGAGATTTTTGTCGGGAAGAGGAAAAACAGTTTCATCCCCTTCCCTGTATCTCAGACGAAAAGAGGTAGACACGATGACAGCAAACGGTGCAATGCCGCAGATTGACGACGCCGGGCTCCTGCAATACGGCGAAAACATCGCAAGAAACCTAAGCCCGGACAGCTTTTCCCACGGAAGGAGCCTTGCCGGCGCACTTCTGAAAAATATCCGCTTTCT
This sequence comes from uncultured Oscillospiraceae bacterium, assembly GCA_964466395.1. GTDB lineage: Bacteria > Bacillota > Clostridia > Oscillospirales > Oscillospiraceae > UBA2658. Next base: position 6,656 of record CAYXNK010000092.1, on the reverse strand, counting down.
CCGCCAAAGGCACACTGTCTTTGAGCTCAAATGTGCGGACGGTGAGCCACTTCTCCCCTGCGGGGAATGGCTGCTGGATAACTTTTATCTTGCCCAAAGAGAGAGCGTTTCCTCTGCCGAGGACTTAAAAGCCTGTAAAAAAATTCCCGCCTCCAAGGGTGAGGCGGTACTTTTCGTGCTCTGTCGCGCCCTCCTGCGTGCCGGAGGCGGAGAGGTGACGCCGGCGCGGATTACGCTGTTTCTCACCGGTTGCCAGCAGGTCTATGTTTTGAGCCGCCGCGAGCTGAGCTGCTTCGTGCCCAGCCTCAAGGGCGCCTGCATTGGGGAGCTTGCCCATTTATATGCCGGAGATCTGGCCTCTGACTCCTGCGCGGAAACTGCCGGCAAGCTCTTTTCCACCCTGCGTGCACTCTCCACCTTAGACCTTTCCAAGGTGCTGGAGCAGGTGGATATTACAGAGCAGATTCTCCGGGAGGATCCCGCCGGCATCTATGCCGAGCTATCCGAAAAAACCCGTACACACTACAAGCGCAAAATCGAAAAGTTGGCCGTCGCCTACAGACTGCGGGAGCACACCATTGCCCGGCAGGTGTTAAAGCTCGCCCAAAAAGGCAAGGGGCGAGAGGCCCACGTGGGCTACTGGCTTTTAAACCGACCCATGGGTGATGAGGTGCCCCAGACCCCCGAGACCGTCTATTTCATCGCGAACCTGCTGCTGCCTCTGTTTCTGGCTCTGGCACTGGCCTTCACTGCCAAAAGCCCGCTTGCGGGGCTTCTGGCTCTCCTCCCCTTTACAGACCTTGCAAAAACCCTAACGGACGCTTTGCTTTTAAGCTTCGTTACGCCGGCTCATGTCCCCCGGCTGGAGCTGTCCCAGGGCGTGCCCCCCTCAGGCAGAACCCTCTGTGTCATCTCCGCCCTCCTCACAAACGAGGAGGCCGGCGCAAAGCTCGCCCGTAGGCTGGAGGAATTTCGCCTTGCCAACCGCTGTGCCGGAGAAAACCTCCTATTTGGTGTCCTGGCTGACCTGCCTGACGCCAAGGAAAAAAATCTGCCCGAGGACGAGAAAAACATTTCGGCTGTCAAGAACGCAGTGGAGGAACTCAATAAAAAATACGGCGGCGGCTTTTTCTTTCTAATCCGGGAACGGCGCTTTAACCAGACGGACGGACTCTACTCCCCCTGGGAGCGCAAGCGCGGTGCAATCACGGAGCTTGCCGCCCTGCTCTGCGGCGAAAAAAACAGCCTGCTCTGTCTCTCCGGAAGCGCCCTCGCCCTCCGCGGCGTCCGCTATATTCTCACGCTGGACGAGGACACACGCCTGCTCCCCGGCGCCGCCCGGGAGCTGATTGGCGCCATGCTCCACCCCCTGAACACCCCTGTAATCGACCCCAAGCGCCAGAAGGTTTTTGAGGGTCACGCCTTGCTTCATCCGCGGATTTCCGTGGAGCTATCTTCGAGCAACAAGAGCCACTTTTCCCGGATTTTCGCCGGACAGGGTGGCACAGACCCCTATGGCAGCGATAGCTCCGAGGTCTATATGGACGTATTCGGGAACGGCGGCTTCGCCGGAAAGGGCATCCTAGACGCCAAGGCCCTTTTGACCTGTATGGACAATCGGATTCCGGAAAATCGCGTCCTCTCCCACGATGCGCTGGAGGGCTCCTTCCTCCGGGGCGGCTTTATAGGCGACAGCGAGCTCACGGACAAATATCCCTCTGATTTACTCTCCTATTACAAGCGCCTCCATCGCTGGACAAGAGGCGACTGGCAGAACCTCCCCTGGCTCTTTTGCCGGGGGAAGGCGCTCACGGAGATTGACCGCTTCCGTCTCTACGACAGCGCCCGCCGCAGCCTGCTGCCACCCTCTATCTTCATTGCCTTCCTCTGCGCCTTTTTCCGGCCGGCATCGGGTCTCACAGCGGCGGCTTCTGTCGCTCTGCTCAGCCTTGCCGTCCGCCTTGTGCTTGCTGCTTTTCAAAAGCTCTTCTCCGACGAGCGAGAGGCCAGGCAGCGCTGTCACAGCGGTATCACCCGAGGACTGGGCGAGGCCTTTTTACAGACCGCCATCCGTCTGGTGCTCCTGCCCTATGAGGCCTATGTCTGCTTGAGTGCCGCTCTTACCGCCCTCTGGCGGATGCTGGTCAGCGGCAAGGGGCTGCTGCGCTGGACACCCGCCTCAGTCTTTGAGGGTAAATCCCAGGGTCTTCCAAAATACCTGCGCGCCATGTGGCTCCCTCCCGTCGTGGGGCTTGTCTGCCTGCTGCTCGCCCCTGCCATCATCGGCAAGGCGGCGGGCATCATCTGGCTATTCGCGGGCTTCTTCGCCTTTTCTCTCTCCCAGCCCATCTTTAAAAAAGCCGCGATTTCCGCCGAGGACAAGACCTACCTACTCACCTGCGCCCTGCGCATCTGGAGCTTTTTTGAGGACTTCTGCACGCCGGAGGATCACTTTCTCCCCCCCGATAACTGGCAGGAGCGCCCCCCTGTGGGCGTTGCCAGGCGCACCTCCCCCACAAACATCGGCCTCTGCCTGCTCAGCTGCGTTTCGGCAATGGATTTGAAGCTCACCACAGACCAAAAGGCGCTAAGGCTGATTCAAAACATCCTAGCCACCCTGCAGCGAATGCCCAAGTGGAACGGCCATCTTTATAATTGGTATGACACCCGCAGCCTCCGTTCCCTTATCCCTGCTTATGTCTCCACCGTGGACAGTGGAAACCTGGCCGTCTGCCTGCTAATCCTTCGGGAGGCCATGCTGGAATATAAGCGCACTGATTTAGCCGAGACCTGCGACGAGCTGCTGGCGCCCATGTCCTTTCTGCCCCTGTATGACGAGGAACACAGGCTCTTCACCATCGGCATCGACGTGGAGAAAAACCTCGCCACCAACAGCTTCTATGACCTGATGGCCAGCGAGGCTCGGACAACAGGCTTTCTCGCCATTGCCCGGGGCGAAATTTCCCGCCGCCACTGGCGCAGTCTCAGCCGCGCCATGGTGGAAAATAACGGCTACCGGGGCATGGTCTCCTGGACGGGCAGTATGTTTGAATACCTGATGCCCCGCCTCTTTTTTGAAAGCATCGAAGGCTCCTTAATGTATGAGAGCCTGCACTTTGCCGTGGGCGTGCAAAAAAATTGCGGCAAGCGCCGAAACCTGCCCTGGGGCGTCTCGGAAAGCGCCTTTTTCTCCCTTGACCCTTGCCTAAACTATCAATATAAGGCGCACGGATGCGCCCCCCTGGCTCTGAAACGAAATATGAACCAGGAATACGTCGTCTCCCCCTACAGCAGTTTTCTAGCTCTTTGCAGCGGGGTAAAGGGCGTAGTCCGCAACCTCCGTAGCCTGGAAAAATACGACGCCTGGGGAAAATACGGCTTCTGGGAGGCTGTGGACTTCACGGAAGGCAGGGTTGCAGGCCGTGGCGGCGAGGTGGTGCGCTGCGTCATGGCACATCATATCGGCATGAGCCTTGTGGCCATCACAAACGCACTTTTGGACAACCCCATGCCCCGACGGTTGATGCGCGACCCCGCCCTATCCGCCCACGCCTGCCTGTTGGAAGAACGGCTTCCGCTGGGCGGCGTGCTCTTGCGGAGGAAGGAAAGCAAGCTCCCCGAAAAGCCCCCGCGGGCGCGCTCCGTCTATTGGAGCCGCAGCGGGGAGGGCACAGACCCCTTCTCCCCCAACTGCTGTCTGCTGTCCAACGGAGATTATAGTGTTATGTTAACTGATTTCGGCGTTTCCTACGCCCGTTGCGGCAAGCTCACGCCCTATTACACCTCGCCCGAGCCCTCCGATTTCTCGCACGGCCTGGCTCTGTATCTGCAGTCTGAAAACAGGCTCCTGCCTCTGCTGCCCGCAGCCCAGGAGGGACAGACGTCAAGCTGGGATCTCAGCTTGTCAGGCGCTATCATCTGCACCCAGCAGGAGGGTCTTCGCGCTGAAATTGGCTTTTCCGTCTCCGAGGCCGCAAGCGGAGAAAAGAGAACCATCACCTTAAAGTGCGATGATGGCTCCATCCAAAACTGCTGCCTAATCGCTCTCTTCGAGCCTCTCTTGGCAGGTCAAGAGGACTACCTCAGCCACCCCGCCTTTTTCCGCCTTGGCCTCCACGCAAAAACTCAGAACAACACCCTCATCCTGCGGCGCCTCAAACGGGAGGGTCTGCCGGAGTGTTTTCTCGGTCTTGCCGCATCCGAGGAGATGGAGGTCTCCGCAAGGCGCGGCCTCGTCCCGGGCAGAGGGGGTCTAGTCTCTGCATTGGACAAAAATGTTCCATCAAATCTCGGATGGCTCTATGATCCCATGGTTTGCGCCAAGATCCCCCTCAAGCTTACTCGCGGGGAGGAGACCACACTCACCCTCGCCCTAGCCGTTTCAAACGATGAAAACGAGGCCTACACCGACGCAAATCGCATCCTCGCAGGAGGTGAAACAGACGCTGCGGACTACCCTGCAGTCCAGGCCTCCCGGCTGGGTCTCACAGAAAATCAGATGTCAAAAGCCATGCAGCTATTAAATTCCCTCTCGTTTCCAAGGCTCAATCTATCGGAAAACCCACCTCCCCGCAGCGCCCTTTGGCGCTTTGGCATCTCTGGAAATCTGCCCATCCTTACCCACAGCGTCACAGACGAGGAAAGCCTTGAGGAAGCCGAAGCTCTTATTCGGCAGCACGCTTTTTTAAGCTCCCTCTCCCGTCCCTTTGATCTGGTTTTCCTCACGGACGAGGGCGGCGACTATATGCGCCCCGCCGCGACAGCCCTCAACGAGTTAAAGCGAAACCTGGGTGGCGGCAGCGGAAATATTCACATGGTGGACCGCTCCTCCGGGGTGGAGGTGCTCCTTGAGTGTTCCATCAATTCCCTGGCCGGCTGCGGACGCGTCAGAGAAGATAGGTTGGTTATGTCAACTGATTTCAGCTCCCCTTCCCAGTCCTTTCCCGCCTTCTCCTGGGGCGAAAACGAAGAATTTTGCATCCGCGTCAACCACTCTCTCCCCCCCCGTGCCTGGGGCAACATTCTGACCAACGGCCGCTTCGGCTTTTTTGCAACAGACTGCGGCACCGGCCACCTCTGGTATCAAAACGCCCGCGAATACCACATCAACCGCTGGCTCTGCGACAGCCTTGCCACCCGGGGAACCGAGCAACTCGCCCTGCGCGGCAAGAGTCTCTTCGCCTCCCCGGAGGACACGGACTGTCTGGTTCGCTTCGGCCTTGGCTACGCCGTTTGGGAAAAGGAAATTGACGGTCTGCGGCTTAAAACCCGCGCCTTCGTTCCCCCAGACACAGACTGCCGCGTCCTGATTGTGGAGTGGGAGGGTGGAAAAGTCCTCCCGCTTCATTGGAGCACAGACCTTGTCCTAGGCGGCGACGCCCTGCCCTCCCCTCGCGCTAGAGTCCGGGAGGAAAACGGCGTTTTTATTGCGGAGAACCCGGAAAGTCCCTTCCCGGCCTCCCCCTTCCTCATCGCCTCCTCCAGCCCCGCAGCCAAAGGCCACACCACAAACCGCTGTCTCTGGCTGCGGGGCAGAGCCGACGGCAGCACCGCAGAGGGTGGCTTCCTCGGCCTGCACTTTGAGGCCGAAAGTCCCTTCGTCCTGGTCTGCGGCTGTGACGACAGGAGAAAGCTCCAAGCCCTCTGCAGCCCCCCACAGGCGGCACAGGCCTTCGATACCACCTGCAAAAGCTGGGAAAAATCCCTCTCCGCCATTAAAATTAAGACCCCCCTGCCCGCTCTCGACAGGCTGATTAACGGCTGGATTCCCTACCAGGCCCTGGCCTGCCGGCTCATGGGGCGCTGCAGCATCTACCAGAGCGGCGGCGCAACAGGCTTCCGTGACCAGCTCCAGGACGCGGTCAACGTCATCCTGCTTGACCCCGGCTTTGCCAAGCGCCAAATCATCGAATCCTGCCGTCATCAATATGAGGAGGGCGACGTGATGCACTGGTGGCATACCTTAGCCGCCGAGACCAAGGGCGTGCGCACCCGCTGCAGCGATGACCTGCTCTGGTTGCCTTGGGCGCTCTGTGAATACACGGAAAAAACCGGCGACCTTGACCTCTGCCGCCTTCCCGCCCAGTGGCTCAACTCTCCCCCCTTGCGCCCCGACGAGCGCGACCGCTATGAAACCGCCGCCTACACCGAAGCCACGGGCACCGTGCTGGAGCACACAAAAAAGGCCCTCAGTCTCATCCTGGCGCGCGGCACAGGCGAACACGGCCTATTGAAAATTGGCAAGGGCGACTGGAACGACGGCATGGACAAAATCGGCGAGAAAGGCCAGGGTGAAAGCGTCTGGCTCACCTGGTTTTTCTCCCAAGTCGCCGGTCAGTTCGCAACTCTTCTGGAGCGACTGGACGAAAAAGAGGCTGCCAAGCAATGCAAGAAAGCCGCCCGTGAGCTGGGCAAGTGCGCCGACGACGCCTGGGACGGCAGCCACTACCTGCGCGGCTACTTTGACGACGGCACCCCCCTGGGCAGCGAGAGCCAGTCCGCCTGCAAAATTGACTCCATCGCCCAGAGCTTTGCGGCCTTCTGCCCCGAATCAGACCCAGAAAAGGTCAGCGCCGCCCTCGACGCCGCCGTAAGCGCCCTTTTTGACCCTGCGCACGGGCTAGTTCGCCTCTTTGCCCCCTCCTTTGAGGGCGCTG
>CAYXNK010000091.1:6880-9191 GCA_964466395.1 uncultured Oscillospiraceae bacterium | reverse complement strand
AATCTCCACAAGGCCGGTGTGGTTAATCTTGCCGCCCAGGGCAAAGACCTTGGTGCCCTTGGACTTCTCGGTGCCCATGCTGCCAAACCACGTAGCGCCGTTTAAGATGATGCGTGGAATGTTCGCCAAGGTTTCCACATTGTTGATAATCGTGGGCTTGCCGTAAAGGCCCTTGACAGCAGGGAAGGGAGGACGGGGACGGGGATCACCGCGATTGCCCTCGATGGAATTGAGCAGCGCTGTCTCCTCGCCGCAGACAAAGGCGCCTGCGCCGAGACGGATGTCCACGTCAAAGTCAAAGCCCGTGCCGAGAATGTTCTTGCCAAGGAGGCCGATATCGCGCGCCTGATTGATGGCGATGGACAGACGATGGACAGCGATGGGGTACTCCGCGCGCACATAGATGTAGCCCTGGGAGGCGCCGATGGCGTAGCCTGCGATGGCCATGGCCTCAATGATGCAGTGGGGGTCACCCTCAAGGACGCTTCGATCCATAAATGCACCGGGGTCGCCCTCGTCGGCGTTGCAGACCACGTATTTCTGGTCGGCAGTCTGGGCTGCTGCGAATTCCCACTTCTTGCCGGTGGGGAAGCCGCCGCCGCCGCGTCCGCGCAGGCCGCTGTCCAGAATCTCCTGAACCACGTCACGGGGTTTCATTTCGGAAAGCACCTTGGCGAGCGCCATATAGCCGTCGTAGGCGATGTATTCGTTGACGTTTTCGGGGTCGATGACGCCGCAGTTCTGCAGGGCGACGCGCTTTTGCTTGCGGTAGAAATCTGTGCTGTCAAGGCTCAGAATGGTGTCCTCAGCGACGGTCTCAGAGTAGAGAAGGCGCTTGACCAGACGACCCTTATGCAAGTGCTCCTGAACGATTTCGACGACATCCTCAGGCTGAACCTGGGAATAGAAGGCGCCTTCGGGGTAGACGACCACAACAGGGCCGAGGGCGCAGAGGCCGAAGCAGCCGGTTTGGATGACCTTAACCTCATTCTCAAGGCCGATTTTGTTAAGCTCTGCCTCAAAGATATCGCAGAGCTTGTCAGAGCCGGAAGAATGACAGCCCGTGCCGCCGCAAACCAGGACATGTGAACGAACCATATATAGTATCCTCCTTATTTTGCGCTGGCGCCGATGGTGTATTCGACAACAGGGCTGCCGTTTACAACATGCTGGGCAAAGATTTTGGGAACCTTATCGGGGGTGACGTGGACATAGGTGGTCTTGGAACCGTCCTCGTCGAACACATCCATCACGGGCTCAAACTGGCAAATGCCGATGCAGCCTGTCTGGCTGACGGCAACATCTGTTAAGTTTCTTGTCTCCACTTCCTTGACGCAAGCGGCAAGGACGGGGCGGGCGCCTGCTGCGATGCCGCAGGTGGCCATTCCGACTACAACGCGGACACGGTGATCACTATCTTTGCGGACGCCGATTTTTGTTTTCATCTCGTCACGCAAAGCCTGAAGTTCTGCTAAGCTCTTCATCCTGGGGTACCTCCTATATTATGTGGATACGCCGGGGGCGAATCCCGTTTCTTAAATTTCCTGGCCTGCAAGCAGGTCGGCTGTATTATCTGAGAGAAAGCTGCGGATAAATTGGGAGACGCGGGGGTGGTTTAATGGAATGCCCTCAAGAATCACCCGGAATTCCCGGGTGTCCAACTGAAAGGCTCTGTCTCCAAAGCGCCGGGTGTATAAAAAATCCAAGCCTGGGTTGCCGCACACAAGGGTCAAAATCGTCTCATTGATGTCGCCAATCGGCGCACAATCAATGGATGACCGCACAAAATGGGCCGAAACTGTGGTGCCCTGTCCGGGGGTGCTTTCGATAGTCAGGCCGCCGCCTGTGAGCTCCGCTGCCTGCTTGAAAAAGGGAAGCCCCAGGCCAACTCTCCTAGTGGTGCGGGTCGTGAAAAAGGGGTCTAACACCCTTTCGCATTGCGCCTGCTCCATCCCGCGGCCGTTATCGGAGATTGTGATAGTTAGAGAATCCCGGGCGGGCTCCTCCGCAAGGAGAATCTCAATCAATGAGGCCTCCGCGCGAATCGAGTTTTCCGCCACGTCGAGAATGTTCAGAGAAAGCTCCTGCATCATAGGGCAGCCTCCGTGTTAAGGAGTTATTCGCACTTTGCAAGGATGCCGTCAATCTGATCGGGGGTCACCTTGCCGTAAACATCGTCGTTGATGCTGAGAACCGGAGCAAGGCCGCAGGCACCGATGCAGCGGCAGGCGTCGATGGAAAACTTCCCGTCTGCTGTGCTGCCGCCGTCCTCCAGACCGAGCTTTTGCTTAATCTTGTCATAGATTTCGCC
>CAYXNK010000091.1:0-6780 GCA_964466395.1 uncultured Oscillospiraceae bacterium | reverse complement strand
TGCTGCCGCCGTCCTCCAGACCGAGCTTTTGCTTAATCTTGTCATAGATTTCGCCAGCGCCCTTTACGTAGCAGGCGGTTCCCAAACAGACAGAGACGGCGTATTTTCCCTTGGGGGTAAAGCTGAACTGGGAATAGAAGGTTGCCACGCTGTAGACCTGTTCCGAAGAAACGCCCAGTTCTGTTGCGATAACCACCAGTACTTTTTCCGGGAGATAGCCATAAATCTCCTGTGCAGACTGCAAGATCCGAACAAGGGAGATCTCGCCGTTTAGGGCCGCGATCGCCTCATGCAGCGCTTTGTCCTGCTCGGGCGTTCCAACCTGTGTGGTTGAGCATGCTTTGCTTGCCATTTGCGATTTCCTCCAGTTTTTATCAATTTCTTTATGGGTCTTTTGTTTTCTCCATAATACCGACTGTTGAATCTTATCACAACACGCAAAAGATGAAAAGATAAGTTTTTCCTTTGACGTGTGTAAGACGTTGTGTTTTCGCCTTTGGGCGTGATATAATGTCTGCTATGCAGACATTATATGGATTTAGATGCTATGCCACGAGTGGCATAAGGTCTGCACGGCAGCCATTATATGGGTTTCAGTGCTATGCCACGAATGGCATAAGGTCTGCTATGCAGACATTATATGGGTTTCAGTGCTATGCCGCAAGAGGCATAGGGTCCGCCCAGCGGGCAGTATATGATTTAGGCGCTGCGCCATAAGGAATCAAATTCCAATGATATGATATATCAAAAGTTGTCATAGCCCCCCGGAATGCCGGCCATTGAAAAGGTCGTAATGCGCTGCGGATTGACAAAAACATCACAAGCAATGACGTCAAAAATCGGACAGTTTATTGAGGAGGACTACGCATGCAGATTCAGGACATCCAAAGAATTCTTGACGCCCAGCTTCTCACGGGGGAGGAGCTTCTGGAAACAGAGGTTCACACCGCCTGCGGAAGCGACATGATGAGTGACGTGCTCGCCTTTGTGAAGGATCAGGCGGTTTTGATTACCGGCCTGCTCAATCAGCAGGCCATCCGGACGGCTGCCATGATGGATATGGTCTGCGTGGTCTTTGTCCGAGGGAAGGTGCCGGGGGAGGACATTCTCGCCGCCGCCCGGGAAAATGGGATTGCCGTTTTTACAACCACCCATCGGATGTTTTCGGCCTGCGGACTCCTCTATCAGGCTGGACTTGAAGGAGGCTGCGTGATAAAATGAGCGGAGATAGGCTGCACTATCATTTTTCCGTGCCCGGGGATGACTTTACCAAGGCGGGCGTGGCCTCAAACGCTGTAAAAAAAACCTTGAAGCAGCTGGGTATGAACCCGGAGGCCATCCGCAAGTTTGCGGTTTCCCTCTATGAGGGGGAAATCAATATGTTCATCCACGCCAGCGGCGGGGAAATTGACGTGTATATTGACGAAAATCGGCTGACCGCTATCCTGAGAGACCAGGGTCCGGGAATTCCGGATATTGACCTTGCCATGAGCGAGGGCTGGTCAACGGCCACAGAGCAGGTGCGCGGCCTGGGTTTCGGCGCGGGCATGGGACTGCCCAACATGAAGAAATATTCCGACGAGCTCCAGGTGGAGAGCACGGTGGGCGTCGGCACAACCGTGGAAATCACCGTAGAGCATAAAACGGAGACGGCTCGGTAGGAAAGGCCTTGTGTCTTTCGCGCCGGGGACCGGGAAAGCGATGGAGGCTCAAGATGACTGAGTATTTTCACTCCGTAACCCTGGATAGGGATGCCTGCCGCGGCTGCATCACCTGTGTGAAGCGCTGCCCAACAGAGGCCATTCGCGTGCGCGACGGAAAGGCGCAGATCATTGGCGAACGCTGCATCGACTGCGGCGAGTGCATACGTGTCTGTCCCCACCACGCAAAGCACGCGGTGACAGACCCCCTGGATGCTGTCGAACAATATCGATATAAGGTGGTGCTGCCCCCGCCCGCCCTGTTCGGGCAGTATAAGCGGCAGGAGGACTTGGCGCTGATTCGCGCGGCGCTCATTAGCATTGGATTTGATGCGGTGTTTGAGGTGGGTGCAGCGGCAGAGCTTGTTTCCGACGCGACCCGCAGGCTGCTGGCTGAGGGACTACTGAAAACCCCTGTGATTTCCTCTGCCTGCCCCGCTGTGTTAAGGCTCATCCGCATCCGGTTTCCAAACCTTCTGAGAAACGTCCTGCCACTCTCCGCACCGATGGAGGTGGCGGCGAGCATGGCGCGGCAAAAGGCCATGGCGGAAACGGGATTGTCGTCAGAGGACATTGGAATCGTGTTCATCACCCCCTGCCCGGCAAAGGCAACCGCTGTGAAAAACCCCATGGGCGCCGGGAAAAGCGAGGTGAACCTGACCGTTTCGGTCAGTGAAATCTATCCCGCTTTGCTTGCTGCCATGAACCAATGTGCGGACAAGGGGCAGACGCCGGACACTGCCCAGAGCGGCAGAACCGGCCTCAGTTGGGGCAATAGCGGCGGCGAGGCAGCTGCAACCTTGACCCTACGCTACTTGGCGGCAGACGGGATTGAGAATGTCATTAAGGTGCTGGAGGAGATGGAAGACGACCGCCTCTCCGACCAGGACTTTGTAGAGTTAAATGCCTGCCCCTCGGGCTGCGTTGGCGGGGTCTTAAATATTGAAAACCCCTATGTGGCAGCCACTAGGATGAAGCATCTGAAAAGCTATATGCCCCTGGCCTGTAATAAGCTGCCGGGGGAGGAGCTGCCGGATGATCTGCTCTGGGACACGGAGGTGGAGCCGGCTTCCGCCCTGCGCCTGAGCGCAGACCCCATGAACTCCCTGCAGATGATGCGGCGGATTGAAGAGATTGAAGACAGGCTCTATGGCCTGGATTGCGGCTCCTGTGGGGCGCCCTCCTGCCGTGCCTTGGCGGAGGACATTGTCTTGGGATATTCCACGGAGGATGACTGCATTTACCTGCTCAAGGACAAGGTGGAGGCCGTGCGTGCCAGCATGCTGTGCTTGAAGCTGGACAGTCGGGAGACCGCCTGCGAGCGGCAGACAGGACACAAGGGGGAAATAAAATGAAGGCAATCACAGTGAACACGCTCTGCAAAGAGCTGGGCTGGGGCCTTGTACACGGCGACGGTGAGCGGGAGATAACCGGCGGCGTCTACTGCTGCGACCTGCTCTCCCTCGTGATGGGCAGGGCACCGGCGGACAGCCTTTGGATTACGGTGATGGGCAATGTAAACAGCATGGCCGTCGCCTCCCTAGCGGACACAGCCTGCGTGGCAATAGCAGAGGGAATCCCCCTCTCTGAGGAGGCAAAGGCTGGGGCGGAAAAGGGAAATGTCACAGTGCTCCAAACAGAGCTTCCGGTATTTGAGGCGGCGCTTGCGGCAGCAGGCCTTCTGGGACTGACAAAACCGCGCTGAGAAAGGGGACAGGGACTTGCCCTTATATAGCTACGACCTGCACATTCACAGTTGTCTGTCCCCCTGCGGCGACAGTGCAATGACCCCGCCGAATATCGCAAACATGGCGCACCTCAAGGGACTGGACATCATCGCAATCACAGACCATAACTCAGCGAGAAACGCAAGGGCCGTCATAAAAGCGGCAGAGGGCTTGCCCCTTGTGGTGATTCCCGGAGTTGAGGTGACCACCGCTGAGGAAATCCACATGGTCTGCCTCTTTCCCGACGCGGACGCTGCAGAGCACGCCGGAGCCTTTTTTGAGAGCCTGCTTCCCCCGGTGGAAAACCGGCCGGGTTATTTTGGAGAGCAGCAGATTGTGGATGAAAACGAGGGGCTTTTGGGAACCTTTCCCTATCTTTTGCCCAACGCCTTAAGCCTTTCGATTGACACGCTGCCGGAAACCGTTGCGGGCTTTGGGGGCTTTTGTTATCCCGCCCACATCGACAGGCCGGCCAATAGCCTGCTGGCTGTTTTCGGAAGCCTGCCCGAAGAGCCCCAGTTCAAAACCCTGGAGGTTTTCAGGCCGGAACTGTTCTTTGCTGAGCAAGGAAGGCTGCACTATCAGGAGAGCCACCTCATCGTCAGCTCCTCTGACGCCCACAGGCTACCCGACATCCACGAGCGGGAGCGCTTCTTGGAGTTGGAGCAACCGGACTTTGCCAGCCTGAAAAAGGTGTTGACACACACATAATAATAGCGGCTAACAATCACATCCGAATTATATTTTACAACAAAAATTTCACAATGTCAAAGCGGGCAAGGGCGTAAAAACCCCGCATTGATAATTTTGTGACAAGGGATAAAAAACTTGCAATCTTATGCAGGAAAAGGCACATATTCGACAGATGAAATGGAAAACATAGGTAGACCATCAAAAACCACAGCAAAACAGTAGGGGTGTCGGGAAAAAAGACTCGTCATTTGTTTGCCAATAGCAACAAGGGAGAGTGCAAAAACTCTTAAGCAGATGCAGAGTTTTTGAAGTGTGGGCGGCCTTTGTCTTTCCCTGGGGTCCGTTCCGACGGCAGCCATTGGAAATCGATCAAAAACAAGGAGGATTATACATGCTAAAAAAACGAATACTCGCACTTGTACTTGCAGTGATGCTCTGTCTGAGCCTTGCCACCGTCGCCTTCGCCGCCCGGGATTTCGCCGATGCTGAAAATAAAGCGCAGGCGCTGAAATACCTGGGGCTCATGAAGGGCGTTTCCGACACGGACTTTGCCCTGACCCGCGCACCCACACGGCTGGAGGCGCTTGTGATGTTCCTGCGGCTAATTGGCGCTGAGGACGCGGCACTGTCCAGAAACGACAAGCACCCCTTCGCCGATGTCCCGGCCTGGGGCTCCCCCTATGTGGGTTATGCCTACCAAAAGGGCTACACAAACGGCGTGAGCGCCACGAGCTTCGACCCCAATAGTCTTGCGGGCGCAAATACATTTTTAACCTATACCCTGCGGGCGTTGGGCTATTCCGACTGGGCGGGGGGAGACTTCAGCTTTGACAGACCCTATGACCTGGCCAGGAACCTTGGCCTTCTCTATGATGGGGTGGATACCAAGAACTTTCTGCGGGCGGACGCCGCCCTGATTGCCTGGGAGGCGCTCTTTGCGGAGATGAAAGAGGGCAACATGGTCCTGGGAGACGCACTGCTCTTTGCGGGCCTCTTTTCAGGGCGGGAGTTCACCCTAGCCTGGGAGATTGCAAACGGCTATCACCATGACATTGTGTTCGGCGTGCGCATGGGCAGCTATACCTGCTATGTGGACAGCGAAGACTATGAGTACGACCCCCAATATTGCCCCAGCCTGACCCTCAGGGCAGACCAGAGCTTTAGCCTCACCCGCAATTACGGCGAGGGCATGGAAACAGGCACCGGCTATTGGACGGTGGAGATGGACGACGAGGGCTATGAATACGTCATCCTGACTGTGACCTCCAAATACTGGGGGGATGGGATTCGGGAGTACTATTTCTGGATAGATGAAGAGGCCAATCTGATGCTGGACTTTGACGATTACCTGGGCATCACATCCCCCTATTCCTACTTCTACTTCGATTATTAAAAATGAAAAGCCGGGCGCTCGCCAAAAAGTGAGCGCCCGGACTTTTTTTCAGGATTTGAGCTTAATCCAAAGTGCGTCGTAATAGTCTAAGGTCTCCTGGGGCAGGTTTGTAAAGGCCTCGCAGGTATCCAGAACGGCGTCTGCAGGGTACATGACAGCCTCGGCAAGCGCGTCTAAGTCCAGCAGCTCCCGTGCTAGGCGGTTGGGGCTGGTGTAGCCGATGAAATCCGAATTCTTGGCGCTGTTTTCGGCCTTGGTCATGAAGTTTATGAAGGCCTCGGCGTTGTCCTTGTTGGAAGCGCCCTTGAGCACGCAGAAGGCGTCCACAAAGACATTTGCACCTTCCTTGGGGATCACGAACTGCAGCTTCGGGTTGTTTTCATACATCGTCAGGTAGTCGCCGGCGTAATAGGGGCCGATGGTGGCTTCGCCGCTCTCCAGCTTGTCAAAAATCTGATCCATTACATAGCCCTGTAAAATGGGCTTCTGCTGTTCTAAAAGCTCATAGGCCTCGTCCAACTGGGATACCTCTGTGGTGTTAATAGAATAGCCCAGATATTTCAAGGCAATGCCCATGGCGTCTCTGGAGTTGTCGAACATCAGGATGGAGCCTGTGTGGCTGGCGTCGAAAAGAGCGCTCCAGCTATCCACCTCGCCCACCAGCTCGGGGTCATAGATGAGCCCCGTGGTGCCCCACATATAGGGCACGCTGTAGGTGTTATCGGGGTCATAGGCCATGCCCTTGAGGCTCTCCTCCACATTCTCATACTCGGGAATGTTGGTGAAATTGAGAGGCTCCAGCATATCCTCGCCAATTAGGCGGGATATCATATAGTCCGAGGGAATGATGATGTCATAGTCCACACCGCCCTGCTTGAGCACAGAATACATCTGCTCGTTGGACTCAAAGGTCTTGTAGTTGACCCGAATGCCCGTCTCCTGCTCAAAAGCCTGGAGCAAATCCATGTCAATGTATTCGCCCCAGTTATAGATGTTCACAACGCCGTTTGCGGCCTTGCCCCCGCCGCAGCCCGCTAGGCTGCCAACAAGCAGCAGAGCAGCTGTCAGTACAGAAATAAATTTTTTCATCAAAGACCTCCTTTAAGCATCTTGTCTTTCTTGATTTCCGCTTTATGCTGTCGGCTTTCCCGCACATTTACAATCACGAGGAGCACAAGCACCGCTACGAACAGCAGAGTGGAAATCGCATTAATTTTCGGGCTGATTTTCCGCCGTGTCATGGCATAAATTGTCATGGACAGGGTCT
>CAYXNK010000090.1:0-9230 GCA_964466395.1 uncultured Oscillospiraceae bacterium | reverse complement strand
GTGTCGGTCGATGCCGAATCTGAAGCAAGTGGAAGCCTATCTGGCGCAGGTGGAGGAATCCGAAAAGACCACCTTTCCCCACCAGGGAAAGAGGCTGAAGGTGGGGCTGGATCTGGGAACGGCCTTTATTGTCTTAGTTGTGCTGGACGAGGAAAACCAGCCCATAGCCTGCGAAAAACAGGCGGCCTCTGTGCTGCGGGACGGTGTGGTGGTTGATTACACCGGCGCCCTGAACATTGTGAAGGCGTTGAAAGCAAAGCTGGAGGCGCGGCTGGAGCGGGAGCTTTTGGAATGTGCCATTGCCATGCCCGCCGGCACCGAAAGCTCTGCCCGAACCCATGAATATGTCGCCGAGGGAGCGGGCTTTGAGGTCACAAATGTCCTTGATGAGCCCAGCGCCGCAAACGCCCTCTACAAAATCGAAAACGGCGTTGTGGTGGACATTGGCGGCGGTACAACGGGTCTTGCCATGATTGAAAACGGCAAGGTGGTCAGGATTGAGGACCAGCCCACCGGGGGAACCCACATGACCCTGGTTCTCGCCGGAAACTACAAGATCAATATCGCTGAGGCAGAGAAGATTAAGCAGGACTATTCCCGTCACAAGGAAATTCTGCCTATTGTCAAGCCTGTCATCGAAAAAATGGCGAGTATTATTCGCCGCGGCATCGCTGAGGATGCCATCGACACCATCTACCTCTGCGGCGGCAGCTGCTGCCTTACCGGGATTGAAACCATTATCCAGCGCGAGACCGGCATTCGCACCATCAAGCCCAAGAACCCGTTTTTGGTGACTCCTGCCGGAATCGCAATGAACTGCAAACTCTGAAAAACCCTGAACGAAAGGGGGAAACGCCATGGAATACAGTGAACTGGTACGGGAAATTGTTGCCAGAGTTTCCGCGTACCTAGAAGCGGGAAGCCGCGAAAAGCAAAAGCTTGTCATCTTGAACCACAAGAGCGAGGAGCTCTGCCACAGTGCCTTCCGCTGCCCCAAGCTCAACGCCTACTATGAGCTGGACTGCGCAATGCAAAATGGCTACAAAGTGGACATGGAAGAGGCTGCCGGCGTGATGGTCTTTGACCTCACAAACGACCAGCTCTCCAGAATCACTGCCGGCATCTGCGACAGCCCCTATGCCTCCGTCGTGGAAAAGGCGATGCTCTTAAACAAGCCCGTTTTTGTACCACGGGAGGAGGTTGAGCTACTCCAGTATGACACCACAACGCCCTATGGGCAGATGATGCTGGAAAAGCTGCGCCTTTTAGAAAAGCTCGGCGTCATCATTGTGCCTTACGACCAGCTGCTTCCCATAGTGCTGGACAAAACGGGCAACGCCGGCTCCAGAAATGAAAAGCCTTCCGCCTCTCCCGCCATGGAGGCCGCTGTGACGGCGTTGCTCGTCAAAGAGAAGGTCTGCGCAAAGAAGGTCATTACAGAAAAAGACCTTGTGGCTGCCCAGCGTGAGGGCTATACCAGGCTGCTCATCGAAAAGAAGGCAATCATAACGGACCTGGCAAAGGAATATGCGCACAGTCACGGCATCGAACTCATAAGGGACTAGCCCGCCCCGGCCGGAACAGTTTGTCAGACATCGGAAATTGGAGGAACTAAAATGCGCATAGGAACAGTCATCGGAAACATATGGGCTACCCGCAAGGAAGCAAAGCTGTCGGGCCTGAAGCTGCTGATCATCCAGCCAGTCAACATCGCAAGCCGGGAGCTGGACGGAGCACCACTGGTTGCGGCGGACATCATTGGCGCGGGTGTCGGAGAATCGGTCATCTTTGTCAGCGGAAGCTCCGCGCGGGGCGCAACCGGAGATAACGATACGCCTGTGGACGCAACCGTTGTTGGCATTGTGGATGACCTTGAAATCGATGCCTCGCTGCTTTAGTGTTGGGGGATATTATGGAACTCATAAAAAAAACGCAGGACGCAGGGATCGTCGGCGCAGGCGGGGCCGGCTTTCCCACACATGTTAAGCTCAACGCGAAGGCAGAATGCTTTATCATCAACGCGGCGGAATGCGAGCCGCTGATTGAAACAGACAAGTATCTATGCCGAACCTTTCCGGAAAAGGTAGTGGGCGGCACGATGATCGCCGCCGCCCACCTGGGCGCAAAGCGCACGGTCATCGCCCTAAAGGGCAAGTACCACGACGAGATTACAGCCCTCAAAGGCGCGATTCAAACCCTGAACGCGGACATCGAAATTTTTGAAATGCCCACCTTCTACCCCGCAGGAGACGAGCAGTCCATGGTAGAGATGGTCACAGGGAAGTCTGTGCCGGAGCGGGGAATTCCCCTGGCTGTGGGCGCTGTTGTGAACAACGTGGGGACCATGCTAAACCTCTATGAGGCCGTCACCGAGGGAAAGCCCGTCTGCGACAAGTATCTCTCTGTTGTGGGCGAGGTAAAGGCGCCCGTCATGCTCCATGTGCCCATCGGCACAAGGCTTGTGGAGTGCATTGAACAGGCGGAGCCAAATCTGCGGGACTATGTGATTATCATCGGCGGCCCCATGATGGGAAAGCTTGTGACAGACCTCGCAGAAATTCAAAAAGAGGTGGTCACAAAGACCACGGGCAACATCATCGTCTTGCCCCCTGACCACTACCTGGTTTCATTCTCTTCTGTCTCTATGGACAGACTGAAGCTTCAGGGCAGAAGCGCCTGCATCCAGTGCCGCTACTGCACAGACCTCTGTCCCCGCTACCAAATCGGCCACAAAATCCGCCCCCATATGGTGATGAGAAACCTGTGGATGGAGGAATATGTTAAGGACGACGAGGAGTTCAAGGAGCGCTTCGGCGAGGCCGTCAACTGTTGCGACTGCGGTCTCTGCGAGCTGTTTTCCTGCCCCATGAAGCTCTCCCCCCGGAAGGTCAACGTCTATATGAAGCAAAGGCTCAAGGAGCGGAACATCACGGTGGAGAAAAACACCGACGTTTCGGCTCTGGATACCATTGATACCCACAGGGTTCCCACAGAACGTCTGATTTCCCGGCTGGGGCTGACCAAGTACCACCCTGTCCACGTGGAAGGCTGCCAGACCTACGAGCCGGAGGAGGTTTACATCCCCTTCTCCCAGCACATCGGCGCACCGGCGCTCCCCTGCAGAAGCGCGGGGGACCACATCGAAAAGGGCGACCTTCTCGCGGCTGCCGTCGAGGGTGCGCTCTCCACAAACATCCATGCAAGCATCACAGGGCGCATCCTGAAAATTGACGAAAAGGGTGCGCAAATCAGCAGAAAGGAGGAAAAAGAATGAGCAGCGCTATCGGCGTAATAGAACTCAACAGCATTGCAAGAGGCATAGAGGTTACGGATTTCATGCTCAAGGCCTCGCAGATAGACCTTGTTCGTTCCTCCACCATTTGCCCGGGCAAGTATATCATCATCATTAGCGGAGACACCGGAAACGTGCGAAGCTCCCTTGCAGAGGGAGAAAAGCGAGGCGCGGAGTGCGTGGTGGATACCCTGATATTGCCCAATGCCCATCCTCAGCTGGTTCCGGCCATCGCGCTCACCAGCCAGACGGCACTTCGGGGCGCTCTGGGCGTTATGGAATTCTTCTCGGTCACTGGCGCAATCAAGGCGGCTGATTTTGCAGCGAAGGCGGCCAATGTCAGCCTGATTGAAATCCGCATCGGCTATGCCATCGGCGGAAAGGGCTTTGTCACCTTAACGGGAGATGTGGGCTCTGTCCGCACAGCAGTGTCAGCTGCAGCCAAGGACGCGGAAATGCTGGTGAACACGGCTGTGATCCCGAGACCCGATCCCAGGCTATTTGACTCCCTGCTGTAGGGAAGAACACTTATTCAAAAAGAATAACTGTAGGAGGATTATTTTATATGTTTCAAGAGCTGATTGACAACCTTAGCAACGTAAGCGTGTTCACAGAGAGCATCGGAGAGTGGGTTTCTGCCCTGTCTATCAACTCCGTGATTGTCTTTATCATGATGATTTTCATGATCGTCGGTGCAATTGACAAGATGCGCGGCAACAAGCTTGGCTATGGTGAGCAGTTTGACGAAGGCTTTATGGCTATGGGTTCCCTGGCAATCGCTATGGCCGGCGTTGTGGCGGCAGCCCCCGTGCTCGCCATCATCCTCGGACCCATCATTAAACCCATCTACACCGCAGTTGGCGCGGATCCCGCAATGTTTGCCACCACTCTTTTGGCTTGTGACATGGGCGGCTATCCCCTTGCCATGCAGCTTGCTGCAAACGAATCCATCGGCAACTTCGCGGGTCTGATTCTCGGCACCATGATGGGCCCCACAATCGTGTTCACCATCCCTGTGGCGCTCTCCATCATCAAGAAGGAAGACAGATCTTACCTGGGCGCCGGTGTCTTGGCAGGTCTTATCACCGTCCCCATCGGCTGCATCGTCGGCGGTCTTGTGATGAACCTGACCCCCTATAAAATCGGCTTCGGCACCATCCTTGTGAACCTGATTCCCGTTATCATCATCGCAGGCCTCATTGTGCTCGGCCTGTGGTTCTTCCCCCAGAAGATGATTAATGGCTTCAACAAGTTCGGCACAGGCGTCACCATCGTCATCACCTTCTTCACAGCTGTCGCTGTGTTCCAGTATCTCACCGGTATCATGTTCCCCCTCTTCAACATCATGTCCATTCCCGATGCTGACGGCGTGATTCCCCTAGAGAGTGGACTTCTAGTCTGCGGACAGATCGCAATCGTTCTGATTGGCGCCTTCCCCATGGTTATGTGGATTACAAAGACCTTCGGCAACGCTCTTAAAAAGGTCGGCAGCAGTTTGGGCATGGACGAGAACGGCTCCGCCGGTCTGGTTGCAACCCTCGCCAACAACATAGCCATGTTCAACATCATGGGCGACATGAACCCCAAGGGCAAGCTCTTGAACGTTGCCTTCGCCGTTTCCGCCGCTTTCGTGTTCGGCGACCACCTAGGCTTCACAGCCGGCGTGAACTCCGAGATGATCTTCCCGATGATCGCCGGAAAGCTCGTTGCCGGTATTACCGCTTTGATTCTGGCCAACATGCTTGCACCCAAGCTTCTGGAGAAGGTGCAAAATTCCAACGAGGCCGACACAGAGAGCAGCGCAGACTAAGGCCGTTTTGGCTTGTAGCATCCTTTTTGAGAAAGGAGACCTCTTATGAACGTCAGTGAAGAACTGATTCGCGCAATCGTGGAGCAAGTCATCCGCGAAACCCAGAAGGGCGCCGACAACATCGAAAAGCAAGTTGACCCCAGCGGTGTCATCGGCATCAAAACCTCCAGTGTAAAACTGGAACCCTTTGAGGGACGCAACGACGTACTGCTCCGAGACGTCACCACCCTTGAGGAGGCGCCCCGCATGGGCTGCGGAATCATGGAGCTGAAAGACGGTGCAGATTTCGAATGGACGCTCACTTACGATGAATATGACATCATCCTGGAGGGGACCCTCGAAATCGTCATCAACGGCCGTGTGGTAACTGGCGGCCCCGGGGATATCATCTATATCCCGAAAAACACCCACATCCACTTCCGCACCCCGCGATATGCAAAGTATGTCTATACCGTGTATCCTGCGGACTGGCAGTAGGTGCCCCATACAAATGAATAAATGTCTTTGTGGTCTTGCGGGTGAAACTCCCGCAAGGGTGAACAAGGAAATTCGGTGAAAATCCGAAGCGGTAACCGCCACTGTAAGCGAAGTCCGCTGCTGAAACGCCCCTCGGGGGCGCCGGGCGAAAGCCCTCCATTGGAGAAATCCGAGAAGGTGAGCAGTCAGGGCGTGGAGCAAAGGCTCCGTGCGTAAGCCAGGAGACCTACAAGGATAGAAGCTGCATCGGCAAGCCCGGTGTGGCGCAGCGTGCAAGAAAACGGTTGCGGCGGAGAAATCTGTCGCAGCCGTTTCCTATTTTAGCGAGTGCTCTCATGTTTTGTCCGATGCAGGACGAAATAGATAGTGAATGCTTCACATCCGACGCCAGGGTGTGCAGGGATTTTTGAAAATGAACGCAACCGGCATTGTTTGAGGTCGGGCGAAAACCCGATCGGCATAGGAGGCGCAAAAACCATGCTGTATGAAATAGAGCTCGTCACAAAGGCAATCCCTGTCCCGCAATTTTTTTCAGACTACTGCAGGCCGGAGGCCTTTCTTCCTCTCTGCGAAAAATGCCCGGATTACGGCCGCGTGTGGTCGTGCCCGCCCGAGCCGCCGGACACGACGCCTTTCAGAGACTTCCGAGACGCTGTTATTCTCGGCATAAAGGTCAAATATACAGAGGAAGCCCTTGCCCGCGCCCTGCGCTCCCCACAGGAGACCGAGGCCGTTCGGGTGGAGAGCTATGGCTTCATCAAGCGTCAGGTCATCGAAACCCTGCTCCGCTTGGAGGAAGTTTTTCCGCCCTCCCGCACCATCGCAGCAGGGCGCTGCGAGCTGTGTGAACGTTGCACCCGTTTAGACGGCCTGCCCTGCCGGAAGCCGGAGTCTAAGCGCTACTCCTTCTCCGCTTTGGGCTTTGACTTAGGCCGCATTTCAGAGGAGCTTTTGGAGACGCCGCTGCTCTGGGCAAGCGAGGGGCTGCCCGCCTATAACATGGCCATCTACGCCTTTCTGACAGACCGCTTGGAACCGAAGGAGGGCAGGCGGACACATGTATAAGGAAACAAAAGATATTTCAAGCAGGCTCTATCTCTCCACAATCGGAGAGGGGGCGGCGGAGTTGGCAAACCAATATGGTCTGGGACTGGAGCTCTGCGAATTTTGCACGGCCGAGAATATGGATGCACCGGGCTTTGAAGCCTGGGACAGCCTTATCCGAGAGCGGATGGAAAAGGCAAATCGCTTTATTTTCCATGCGCCCTTCAGCGAAATTTACCCCTCGGCCATCGACCCCAGAGCCGTGAGCTTTGCCCACGACCGCCTGCACCAGGCGGCAAAATTGGCGATGGGCTACGGCATCCGGCACATGGTCGTCCATGGGGGCTATCTGCCGACGGTCTACTTTCCGCAGTGGTTCCGGGAGCGCTCTATCCTGTTTTGGCAGCACTTTTTGGAGGACATCCCCGGGGACTTTCAGGTGCTTGTGGAAAATGTCCTGGAGGACAGACCCCAGCGGCTTTTGGAGGTCATTTCCGCTGTTGACGACCCCCGGCTGGGTCTCTGCCTGGACGTGGGGCATGTGACCGCCAACACGGATTCAAAGCTGGCTGACTGGTTAGACTGCCTGGACGGCCGGATTTCCCATATACATCTCCACAACAACTTCTGCGGAGAGGACAGGCACCTGCCTCTGGGCGAGGGCAGTATTGATATGGACTGGCTGCTCACCGCGCTTTCAAACCGTGCGCCGGAGGCGACAATCACACTAGAAAATATGTTACCTGCCCCCTCGCTGGACTGGCTGCGGGTGCGGGGATATTTGGGGGAAGCCATATGACAACAGAGAAAGAAGCGGCCCTCCGGGCAGCGCTTGCGGAGATTTCCGGCCTGGACGAGGCCGCAATGGAACTGGCGAGACAAACGCAGATGAAGCTGGCGAAGCCCCCTGGCAGCCTTGGAAGGCTGGAGGAAATCACCGTCCAGCTGGCGGGAATTTCGGGAGCCTTGCCCAAAAGCGGCCTGAAAAAGCGGGTGATTGTCCTCTGTGCCGATAACGGCGTTGTGGACGAGGGGGTCTCCTCCGCGCCCCGCTCCGTGACCCTGGCCCAGGCTGTGAACATGACAAAGGGGCTTACCGGGGTTGGCGTCTTGAGCGCCCACGCGGGAGCCGAGCTTCAGGTCGTGGATGTGGGCATCATGGCAGAATATGACTGCCCAAAAATTTTAAACCGCAGGCTTGGCTGGGGCACCGGAAATATTGCCCACGAGCCCGCTATGAGCCGGGAAACGGCCTTACAGGCGCAGCTTACGGGCATTGAGCTGGCACAGGTAGCAAAACAGGAGGGCGTAAAACTTTTGGGCGTCGGTGAGATGGGCATTGGCAACACCACCACCTCCGCTGCGGTACTCTCGGCACTCACGGGTCTTTCGGCAGAGGCCTTGGTAGGGCGGGGCGGCGGCATTAATGACGCGGCTCTCCAGCGGAAAAAGGAGATTGTCCGCGATTCCGTTTTGCGCCTGAATCCAGACAAAGACGACCCCGTTGACATTCTCGCAAAGGTCGGCGGCCTTGACCTTGCGGCAATGACGGGGGTTTTCCTGGGTGCCGCCATTTTCCGTCTGCCGGTTGTGATTGACGGGTATATCTCCGCTGTGGCAGCCCTCTGCGCTTATCGGATCTGCCCCGGGGTGAGAGACTTTATGATTCCCTCCCACAAGTCCTTTGAGCTGGGCTATGAGGCCGCCCTGAGGGCCTTAGACCTGCGCCCAATGCTCCTGTTAGACATGCGTCTGGGCGAGGGCAGCGGCTGTCCCCTGGTGTTCGGGGTGATTGAGGCTGCCTGTGCGGTTCTGGAAAACATGGCGAGCTTTGAGGGTGCGGGCATCGACGATGAATACTTAGACGAGATTCGCAGTCAGGAGCGCTTTACAAACGGGCAATAGCATTTGGGAAGAGAGGAAGCGGAAATGACAGTTTTTATCTCAGGCGGTGTGAAAAACGGAAAGTCCTTTCATGCGCAGAATCTAGCGAAAAAGCTCTCCGGCGAGGGGCCGCTCTATTATCTTGCCACGATGATTCCCCACGACGCGGAGGACGATGCCCGTATCGTCCGACACATTGCCGAGCGGGACGGCATGGGCTTTGAGACCATCGAGTGCCCGCGGGACATTTTAGACTGCCTCACCCGGGCGAATCCCCAGGGGGTCGTTCTGTTGGACAGCACAACGGCGCTTCTGGCCAATGAGATGTTTCTGCCCGGCGGCAGTGTGAACTTGGACGCGGCGGAGAAGGTTGTCCGGGAGCTGCAGGCGCTTGCCCAAAGGGTCGGCGGCTTGGTTGCTGTGGCGGATACAATTTATTCCGACGCCGCCGACTATGACGACCTTACCGAGGCATACCGCCGGGGTCTTGCCCGGGTTGACCGGGCGCTGGCACAGGAGTTTGACGTGGTGCTGGAAATCTGCAGCGGCACAATTTTCTGTCACAAGGGGGCGCTGGAGGAATGAAGCTTGCTGCCACTGCCTTTTCTATGGCGCTCTGCATGTACACGGCCATCCCCCTGCCAATGAAGGGCTGGGACGAGCGTGCCCGCCCCTTAATGCTGGTGTTTTTTCCGCTGGTGGGATTGGTCGTGGGGCTGCTTT
>CAYXNK010000089.1:0-9306 GCA_964466395.1 uncultured Oscillospiraceae bacterium | reverse complement strand
AAAGACTATGTAGAAATTTGATTACTATAAATAAATCATATGGAGTTATAGAAGGAGCTAAAATGTATAATGTAAATAAAATAAAAACCAATCGTTTTACATATGACGAAATAATGGACAGCTTCAATATAGTTTCCTTTGATGAGCTTAAATTAGCTGTTGATGAAATGATTGAAAATAATAAAATTAAACCTATTAAATCAAAGGGTATGACATCATTTTATCCAAAGGTTTATTGTGAGTATAGGAAAGTTGCAGAAAAAAGAGATTATACTGAATTAAAAAATGAAATACTTAAGCTTAATCCTAGACTTAATGTATCAAGATATTTAAACAACCCAGAACTATTTGAAGATCTACAAGAGCAAATTTTGAAATTAAGCAACTTTTTATGGAATAATAAAGAAAGTTTAAACAACGAAATGTCAGTGAAAGAACGATCCTTTGAGATTTGGGAAAATGAAAAATTCTTAGAAAGCAAAGAAGGTAAAAGTATTCTTGCTTTTAATAATATAGATATGCAGTATCTTAATTTTTACTATGCACCAGAACCATTTTTTTGTACAGAAATAAAAAAGAAAAATAAGGATGCTGTTGTACTTGTTATTGAAAACAAGGATACTTGGTATTCCATAGGGAAAGCTTTAAATTTATCTGAAAATAAAATGTTATATAATATAGAAATAAATTATTTAATATATGGTGAAGGAAACAAAGTTACAAGAAAAAATGCTCTTAGTGATTTTATAAATGTTATATCTGAACGTCCTAGCAAAATATATTATACTGGTGATATTGATGTTGCAGGAGTTAATATGCTTTATAATTGTGATAGCAATAATGAATGTACGATTAAGCCATTCATGCCTTTGTATAAAAACATGGTGTTAGCAGCAGAAGTTGATAAAATGAATAAAACTGATGATAACAGAGGAACAGATTATAATATGGAATTTTTAGAAGAATTTAATGAGAGTGAAAAATTGAAGGTCAGAGAAATTTTGGACAGCAATAAAAGAATACCTCAGGAAATTTTAAATTATCAGGACTATATAAATGCGGTACAATAAAGGTGATAAAATGTTTGATTTTTTAGAAGGGTTTCAGGATAGAATGGAATTTGCAGCTGTTGTGGATTCCATAGTAAATCGAAAAAATACTAATACAGAAATTGAAGGCTGGTTTGAAAAAGACGAGCTAGATAATTTGTTTTTTTCATTGCTGGTATATATTATGGAGCAGACGTTAAATGAAAATGATGATTGCACTATGGAGAACATTGCAGTATTTTTGGATGATATTTTACCATATTACAACAAGGACATTTCATTTGAACAGGTTATAAAGCTTTCTGAATACATGATTAAGGATATCCTTCAAAATAAAGGTCTAACTAAGACATTTGGAACCATGAATTATTTTAAATCTTGGATCGAGGTAAAAATACGTTTAATAAGCGATAAAATAACAGATGACGGAAAAATTACATATCAACTAACTGACCAAGGATACAACTTTTTATTCCGTACAAAGGAAGTAGACAGAGAACTGGACTTCAAGCTGGAACAGCTCAAATTAAGGGAATTATTAAAAAGAAAAAATTATAAGCATGCTTTAAATCAGAGTAAGCAGCTTATCAGTATGCTTAGGCAAAAAAAGCGAGATGTGGATGAATTCATAAACAGAGTAAGAAGAAACATCCATGATGTAGACAGAAATGAATATGAGAAACTTATAAAAGAAACATATGATCTAATAGATGAAGAATATGAGGGAATGATTGATTTAAAGGAAGGAGTTATCCAGGATAAGGGCAGAATTGAAAAACAAATTGAAGAGAACGGGTATATTGATGATACAATGAGAAATGCCATGATAAGCTTGGATGACATAAACAGAAATCTTCAAATAGTAATAACAGAGCAGAGAAATTTAATAGGCAAAAGGTTCAGTATGAATGACATATATGAAGAAACAATAAAAAGCAGCTTCTTTTCTTCTATAGTAAAAAGATTCGATTTTGAAAAAGAAATTATTACACCCCTTGAAAATATGTCAGATATGGAAATTAACAATCTGTGGAAGTTAATGACACCTTTATATGGAACAAAACTAAAAAAAATATTAAATCTTTCTTTAATTTACCAAAGACAGGGAAAGCTTCGAGAAGCAGATGGAAATGAAGAAAGTTCCTTTGATAATCGATTAGAAGAGGATAAATCAATAGAAAAAATTAAGGAGCAAAACGAAGTAAATTACGGAATAATTGAAGGCTTGTTCAAGTATGCAAGCAAATTAGACTGTTCAGAATTTACATTTTCTGACTTTTATACTCATATAGCCGAAAATCCCATAAGACTTAATGCATGTGTTAAAGATAAAAGAATATTTCTAATAATGCTGAAACTGTATGAGATAGGGGTAATAGATATTGATGAGTGGAAAAAAAGAGATAAACAAGATATTATTGCTGAAGCAAATGGAGAGTTTGATTTAGCATGGTGCTTGAGTAAAATGGAAAATAAGCAGGAAGATTATTACAATATCTCAAAAATAAATATAGAAAAATTTGAATCAAAATTCAAAGTACCTATTGAAGAAAAATTTGGGGAAGAAATAATAAAGAGTATTATTGAAATGAATGATTTCAGGATAACATCAATAGCATTAAAAACAAAGGCGGGTGAAGAAATTGATTAAAAGTGCTTTGAAAATATATTATAAATTGCTTGAAGATGGACAGATAGATAACAAAAACGACAGTGAGCTGTTTTTTGAATATAGAAAGGATGAGGTAAGAGAGCTTTTATATCAGTTTGAGGAAGAACTTGAATTTAAGCTTTTGGATGTTGGTAATACGGTATACCTTATACCTAATTTAGAAAATGATATTCTAGGCTACAGCATGAAAGATTTCAGGGAAAATATAGCATCTAATGCAACTTTGACTGAAGCATATTTGCAATCATATATATTTATGACTATATTCTTTTTGTTTTATGGGGGAAAGAATACTAATCCCATACAAAGAGAATTTGTATTAACGAGAGATTTAATTGAATACTTGGACAGTAGAATGCAGACATATGTTGATTCTAGAGAAGAATCAGAGACCATGGAGGAAAAGTACAGCATTAATTTTCTAAGGGTGGCAGAATTTTGGCTTAGCAAGCAAGT
Source organism: uncultured Oscillospiraceae bacterium (assembly GCA_964466395.1). Lineage (GTDB taxonomy): Bacteria > Bacillota > Clostridia > Oscillospirales > Oscillospiraceae > UBA2658. Next base: position 6,129 of record CAYXNK010000089.1, on the reverse strand, counting down.
ATTAAGTGAAGGCAGCAGGAAAACAAAGGTTGGAACAATTTTAAAAGCATATAGCCAGCTTGAAAAAGAAAAATTGATAAGGGTATTAGAGGACGGAAATCAAATAAGAAGAGAAAAAAAGCTGGATGATATTTTTATATATTATTATCTTGATGAAAATAGAATTAAAGAAATTCAAAGCATATTTGAAAAGAAGGTTGAAAATTATGCCTAAGATAAATAGATTAAGAGTTATTAATTTTTATTATAATAATGATGTTCGTCACATAGGAGATGAAACATTTTCATTTTATGGTGGTGAAAATGCTTTGTTGAATCTTTCAAATGGTGGGGGTAAAAGTGTTTTAGTCCAGCTGATGCTTCAGCCTATTATACCAGATTTGAAGCTTCAAAATAGAAATATGCTATCTTATTTCAAAAGGAGCAGCTATCCCGCCTTTATTTTGATTGAATGGCTACTTGATAATGAAATGAAAAAAGACTATTTAATGACAGGAATTTCTATTGCTCCAAAATCTTCAACCGATGAAAATGCCGGTAATAGAATTAATTATTTTACATTCACAAGCCATTATGATTCTGCTTGTGATTTTGATCTTGAAATGGTTCCTTTCGTAAGAACGGAAGGAGAGAACCAAATGATACTTTCTTTTGAAAAAGCAAGAGAAGCTGTTAAGAAAGTTACTAGCAAGTATAGAGAAATGCAGTATTTTAGTCGTGACGACGCATCAGCTTACAAGCAACATTTAGCCAGCTTTGGCATTTCACAAGATGAGTGGAAGAATATTATAGCAAAAATGAATAATGATGAAGGTGGCATAGAAGAGCTTTTTGAAAAGTGCAAGACATCAGATAGTGTTTTAAATGAATGGATTATTAAGACTGTAGAAAAGGTTGTTCAATCAACAGGAAGTGAAGAAGTACAAATACAAGACCTTTTCGAAGGATTGGTTATCGATACAATAAGAAATAAGGAATATATCAATGATCAAAAAATTATTAAGGATTATTTTAATGAGCATATAAAACTAGAAGAGTCATTGGGAAAAGTTTGTGAAGCTTTAGACAATTTCGAAAAATCTAAGACTGAGCTGAATCTCATGCATATCACATTAAGCAGTGAAATAGAAAATCTGGATATTGATCTTAATAATATTGTGGTTGATAGAGATGAATTAAATGAGCAACTGAATCACATATTAAAAGAAGAGCTTTCTCAGAAATATTATGAAGCTGAAGAAATTTATCTTGAAAATAAGGAACTAAAAAATGAATGTAACGCTTTGTTTGAAAAGTATAAAGAAGATCATAGACTAAAAATAAGAGAAAAAAATATACAAGAAGCAGCAAAATTATATAACAATTTCAATGAACTGAAGGGACTAATTAAAGGTCTTTCAGCGCAGATAGATAATTTAAGAAGCGGTACTCCTGCTGCAGAAAGACTTAAATCATTAAAGTATTCCTTGAAAACTATATATGACAATCAAAAAAAAGATAGTGAGAAACAATTAGAAGTTATAAAAGGGCATATTTCATATAATAATGATAAGGTTACTGCATTAATTGAAAAGCTAACAAAAGACAACAGAGCACTCAATGGGTTTTCTAGTAGTGAGGGCGGGTTAAGAAACAGTCTTGACTATTTCAAGAAAAATGAAAAGGATGTGTTTGCTGAGCTTGAAACTGAGTTTTCAAGGAATTTGCTGGAGGAAACTGATGAAAAGGAATTAATCACTTTTACTAGAAAGCTTGAAAGTGATGATATAAAAGCTATTTCTGATCATGACTCATGTAAAAAGCAAATTGATGTGATAAAAAATAGAATTGATGAAATTCAGGTAGAAAATGTAAAAATAGCCGGGCTTGCAACAGAACTCTCAAGTAGATTGGTTAGCTTAAATGAAAATTATACGAATTTCAAAGGTGCTAAAGAAAAATGCAGTGAAATTTTGTTAAAACATGGGATATCTGAAGATTTAATTTTTGAAAATGAAGAGTTAAGTAAAATTCTTAATGAGAAAATAGCAGCACTAGAAAAAGAAGTGCTGAATGCAAACAACGAAGAACAAAAGCTGTCAGAAATGGTGGAGGGCATAGAAAATAATAAGGTATATCACCCAAAGAACTTGCTTAAATACTTAGATGACAATGATATTTATTATAATACAGGCGAAAACTATTTAAACAATCTATCAGAAAAAAATAGGTTATTAGTGTTAGAAAATGATCCTATGATTCCTTTCAGCATAATTGTTGATAAAAAGGATTATAGTATTCTAAGTGAAGCATATTTGCAAAATGCTTTTTTGAGGCAGATTATACCTGTAACTACGTATGATAGGCTTGATTTATCATTGAATTCTAATAACAAAATGATTGAGGTTAATGAAAAATATTCTCTTATAAGTACTTACGAGCCTAAGATTTTCATAGATAAGAAAAAAGAAGAATATTTGATAAACTTAAAAAATGAAATTATCGCTATAAAGGACAGAAAAAATCATTTTGAGGGTGTAATTCAATCATTAAGAACCGAAATAGAGATAATTAAAAGATTTGCCTATAAAAAGAATTATGAAGAAAATATTTTAAATGATATATCCAGGTGTAACAAGGAAATTGATAAAACAAATGAACGTAAAGATAGGTTAAATGAAGAATTAATACATTTTAAAAAAGAGCAAGACGAAAAAACTGAAGTTTTAAATAATATTGCAGAGCTTATCAGAAAAATAAAAGGTCAGTACAAGGTTTTTGAAAAGTATAAAGATGAAAATAATTCTTACATGCAGCAGTGGAAAGAGCACAATGAATTAATAAATAGGATGAAGGCATTGAAGGATGAAATTAGTCTTGGCGAAGCAGAGAAAACAAGACTTACAGAAGAAAATTCAAAATTTAATGGAGAATCAACTGCTTTATTATTTAGACTTAAAGATATTAAGAAAAAACTTCTAATATATTCAGATGCTTTAGAAGGCGACCTAATTAATGAGACGTTAGAGGAACTAGAAAAAGAATATCAGGTTTTGAATGAACAGCAAGGGCGTTCTATAAAAGATCTAGAAGAAAAATTGCAGGATAATAATATAGAATTCGATAATAAGCTACATGAGCTTTCAAGAATTAAGGTAGAACCTTTTGAATATGAAGGTGTATTAGTTGATGACATAAAATATGATGCTATACTAGAAGAAATCAATGAGCTTTCAGTAAAAATAAGTGAAAAGCAAGAACAGTTAAATAAGGCAGACAGAAATTTTATTAGAGCAGAAGAAAGATATAAAACAGCTTCACAAGCATTAAAAGTTCAAAACATGTTAGGTGCTTTAGACAAAAATGAAATTAGAGGTAATTTTGACAACAGAAGAAAAACAATAAGGTTTGAATTAAATAATTTAAAGATTAAAGAAGATGAATACAAACAAAAGAATTTTTCATATATCCGCTTTAAAGATTTAATAAATATGATAATTGATATAAAGTTGCTTCCTAATTCATCCTTTTTGCTTAAAGAAAATGTTGAGCAGCAATTTAAAGAATTAAAAAATAACTATGAAGATACAAAAAAGCATTTTGATAGTGCTAAAAAGGAATATGGAAAACTATTTGACAGCATTAAAAAAGACTATGATAACAAGCACCAAAGCATAACAGATATTATTAACTCAATTAATACATTAAATATTGATGAAAGCACATATGACAGGATTTATTATTATTTTGAGGAATTATCTAAAAAAAGAGAAAGTTTAAATAAGTTCCTTAGTTTTTATGAGCAGCAGCTCATGAATATTGAGCATACAAAAAAACAGGTCATAGACCAATGTGTAAGCTATGCATCAGTAATATATGAAGATATAAAAGCTATAACAGATAAGTCAAGAGTTAAGCTTACAGGAAGAAATAAAAATGTAAAAATGCTTAAGATTGATATGCCAGAAAAAATAGATGATAATGCAAGAAACAGAATGGATGAGCATATTTCATCTTCCGTTAAAATAATGGCTGATATTTTTGAAAAAAACATAGAAGATAATACAAAGAAATATCGAGATAAAATAAAGGGCATAGTTTCAACAAGAGAGTTATTAAATCAATTTATAGGAAGCAGCAAAATTCCTGTGTCTGTTTATAAGGTAGATTTAAATGAAAATAACAGCGGTTTAAAAAAATGGGAAGATGCGATTTCTGAAAATTCAGGCGGTGAAAAGTTTGTAGTGTTTTTTACGCTTGTTTCTGTACTTATCTCATATACAAGAGATGCTACCATAAGAAGGATGGGACAGGATACAATTAATGAATCAAAGGTCATAATAATGGATAATCCATTTGGCAAAACATCTTCTGAGCATTTGTTAAATGCAATAATGGATATTGCCAAAACATTTAATATTCAGCTTATATGCTTATCAGATTTAAGCCAAAGCTCTATCACTAATCGTTTTAATCTCATATTTAGATTGAGCATACGTAAAAGAATGTACAGCGATACAGAAGTTTTAAGGATACAGGATTTGACTATAAACAAGCAAGGTTTAGCTGAAGATGAACGGCTTGAACATGCAATGATTTATCAAACATCTCAGCAGGAAAATATCTTTGATTTATTTGATAATATATAAATCAAAGATAGAATGATAAGCCTAATCTGCTTCAGATATCTTTCTATAACTGCCATAACAGCGATAGAACCTGCCAAGTGGAATTGCAGGCGAATTTGCTAGGGATTGGGGTTTGTGAGTACCTATCCGGCCAGATACGCTGTTTTGACTTACGGACTGGACAAAGGCTTCAAATACGATACAACTTCAGTGGATGTGTAAAGCTGGGCAAGGTCCACAGGTCAACTTGATAAAATAAAAAAGTTTATGGTGCAATATTTCATGAAGAATTACTGGGACGTTGATAAAATTACTGTTGTAAGAAAATGATAACACTATTGTTCACTGAAGGAAGTTTATGAAATAACTGCATATATTTGCAATGATATAATTATATTGGAGAACCTTATAATTTAAACAAAAAACCTTATTTGGGCTCGTAAAATTTTTGAATTTTTGCTCCAAACGTGTAAAAAGTGTCAGTTAGATGAATTTGAATATTTCTATTTTTGCATAGTTTTACATATTCTAGGCGATAAGCAATCTGCTTATGTGTACAACCATATTATGCATTAGTTATATTATTGTTACATCATTATTATAATTTTATGAAATGAATAGCTACCGATATATTTTATAGTATAAATTCTACATTAGCAAGACCGTCCAGCCTTAGCTTTGGGATGAGATATTTTATAATTAATTTGATGAAGAAGAGGAAAATAATATTAGGATTGTGTAATGAGCATAGTGAACAGCACCAACAGTGGCAGTAACGCTAATAACAATGATTATGATAATAATTATCTAATAATACCCATAAAAAAATAAAATATAATTTTGCGTGGAGGAAACTATGAATTATGAAATAATAGAATTAACACCCGATTTAGCTGATTGTTTTACAAATTATCTTGAAAATCTTGATTTTAGCCATGCTCAACATTGGTCAACATGCTATTGTAGATATTATCATACTAACTGTTCCTATGATATATGGCAAAATAGGACGAGCACTGAAAATAAACAAGAAGCATTAGAGCAGATAAAATCCGGTAATATGAAAGGCTATCTAGCATTTGATGGAGATAAATGTATCGGCTGGTGCAATGCAAATAATTTAAAAGAGTACAAGAGGTTTGGAAATGAACTAGACTCAATAATTAAGGGCAAAAAAACTGGCTGTGTAATTTGTTTTGTCATTCATCCTGATTACAGAGGACAAGGCGTGGCAAGGCAATTGCTTAAACAAGCGATAAAAGATTTTAGGTCTCAAGGATATGATGCTGTCATTGCACTTCCAATTGAAAATATAAATGAACCTCAAAAATTGTATAGAGGTACGTTGAATATGTATAAAGAGAATGGCTTTAAGGAAATAGATAAGCAAGATAATATGAGTATTATGATGTTGGAATATTAAGATGATTCAGGAGAATCATGTATAGAAGGAGTAGAATATAGAATGAATACTTGCTAAGGTGATGCAAGAAATAAATATTTTATAAAAGGAGATTTCAAA
>CAYXNK010000088.1:0-9311 GCA_964466395.1 uncultured Oscillospiraceae bacterium | reverse complement strand
CGGACAGGCCTGTATCTATGCAAAATACAAGCAGGGAACCTTTGGTTATGTAAACCAAATCTATCTCTCCGTTGACAGCGGCCTGCTCGTTTCCGTTGAGGTCTATGACGGAGAGAAGCTTGCAACCTCCATGGAGCTGATTACCTCCGTTTCCTCCGCACCCGAGGAGGATCTTTTTCGACTTCCCTTCTAAAGGAAGAGGATTGCCCCGGCCATGAGAAGGAATTCGATGTCTCCGCTCTCCCGATAGAGCAGGTAGAAGATGCCCACCAGGATTAAGTCCTCCGTCTCGAAGCTGGGCTTTGTAATCTTTGAAAAAATTTTACCCAGGCCGTCAAGGATGCCAGAGCCGCCCCCTTCCCCGGCAGCCGGCTGTCCTCTGCCTGCCTGCTCCGGAACTGGGCTTGGCTGAGGACCGCTCTGCGGCGCCTCCTGAATCCGCGGCTGGGGGATTGACACGGGCAGCGAAGGAACCGGGTCGAGTACGTGCACGAACCTGCCAGTGTTTCCCTCATACCTAGTCATCTGCTTGCCCCCCTCCGATTAATGCGGTTGCCCCTGCGAAACGCATGGCCTTGGCAAAAATCACGGCTCTATCAAGTTTTTTTGCCCTGGCCTCCGAGAGCCAGGGCTTCAATGCCCGGATGAGCTCCTGTTTGTCGTTGCTGCCAGCTGCTCCGCCCAAGGCAAGCTTGTGCACGGATGGACTGTTCAGAAACCGTTTGGCCATGGGATGATCGAAAATTTTCTGCATGGACGAACCTTTGAAAAGACCCTGAAGCCCGCCTTTCCCCAAAAGACTCCCCAAGCCGCCGCCACCCAACAGACTCCCCAGGCCGCCACTGCCCAACAGGCTGCTCAAGCCGCCGCTCCCCAGCAAACTTCCAAGGCCGCCATTGCCTAACAAGCTGCCCAGGCCACCGCCGCCACCCAGCAGGCCGCTCAAACCGCCATTGCCCATTAAGCTCTGCGCCGCTGCGGCAAGCCCCTCGGGATTCTTCCCGATTTCGGCGAGCACGCTGTCTAATGGGGACGTGGAGGGCGAAGCCCCGGCGGCTGGCTGTGCAGGCGTTTCGCCCCCCTGCCCGCTCATGATTTGGTTTGCCATATCCATAATCTTTTTCATCTCATCGGGATTGCTCAAAATACTATTCAGCATTCCGCCAAGCTCATTCATGGCTGCGCCCTCCAATCCTGTTTACTTTCCGAAGCGCTCGTTGATTTGCTTTACGAGCGCTTTTCCCTCATTCGTAGACAAAAACTGGCTCACAATTTGGTTGACTGCCTGGCTGTCTCCAGCGCTCACGGCGTTTTTCAAAGCCGCTCCGTCCACCATCTCCCCAATTCTTTTTCCCTGCTCTGAATTTACAACCCTGTCTATCTCTTTTGCCCGGCCTCCGCCTAGGGCTTCATTTTTCAACTTCTCCAGAGGATTCATTGCCCTCCCCCTTCCATACAGATTCACTTCAGTATATTCATTTTGCGTTTTGAGGTTCCTTTTTCATAAAAACGCCAATTTAACATTCAAACATTGCCAAGGAGGAGGTCCTTATGAAGCTTGCTGTGTTCTCCGATTCCCATGGCAGCCCCGATAAAATGCTCCGCTATCTCGCCCAATATCCGCCGGACATGATTCTCCATCTGGGAGACGGAGCGGCAGACCAACTAAAAATAAAAAATCAGTTTCCCCACATTCCGCTTATAGCGGTGCGGGGAAACTGCGACTTTGGCAGCAGCCTGCCGGAGACGGAGCTTTTTTTCGTCAGCTCCTTAAAGATCATGATGACTCACGGCCATGTCTATGGCGTAAAGCGCAGCCTTTTGCCCCTGATTGACGCGGCGCGGGCAGAGGACGCCGGCCTCGTTGTCTACGGTCACACCCACGAACCGAATTTTTCCATGGAGGGTGGCTTGTATGTGCTCAACCCTGGAAGCTGTGGCTTTGCGCCCCAGCAGAGCTGCGCCCTTGTCACCATCGACAAAAAGGGAGAGCTGCTCTGCCAGTTTGTCTGGCTCTGAGCGCTCTCCCTAGAGGGTTTTTAGTCCCGATTAGCTGAACCACCAGTCAAGGGGATTCTCCGGCAGCCAATCCAAAGGATTCTCGCTGTCCGGCGGGGCAGACGGCGAGGGCGTGGGGCTGGGGCTTTCGGGCGCCTTCTGGCGGAACACCACGTAGATGGTGTGGTCGCCCCGCACCTTTGTGAAGGTGTAGCTGGTGGAAGCGCCGATGTCCTTGCCATCCACTTTGACCTCGCGAATCTCATAGTCGGGATCGGGGGTGAATGTGAAGGTGATGTCCCCGTCCTCCTGCACCGAAACGGTGCCCCTGGGATCAACGGAGCCGCCCTGTCCGGCGGTCACGACGATGTTGTAGCTGGGAGGCGTGGGCGAGGGTTCAAGCCCCTTGGAGAGGGTCACTGTGACCGTGTCGCCCTTTTGGAGCTTTGCATCCTTCATGGGGGACTGGGAAACAATTTCGCCTATGGGCTTGTCGCTGAACACGTCGTCTCCCCGCGTGATGCCTAGTCCCAAGGAGGTGAGTGCCTGCTTTGCCTGGTCATAGCTGCTACCAATGAGGGGGGGGACGTCAATGTGTTCCTCTTCCTTCGACTTGCCCAGGGAGATGGTCAGCATGACCTTGTCGCCCCTTCGGATGATTTTATCCTCTTTGATGCTCTGGTAGATTACTTCACCCTCGGGCGCGTCCGCAAGCTCCGTGGTGGTAGAGACCTCCAGTCCCAAGTCCTCCAGGATGCCCACTGCCGTCGCCTCTGTGTAGCCCAGGAGATTGGGCATCTTATCGCCCTTCGTCTCGTTGCCGCCAAAGTTGAACAGGCCGCCCATCAGGGAGAGAATCAAGGTGAGCACGGCCAGAAGCGCCAGCCCTGCAACCAAAAGCTGTCGCCGCTGTGTCTTTTTCTCCCGCTCCTGCCCGTCATACCGGTCAACCGGCGGACGACGCACAGGCTCCGGCGGGCGCTGTGGTGCGGGACGGCGCGCAGGCTCCGGCGGACGGGAGGCCGCAGGACGGGGTTCACCCTCATTCTGCCGCCGGATTACGCGGGTGTTGAACAGCTCATCGCTGTCTGCTGTTTCCAGCTCCAGGGGGGCGTGGGTCGCCTCCCTTGGTTTGGGTGGCTCCACAGGACGGAGAATCCGGGTGTCGTCTAAGCCTGCGTCGGGATTCATCGCCCACTCAAGCTTCTTGTCTTCCTCAGAGAGGATATAGTACACAGCGCCGCAGTGGGGGCATTCCCCCAGAGAAGCGTCTATCGCCATCCCGCATTTTTTGCAGTTAATTTTACGCATGAAATCGATCATTCCTTTCGGTGTTCAGGCAAAATCAGGCTGTAGCCCCCGGCAAACCCGATAGGCTTCAGCTTGACCTTTCTATTCTACCATAGGCTGGCCCGATTTTCAAACATCTTGTCTTGCCTTATGGTCATAATTTGGATAGAATATATATATGAGACAAACCCCTTGATTTTTCCGGAGGAGAACCCATGAAAAAAGCATTAATTACCGGCGCCTCCCGAGGCATCGGAAGAGCCATTGCCAAAGCTCTGGCGGAGGACGGCTTTGAGGTTTATATCAATTATTTGCACAGCGAGGCGGCCGCCCTGACGCTGGCCGCGGAGACCGGCGGTGTCGCCGTGCGCGCCGATGTGGCGGATCCTGAGCAGGTGCGCCGTATGTATGACGAAATCGGCGGGGTAAATGTTCTCGTCTGCAATGCGGGCGTCTCGGAATACGGGCTTTTTACCGACACGGACTTTGCCCGGTGGCGGCGGGTCTTTGCCGTAAATGTGGACGGGGTATATCATTGTATTCAAGGGGCCCTGCCCGCCATGCTCCGCGAAAAGTCCGGCTCGATTATCAATATTTCCTCGGTCTGGGGGCTCCACGGCGCCTCCTGCGAGGCGGCATATTCCGCCTCAAAGTCTGCGGTGATTGGCCTGACCCGCGCACTGTCCAAGGAGCTTGGTCCCTCGGGCATCCGGGTCAACTGCATCGCCCCCGGCGTTGTGGAAACGGACATGATGGCGGACTTTTCCGCCGAAGACAGGGCGCGTCTCTGCGAGGAGACCCCTCTCTGCCGCCTCGGTCAGCCTGTCGACGTGGCACAGCTGGCAGCCTTTCTAGCCTCCGACCGCTCCGCCTTCATCACCGGCCAGGTCTTTGGTGTGGACGGCGGCTTCGGCCTCTGAGATTCCGCATTTTAGCGGCCGTGGGCTTGATTATTTGCGGAAAATGCGTTATTCTAATGATATGATATAAAAAAATAGAAACTTTGGAGTTCATACACTATGCCAGACGAAATCATTCAAAATATATTCAGCATCCCCGTAGATTTGGGAGATAGTCCCCTGCGGGTGCTCAATGCCTATTACATCCGAAACCCCAAGGGTCGCAGCATCCTCATCGACACGGGCTTTAACTTTGAGGCCTGCAGAGAGAGCCTTTTGGCCGGCCTCAAAGAGCTGGGTGCGGATATGGCGAATACTGATATTCTGCTGACCCACCTGCACTCAGACCACACGGGTCTTGCCCCCGAGCTGGCTGTGCCCGGAACCCGGGTATTTTTGAGCCGGCAGGAGATTCCTTGGATGTTTGGCCAGACGCGAAAAGACCTGTGGGACGAGGACAATCGGGAGCTTCTGCGTCTGGGCTTCCCCCGGGAGGTTGTGGAGGGCTTCGCCAACGACGCCGTCTCCCGCAAGCTCTCCCCTGATCCCGATTTCACTGCCTACCTCCCCATTGACGAGGGCGATACTTTCGTCTGCGGAGACTATACCCTCGAGGCCGTCGCCACCCCCGGCCATACACCGGGGCACATGTGCTTCTGGGTCGCCTCCGAAAAGCTCATGTTCTTGGGCGACCATGTGCTCTTTAACATCTCCCCCAACATCACCAGCTGGATTGGCATGGACGACGCTCTGGGCTCTTATCTGGAGAGCTTGAAGAAAATCCGGAAATATGATGTTACGCTTCCCCTTCCCGCCCACAGGGCCACGGGAGACTTCAGGTCCCGGATTGACGACCTGCTTTTACACCATGAGCAGCGCCTGGACGAGTGCTTGGGCATTGTACAGGACTGTCCCGGTCTCTCGGTTCTCGACATTGCGGGAAAAATGAGCTGGAACATCCGTGCGAAGTCCTGGGAGGAATTTCCTCTTAACCAAAAGTGGTTCGCCGTTGGCGAGGCCGACAGCCACCTGCGCCTTTTGGAGGTTCGTGGCCGTCTGACTGCCGACCGCAGCAACGAGGTAATCCGCTATTACGCAAACTAAAAAAAGTCCCGAACAGTGAACTTCTGTTCGGGACTTTTTTCTATTCTCCAAAGAGGGCGGAAACCTGCCGGATGTAGTTGGGCAGGGCGTTTTCAAAGTCCACGCCGTTTCTCCGGGGCGTCTCCCGGCGGACGGTGCGGTCAATGCTCTCAGACACCAGGGCAACCGCCGTTTCCGCAGCATCCTCCAGCGAGGCGCCCCGCAGCATCAGAGCCGAGAAGGCAGAGGCAAAAATGTCCCCCGTCCCGCAGAATATGCCCTCCCGCCGAGGCCGCACAAAGAGCCCCCGCTCCCCTGTTTTCGGATCTGCGGCAAAGACGCCCACGTGCTCCGTGTCAGGCCAGACGCCGGTGATGGCGATGATGCCGCCGCAGAGCGCAGAAAGCCCGTCCAGCAGCCGTTTAATATAGCCCTCATCGTGGACACCCGTCCGGTATTCCAACCCCGCCAACAGCGCCGCCTCGGTGATGTTCGGCGTGATGATGTCCGCCCTGCCAATCAGTCTGCGGAAGGCGTCCCGCATCTCGTCGCCAAACTTGCTGTAATAGCTGCCGTTGTCGGCCATCACGGGGTCTACGATAACTTTGGTCTCCCCATCTCCGAGAATCTGAATAATTTCCTCCAACTCCCGCTCCTGGGCAGCGGAGGCCAGATAACCGGAGTAGATGCCGTCAAAGTGCAAGCCTTCGGCCTTCCAGTGCCGGGCAATGGGCAGCATGAACTCGCCCATATCGTGGAACACATAGTCTGAAAAGCCGCCGGTGTGGGTGGATAAGAGGGCTGTAGGAATGCAGGCGCACTCCACCCCGGTTGCGGAAATCACCGGCAGAGCCACCGTGAGGGCACACTTGCCGAAGCCGGAAATGTCGTGGACTGCTGCAATTCGTTTGATATCGTTCATTCGGAAACCTGTCCTTCATCCCTTGGGGTTTATTGTTTTTCTGTCTCTGCAAAAATCTGCGCCAGCCGCACAAGAATGGCCACAACCTTCTCCATGGCGTCCACAGAGCAGTATTCAAAGGGGCCGTGGAAATTCTCCCCCCCGGTACAGAGGTTCGGGCAAGGCAAGCCCATGTAGGAGAGCCGCGCCCCGTCCGTACCGCCGCGAATGGGCACCACGAGAGGGGTTACGCCCTCGGCCTCCATCGCCTGCTTGGCCAGGGAAATCAGCTCCATGTGGGGCAGGATTTTTTCCTTCATGTTGTAATACCTGTCCTCTGTGACGACCTCCACATAGTCCCCGCCGTATTTGCGGTTCATAAAGTCTCCCACCTCATGGATAAAGGCCTTGCGCGCCTCAAACCTCTCCCTGTCGTGGTCGCGAATGATGTATTGCAGCTCGGCGGACTCCACCGTGCCAGAGAGCTTGTGCAGGTGGTAAAAGCCCTCGTAGCCCTCGGTGTGGGCAGGCGTCTCGGCCTCGGGCAAAAGCGCAGCAAACTCGGCGGCCAAAAGCCCCGCGTTAATCATCTGGTTTTTGGCAGAACCCGGGTGGATGCCCCTGCCCTCGATAAAGATTCCGGCGTTTGCGCCGTTAAAGTTTTCATATTCGATCTCCCCCAGCGCGCCCCCGTCTACGGTGTAGGCGACATCTGCTCCAAAGCTCGCCACGTCAAAGCGTTCCGCACCGTTGCCCACCTCCTCATCGGGGGTGAAGCCGATGCAAATTTTTCCGTGTGGAATTTCCGGATGCTGGAGCAGATGCTGCGCCATGCTCATAATCTCCGCCACACCTGCCTTGTTGTCCGCTCCCAAAAGGGTTGTGCCGTCCGTGACAATCAGAGTTTCACCCAAGCGCTTCTTCAGCTCCGGAAAGGCGGCAGGGTCTAATGTGAGCTTCTTCTCCGCGTTTAGCTGGATTACGCCGCCGTCGTAGTTCTTGATGATGCGGGGCTTGACATTTGCGCCCGAGGCGTCGGGTGAGGTGTCCATGTGGGCGATAAAGCCCAGGACAGGCACCTGCTTTTCCCCCAGGTTTGAGGGCAGCTCGGCCATCACATAGCAGTGCTCCGTGAGGCGGACGTTCTGTGCGCCCATTTCGGTCAACTCTGCCACGAGCGCCTTTGCCAACGCCCATTGCTTCTCCGTGCTGGGAATGACATCCACATTCTCAGCAGACTGGGTGTCAAAGGAGACATATTTTAAAAAACGTTCCGTTACCGTCATGATTCGTTTCGTCCTTTCATGGGTCAAAGGATGCCGCCCTGCGGCTCCGCATGCTTTCAGTTGTTTTCTAATTATAGCATAGTTTTCCGAAATTGGACAAAAAAAGTGAGGGCTGCTCCAAATTCGGAACAGCCCTCGGTGAGAGGAGAATTCTATCTTGGGGGAAGATAGTCAGCAGGATTGATGCTTTGTCCATCCAGTGTCATCTTCAGGATGAGGTGGGGACTTTCCTTGGACTCGCCGGAGGCTGTTGCGCCCACCGCGCCAATGACCTCTCCGGTCATCACGCTGTCGCCCTCACGGACGGTGGGCAGCTCGGCAAGGTTTGCGTAGATGCTGCGCAGGCCTCCTGCATGGGCGATAATCACGGTTGTGCCGCCAAGGTCATCGGTGTAGACACGCTCCACCTTACCTGCACAAACCGAGACAACCTGTGTGCCCAGGGGCGCGGAAACCGCAACGCCGTCATGGGTGCGCCAGTCGCCCAGCTTTTCGTGGTAGATGAGGGCTGTCACGGAATAGGGCAGCGTAATCTCGCCTTCCAGTGGCCAGATATACTGGACGGAGATGGCGGCCTCGGCCTCCTCAGCGGTCCAGGTTCCGGTTTCCTCCGTCCCTGTGACTTCGTCCAGAACGGGATCCTCCAGGGTTGCGCCAAGCTCATAGTCGTCGGCATACTCGGGAATTTGACCCAACTCGGGGTCATCGTGGATAGGTGCTACGGCATCTTCATAGCCACTGTCGATTCTGGGCTCCTCTACATGAGTCCCGTTTCCGGCAAACAGAAAATAAGCAGAAGCGCCTATCACCGCTACGCACAGAAAAAGGACTATGTAGAAGCCCTTTCCTTCAAAAAACCTGTCAAGCCCCTCTCCGAAGCTCGGTTTTTCAGCCATTTTTTTGTACCTCCTGAATAGAAAAATGGTGTCTCTGCAGGTATTTTTACCCACAGAGACACCATTTATACTAGTTTTGCTAATTTTTTCTATTCAGAAGCGTTTCTTATTTCTTAATGCTGGAGAAGGCGGCGTTTCCCGGATACTGGGCAACGTCAAAAAGCTCCTCTTCGATGCGCAGCAGCTGGTTATATTTTGCAACGCGGTCCACGCGGCTGGGTGCGCCGGTCTTAATCTGGCCAGCGTTCAGAGCCACGGAAACGTCGGCAATCGTTGTGTCCTCCGTCTCGCCGGAGCGATGGGAAACAACGGCGGTGTATCCGGCACGATGTGCCATCTGGATGGTGTCCAGTGTCTCAGTGAGGGTGCCGATCTGGTTGAGCTTAATAAGGATGGAGTTTGCAACGCCCAGGTCAATCCCCTTTTTCAGGCGCTCAGAGTTTGTGACAAAGAGGTCGTCGCCCACTATCTGGATTCTGTGACCCAGGGCGTCTGTGAGCATCTTCCAGCCCTCCCAGTCGTCCTCGGCCATGCCGTCCTCAATGGAGATGATGGGGTACTTGTCGCAGAAGCCGACCCACATGTCCACCATATCCTGGCGGGTCATCACAGTGCCGCGCTTGGGCAGGTGGTAGCAGCCGTCCTCGGTGTTGAACCACTCGGAAACAGCAGGATCCATGGCAATCTTGAAGTCCTCACCGGGCTTATAGCCGGCAAGCTGAATGGCCTCGACCAGCGCCTTGAGGGCGTCCTCGTCGCTGGCAAGGTCGGGGGCATAGCCGCCCTCGTCGCCCACGCCGGCGGACTTGACAATCTTCTTTAAGGTGTGGAACACCTCTGCGCACATCCGCAGTGCCTCGCGGAAGTCGGGTGCGGAGACGGGCATGACCATGAACTCCTGAATGTCAACGCTGTTGGTGGCGTGGGCGCCGCCGTTTAGAACGTTCATCATGGGAAC
>CAYXNK010000087.1:9317-9593 GCA_964466395.1 uncultured Oscillospiraceae bacterium | reverse complement strand
GTCTCCACAGTCGACTATTACGTCAACATTATTTTTATGAAACTCTTCATACATCCACCTAAAGCTTTTAATTAAATAATCCAGCCTACCTTGAGTAGATGACGATTTACCTACTAATATTGATGAGGATAAACTGAAATGTGAATCAGTATATAGTCCTATTATCATAAGTTACTCCATAATATACTTACTAATCAATCCATTACTATTAGACAATGATCTGCACTTATCTACTATCAGTTTAGAACTAGGTATAATTGTAAATATCTTCCTGTT
>CAYXNK010000087.1:1824-9291 GCA_964466395.1 uncultured Oscillospiraceae bacterium | reverse complement strand
ATTCTGCTATTTGATATGCTTTATAGTAATCCTCAAATGATATATACTTATCAAGTCTATCTAATTCACTCCTATTATTAACTGACCAATTATATATTCTATAGGCTGATTCCTTATTACTATGATAAATATGATAAATATGTATGTATCCCATATCACTATACTTCTTCATTATATCTGAGTAGTACTCAAGTGCATCAACTTTATTATTATCGTATACATAACTCGACGGTATTGATCTATCTAGAACTACATTATGCAACTCATTAGGATCAAACCTTGATAGATACTCAAGAACTGAGTAGCCTACCAACCACCCAATACTAGTCCTATCTAACGATTTACCCTCCAAGTAATTCCAATCAGGCCTATATCCTACTAATCCTAAGTTATTATTAAGATATCTGGTCTTACCAACCATGTCGAATCCTTCTACAATAATCATTCTACAATACCATCAAATACATAACAATTTCCACTGTACTCACTATTATAGATTGACTTCATAACTGACTCATCATTAAGAATCTCTATTAGATTATCCCTTGAGGTAGCTACTGATACTGCTGACTTAGCTAGCATCAGATTAAAAGGTCCATTCAAGCCTTCTGCAAAATAAATTGCTGGAGTCTTATGATATGCGTACCCTATCTCGAATAAAGTTCCCATATCCTTCTCATTACTTATACCTAATAAGAATGAGGAATGCTCGATTGCAGTCAAATTACCTTTAAACACCTCTGACTGCCAATCAGTTGTGGAGTCAGGAGTTACTAATGCTTCATCCTTAGGCGAGAATACCTCGAACCCTTCATCAATTAAAATCTTCTTTACTGCTTCTAGTCTTTCAAGCTGAGTTGGAGTAAACCATCCTGATGCCAGATATACTTTGCCTAATCCAATAACCTTATCCTTATAACTCATTATCAATTACCTCCCCGTATTTGATATGTAATCAGTTGGATCATACATTAAATTATACCTTCTTATATATTCATGATTACTAGACGTGAGATCCCTCATTGATTCGACAGTATCTATTAAGAGCTTATTCAAATACTCGTACCCACTTGATGATAATCTTACAATACCTCCATCGAATTCTAATTTAGTCTCATTCAATTTACGAGTAATATCTGAAACATACTTCTCTACCTCTAGTGCTATCTTCAAGAAGTAAAGATTACCACAAAAATCAACTTCAAATATTACTTTTTTACATACTGATAACATATCTGAAATTCTCAGGATATACCCTTCTACTGATTCGTCCTTAGCTAAAGACCATAGTACATAGGTATATTCAGAATTATCTACTTCATCTGATATTCTTTTTGTAGTGATAACTGCTAAGTCGTTCAAGATATTATGGCACTCGAGTGATGAATATTTAGTGCACCTAGGTATATCACCTATAGCTACTTCATCGCAATCATGCACCAAGCATCTCTGAAGTAATAGACCTATATCAACTACTGTACCTAGTGACTGTAGCTTCCTACTAATCAAATAAGATAAGTTACTTACGTCAACTATATGATCAGATAAACTCTCTGGACTAGACTGATACTGCCCTGAATATCGAGTCACTGATCTAGTTCCTAATAACGGACTATGATACAAATCCATAAAATAATTACTCATGCTCAATCCTCCGAATATAGAATCGTTTACATATTGATATTGAGTCCACAATCACTCTTTATTGACTTCAAGAACGAAGATACTAGCAAGATAAGAATTATACTCAATGGAATAGATCCTATTATTGCTACTGTCTGTATATTAGCTACTGTAGTCGATGGCAAGTATAGCAATATCATTGGTAGAATTATTATTGCTACTGCCCAATAAATCTTAATCCCTTTACTCGGATTCTCATCTAAACTCAGAGTCTTGTAACTATAGGATGATAACACATAAGTTATACTATCAAAGCTTGTAACATAGAACAATATCATCGAAGCTATAAGAACTATATATACTACTGTAGAATATGGTGTCGTATTTATTATCTGTACTATTGCATCCGGTGCGGTTATCAGTCCTGAGCTAAGTGCTTCTGCAACAGCTATCTTCTGAGTAATCTCCATATGTAGTCCGTAATTACCTAGAATAAAGAATGCTAGCAATGTTCCTACTATTCCATAGAAATAACACTTAAGTATAACTTCTTTTATCGTACGACCTTTTGATACTTTTGCTATGAATATTGGTGCTGCAACTGACCATGATATCCAGTAAGCCCAATAATACACAGTCCAATCCTGAGCAAAACTAGTTGATCTAAGAGGATCAAGCCAAGTAGACATGCTCATAAAGTTATTAATAACATTACCTACACTCGAGATACTAGAGTCTATGATGTAAACTGGATCAAGCACGAAGAACAGTGATAATAATACTCCATAAATTATTATGCATAGTTTAGACACAAAAGAAATACCTTTAAAATTATACAGCACTGCTAAGCTATATATAACTGCTATTACTGCTAGAACTATAATTGTTAATAAATTTGACTGAACTATACCCGTAATTTCAGATATTGCTCTAGATAGCATTGGTGTAGCTACACTGAATGTAGTAGTAGTACCAGCTAGTAATCCTGTAACAGTCAATACATCTATTAGTGATCCTAATCCCTTGTCAGCCTTGTCCTTGATAAGTGGTCTACAAGCTTCAGAGAATGTCTGCTTAGTACGTCCTCTATTCCAAAACATGTATGCTAACCCTACAGCTGGTAGAACATAGAATCCCCAAGGTATAGCTGACCAGTGAAATACTGGATAACTACTAGCCCATAACTGTTTTTGAACTAGTGTCATTTCTGACATACTCAATGGTATCGACTCAAAATAATATGCCCACTCATGCAATGCATACGTTAAGATGTCAGCAGCTAACCCTGTAGTAAATATCATCGACCCCCATGTAAAGTCTGAGTACTCCTTCTTTGAGTCTGATCCACCTAACTTCACTTTACCATACTTAGAAAATGCTAATATTAATGATCCTAGAAAAAATATTAATCCGAGTAGTATGAAATAGAATCCAATTTTATCAATAACTACGCTTCTAATAATCGTCAACGCTCCTAGTGATAGTTCTGGAAATACACTGAATAAGACTCCTAGAACAATTATAATAGCTACAGGTATAATTAGTACTTTCTTATTAAACTTAGACATCATACTATTCACAACTTCTCCTTATACACTCTAACTCATCTGATAGTAACTTAACATTAACTTTATCAAGTCTCATGCTACCATAGCTAATTAATGATGAATCCTGTAAGTAACCTGGCTGAGCTAATGTCCACATATACCATACATAATTCACTATTGACTCCCATAGTACAATCTTATTAATAGATCCACCGTACAACTCAGATACTTTTAATCTCAATGCTAACGATGAATATGAATCCAATGAATAATAATTGCATAGCTCTGTTATTAGTGATCCTAAGTCCCAATACTTATCAAGTATACCTGAGTACTCAAAATCTATAACCATTGCTTTGAAGTCATTATTAAGACTGAATAAGAAATTCTCTGGTACTAGGTCCCTATGAACATAGGACAATGACTTATGCTGAACACTCCTTATCGATGATCTAACTTTATCATACAGTGATCTATCATAGTAAGCACCTACTTCATCAGCTACTCTAGCATACAAATCCAATTCTAAGTATAAGTCTATTAAATCATTCGGATAGCTCGTAGTATAATCCAACTTATGAATTCTTCTAATCAAATTAACAGCTTCTGATAATACAGCATGATTCTTATCCTTGTCATCAGTCAGAGTAAGTCTAGAAGAATTAGGAACGTATTCTGTAATCTTTATAGCTCCAAACATATTAATTCTTGGAGTAATTCTCATTGAGTCAAATATTTTATTCATCCTGATCTCTCTTGACCGATCTATGAATGAATCTGTATTACCTCCTGGATACCTGATTACTACATCAGCACCTGTTGATAGATAATCCTTGACTAGATAATTTGAGTTAGTCATGCTGCTAAGTTTCTTGACTACACCTGATCCTGATAAATATCTACAAATTACTTTCTCTGATATTAGTCCGCTGCTGACTAGATCCAGTATAGTATCATACTCAACTAAGGTATCATCATTAACTATTACTCTATATATATTATATGATGATAACTTATCAATAAACACGTCCTCCCAAAATAATGAGTAATCACTACTTAGCTTAATATCTTCAATCAGTAGTCTTAAGTCAGTACCAGTCCAGTAAGACATCCCTGACATCCTATATCCATCATATGAATTCTTATCAACATGAATAATACGATCAGTATCATCTACTCTGAGTATCCACTCTGATGATTTATATGCTGCTCTCTTAGCTATATAATAGGATCTATCAGGAGAAATATTATCAATTACTGACCATAATTCGTAGGGATTCTTTAGATACTGATCTCCTTCAACAATGAATAATCCATCAGTATCATCAGAAATACTACTTATAACTGTCTTCAGACTTACTATATTATTGTACTCGTCTGGATACGTACTATGTACTATACTAACTCGATCTCGTAGATACTTGAATTCATCGGGAGTCGTAGTTACTAAGTAGATATCACTTACTCCTTCTTGAGTAAGCCAGTCTATTGTCCATACTATGTTAGGTTCTCCATTAATAGGTACTAATGACTTGTGAAATACAGATGATAAAGGCTCTAACCTACTCCCTACTCCTCCACATAATAGTACTGCTACCTTCTTCATTACCTTACCTCAATTCATTAATAGAATCGTTTACAGATCATAATTGAGTTCACTTATCAATTTCAGTAGTTATATAGTCATACACAGAGTCCATAAGAAGACCTCCGCATTCAAGAACTTTAGAATGATAATTATCGAATATTTTAATGTCAGACTCCTTCTTTGAGAATACCCATCCTCCGACTGAATGACTATGATCCGAATACAGTGGCGATGGTACATACTTAGCTCTAGCTATATGATAGACTACTCCATTATAATCGACTTCACAGTCTATTTTCTGACGACTTTTCTCATACTTCTGACCATGATCACCATGTATAAATACTACATCAGGATCCATAATCCTGATTAATTCATTAACTCCACTATAACAATACCCTCTAATCCGATCTACCAGATCAGAATAAGGTTGTACAAAGTGCATCCATGAGTCAGTCTCTACCCATCCAACGTGTAAATACCCTCCATTACTATAATCAACATTACGTATTGCAGGAAATACTTCTTTATCGAAAACCTCATAGTTAGAATTAATTTGACTTAGATAATTAGGTACTAACTGTGATCTCATCTCATCTATTAATGTAGGTATCCAATTAAGTAGCTCTTCAGTAGTATAATTATCCCACTTATACCTGTTCGACTTTAGCTTATCAGGATCATCAGAATAAATTCTCTCAGGTGTCTCCCACATCCCATAATACTCTAAATCAGAGTGTTCTCTGGACCAATTACCTTGATCCATCAGTATATAGCTTGAAGATTCATAAGTCCTAAATACTCCACTGATTAGACTCCTAGTATCCTCTTTAGTCAGTCCCCAAATATACTTACCATAAGAGTAATAAGGAAATATAAATGAAGGTAATCCTTTAGAAGCTACCTTATTCCATATACAGGAGTCAGGATCTATATTCTTATACTTTATCTTAGACTTATTCTCTTTATCAGTATCAGTAGGATCCCATCTATTATCATTAAGCTCCTTCTTGGTATATATTCTACACCACATATTAGGGGATAATAACATATTACTACGTGGATCTACGGTGACTATTTCTCTACTATAATCGTACCTGGATCCTAAATATGAAAAGTCCAATAATTTAAAGTCATTATCAGGACTTATTGCATCAAATACTACATGAAGAATCCTCTTACTCATATTATTACTCCATTACTAGTGATGTATAAGTCAGTACTTGCCTTCTTCACATAATGACTATAATACACTTCATCCATTATCTTACCAAAATCTCTCAATTTCGATACTCCATTAGTAGATATTCCATATCCGGTATTCAATAGATCCTTCATTCTACTGAATGTTACTTCTTGGTCATGAATTATATCTTTATCGTATCTAATATATGACTTATGATCTTCCGAATCATCCATCTTAGTAGCTTTGTGAGAAGCTGGATTATTAAAATCAGTTGCTAAGGCATATCCTGAGCTAAGTTCTGACACTGCTACTAACATATCTTCGAATCCACCTCTATGATTGTCTAATACATAATCAGGATAAATAGGTGACTTATCATAATGAAGATTCCTAAATATTAATCCTCGATTATTCATCCAGTGCTTACTGCATGACAACTTTAATTTATCAACATAATTATATCCTCCTAAGAATCCTGCAGACATTACCATCCCTAATCCTGGATTCTCCTTCATTTTAGTTAGTATGAATGAATATCTTTTACCTGAACCGTCATGATACACTATATCATCATCAGTATAGATATAATACTCCAAATTAGGATCAATTATCATAGCATCATTCCTGATCCTAACCATTGATAATGTATCCTGATTATACTTAGGATTATTTAGTAAATTGTATTCCCATGTACTATTACACTTAATTACCTGATCGAATGCACCAGATATCTCAAGCAACTCATCATCTGAGTATCCTTGTAAATTTACAAGAAATTTAAGATTATCGACTAGCATTAGATTAACTAAGCTAGGTATCATCTTACTTAAGAACATTGATCTCCATACTGAATTATCGTCGTGATAAGATGGAATAATAACTCCTATGCTACTCATATAATTCTCCATAATTAGTATTTAATCCTAATCGCGCACTTACCTTTGTACCGATGCTTACCGATCCAGGGAGAGTAGGATTTCTTAACAATGAACAATTCATTAACTGATATGTACTCATCCTCATACTCCTCCTCTAGAACTGATACTTCTGAGTAAACTAGCTTCCATGAATCTATGGTATCATATATTTCATCCTTATGACCTTCTAAAACCATCGTACACTCTGTATAATCTGACGATGGCTCAAACAACTTTAACTCTAGCTCATGACCTAAGGACTTACCTAGAGTAACATCAGCCTTAACTGGAGTATTGAATCTCTTCATTGGAAGCTCAATCAGCATCTTCTTATACACGTCAATGATTTCTATCAATTCGAATGGATAAACATCAGTTTCAATTGAGTCATGAACAAATAAAAATGGCTTACTCTTATAATTATGCTTATCTATATAATTAATTATATCAAAAAATACACATCCAACTATATCCGAATTGTGTACTACCACTCCTGCATCCAAGAGGAAGTTATGATACTTAGGAACTGTGATATCATAAACATCCTCTTCTACTTCTAGAACTTCTATACTCACTATTTTATGATTGTAAACTCTTGCTTCTTCT
>CAYXNK010000087.1:0-1724 GCA_964466395.1 uncultured Oscillospiraceae bacterium | reverse complement strand
TTAGAAGATACTTTGAAATAACCTGCTCTAAGACTATCAATAGTCTGTAAATCCTTAGCTTCTTTGTAAGAACCATCTCGTAACAAGAACTTATGGTCTGGAGTACATTTGATTTCCTCTCCATTATCAAGTGTAATCTTAAGCAGCTGACTCACTCTTTTAGTAACTCTAGGATAGTAACCTTTAGTAGCTACAAACTTATCTTCTTCTATATCATAAGCATAAAGATCTACTTCCTCTCTATTACTATCTACTAACTCTTTAAATGTGTAAGAATTACCGTCTAAACATTTTATCTTAGTATCACCTGTGAAACAGCTCGATGCTTGAATCGGAAAATTCTGACTAGATCTCATCATTTTCCCGTAACTCATACTATCTCGATCAATCTTAATGAATCTATCAGTTAATATACCTACTTTACCAGTATCTATCACTTCTTGATGCTTTCTATCTATCCAGTCTTTAACTTTAGGATAAGCTTCATAAAATCCTCCAATAATTGACTCTGCTTGACTCATATCTCCATGACAATAATTATTAGCAAATGATTCTGTAGATGCTCCGTAAAGTATTGAAAATACGGACATTTTTGCGAATCGTCTCTCAGGAGTTGTTATCTCATCCATAGGTTTCTTATAGACTTGAGATGCTATGAACCTATGAATATCAATTCCTTGCTTAAATGCATCTAACAATTTAGTTTCACCTGAAGTACTGGCTAGGCATCTAACTTCATTCTGACTGTAGTCAGGGCTAAGTATAGTCCCTCCTGGAAATCTTGATGTATAATATCTCTTGACTTGGCTTCCCCATGGTAACGTATGAAAACCTGATGACCACCTACCAGTTTTACATGTACATACTCCGAAGCTAGTATTAACTAGATAACATTCATCATTACTTATATTAGGATCATAAAGTCTTTTCCTTATAACTGTCTTTGACCCTGACTGAAGCTGATCTTTATCAACTACGTAAGCTGACTTCTTACCTATTCTACCATTGATATAGGAAGATATCATCTTATTGCATTTCTTGAATAATCGATAACTCATCATCCATCTGAAAGCTGGAGTCCATGAATCCTCATTATCAGAGTCTATACCTGTCATAACATATGCATTAAATACTTCTATTATATACTCATCAGAGAAATTATCTATCTCTACTACTCTACCTGATCTAACTATCGACTTAACTTCAGGATCTGACGTATTACATAGTATGTCTAAGTCAGAAAATTCATTGAATAATTCCCTACGTCTAAGATACCAATCCTTACCAAATTCTGACTTCAATGACTGCTCGTCAGCTATCTTCAGTATTAACTCTCTTAATGAATTATCATATTCCGACCTGCTATCATTATTAGAATCAGGTGACTGATAATAATCTCTCAACTTGACTACAGTATATCCTGAGGAATATGTTCTATCTTGAAGCTCACTCCTAAGTAACTCCTTATTAGACTGCTTAGTCGTAGAATTAGGATTAAAGTAGCTAGTAAGCTCATCAATTGAGTTACTTGTAGCTACTCTCTCCCTAATTATACTCAGTATATACTTATCTATATTGATATTTATATTATCTGGTAATTCTACTGAGTATAACTTCTTCATACTTCTCTCATACTTTGATGACTTAGTATTAAATAATTTATACTCTTGATTATCTGGATCATAATCAACTCTATAACTACTCATCATAAGTATAGAATTATA
>CAYXNK010000086.1:0-9687 GCA_964466395.1 uncultured Oscillospiraceae bacterium | reverse complement strand
CCTAAGACAAGGCGAGGTATTAGGGCTTACATGGGACTGTATCGACTTTGACAACCACACTATCGCAATAAAGCAACAACTTCAAAAAGAACGCGAAGGTAGTAGCGCATATCATCTTGTTTCTCCCAAAAACGGAAAAAGAAATTTCCGTCGTGTTTCTCAGGCATTATCCAGTAATCAACGCAGGACGGCTAAATCTCAGTGAGCTTGCCCGTGTGTGCGACATGAGCCGCACAACGGTTTACAAATACAGTTCCCTTTGGGAGGGGCAAAAAGGACATAATTCTTGCAGAGTTTCTTAAAAACTGCTATACTTTCCTTAGAAAAAAATGGAGGCAGTGACTATGAAACAAAAGCTTCTTTCTGCGATTTTGGCGCTTGCACTTACGCTCTCCCTCGCACCTGCCGCGTTGGCCGTGGGCGACGCTGACGCCATCCTCACTGCAGGTGGGAACATCAAGCTGACAGAAGATCTGGCGCTGACCGGCGATGTGGCGATAACAAAGGACACAGTTTTGGATTTGGATGGGCACAGCATAACTGGAGTTAAAACAGGCGTAGAAGATCCAAGCTTGATGGTCTACATTGTGTCCGCTCTGAAAATCGCCGACGGAGCGACGGTGACGATTAAAAACGGTACACTGAACAACATTCAAATTGATAATTATGGATACATCAAAAAACTTTCCGCTTTAAACATCACCTCCCCGAACAGTGGTGAAGTCGTACGCAATTGGAACCGGCTTGACGAAATCTCTCGCTGTGTTATAATCGCAAAACGCAGTGCAATCCGTGACGTTTCGGGTAGCATTATGTTGATAGATAATTGCGACATCTCCGTCTCGCTGATGATCGGGATCATTTTTGGTGCTAATCACGGTTTGATGCGACATTCCCGAGTTGTTAGTTCTGATGATAAGTGGGGAGCCGCAACTGCCGGTGGTAAAGGAGCAGTTGTCATAGATGACTGCATTTTGGTGGGTTATAGCCGTGGTGCAATGATCGCCAATGACGGTCTGGCGAAAATTCAAAACTCTGTGCTTATTAACATCAGCAAAGAATGGGGTGTATCTAAAACCGCAGCAATCTGGTTGGAGGGAGAAAATGCCAACATGACACCGCCCAAGCTTGAGAATTGTACATTAATCGCATCTGAAGGTGCTTGTGGCTACGGCGTTCTGGAAACAACCACAGAAACCGTGGTGATTAGAGAAGTTGATAATCAACCTGTTTATGGAGGGGTTGAACACACAACTTGGGTTTATCATGAAAAAGCGGATATGACCAACTGCACTTTTTTACCGCTTTCCATGATTGACTGGAAAAACTACGTTGCGTGGGAGATGGAACCGGCGCTATCCGAGCCTGAGACGCCCAAGGGCCTTGAAAATTTCACCGCTGTGAACGCCTATATCCCCGGTCAGTTCACAGACGTCCTTGAAACCCATTGGGGTAGCGCCAATGTTAAAAAATCTTATGAGCTGGGGCTTATGAAGGGCAGCAGCAACGCTAGATTTGACCCGGATGGCAACGTATCTCTCGCCCAAGCCATCACTATGGCGGCAAGGCTTAACAGTATCTACATCACCGGAGCAGAGGCCTTCGCGCAGGGCGGCGTGTGGTATCAGACTTATGTGGATTACGCCAAGAGAAACGGCATTCCTACCGACTTTACTGATTATAACGCCACGGCGACGCGCGCTGAATTTGCAGCTATTCTTGCCGCCGCGCTGCCGACAGAGGCGCTGACGGCTATCAATATGGTCGCGGATGGCATTATCCCTGATGTTGATATGAAGGACGCGCAGGCAATTTATATGCTCTATCGCGCCGGAATTCTAACCGGCAATGATTCTGCCGGCACTTTCACCCCGAAGTCCTCCATTACCCGCGCCGCTGCCGCCGCGATTATCACGCGCATGGCGGATACGAGCCTGCGCAAGTCATTAACATTATCCAAATAATAAAAAGGCGGGAGCAATCCCGCCCAGCATGTAGACAAAAAGACATGAAATTCTAGTGCCAAAAAGAAAAAGCAGAAGGAAAAATCCTTCTGCTTTAAGCATTTGGTGCGCGAGGCGGGACTTGAACCCGCACGCCCGTGATGAGCACTAGAACCTGAATCTAGCGAGTCTGCCAATTCCACCACTCGCGCATACCTAAACCGTGCTCGATTATATTAGCATTTTTGTTGTGATTAGTCAAGCCTTATTTCCGGGATTTTTCGCATTATATCTTTTCTTCGTATCCGTGCGGCCGGAAGGCACAGCTCTGCCCACCCCCCGGTTTCCTAAAGCCTTTCAGGATAGTTTCTTTTTCTTCTGGCTTTTTTTCTCCGACTTTGATAAAATATAATTCGAAGTTTTTTTGACTACTGGTCAGGAAAGGGATTTTTTCATGAGGGAATACAGGAATGAGGACATCATCGTCTACTGGTATCCAGAAATTTGCTCTCAGCCGGGCGTCTGCACCAAGACGCTGCCCGGCGTTTTCTCCAAAAACAGGCGCCCCTGGGTTGACCTGAGCCAGGCCACCGCCGAGGAGATTATCCACTGCATTGACCGCTGTCCCTCCGGCGCCCTGCGCTATGCCCTATCCGAGGGCTCCCGGATTGACCCGGCTCAAGCCCGAGGTCCCGGCAGCCTGAATTTTGCAGAGAGCGACGACAGCCCTGTGGTACTTAAAACCACCGGAAAGGGTCCCATGATTGTAACAGGCCCCTTGACCGTTATAAAGAGCGGCAGCGACTTTGTGCGGAAGGACAGCCGCATTGTACTCTGCGGCTGTGGCAGGAGCAAAAATCGTCCTTTTTGTGACGGTACACATATGGAGCCGGAAGAATAAGAAACCCTCCGGTTTCAGGCACTAGCCGCTCTTTCTGCGGTGTTGCCATAACACTTTTTCAAAGGCGGTTATGATGAAAAACTCGGCAAAGGCATATCTTGCAATTTCAATCCAGGCTATGATTATCGGTTTCTCCTTTCTCTTCGTCAAAATTGCATTAGACAGCACCGACATCTTTGGCCTATTGGCGCACAGACTCAGCTTTGCGGCGGCGGCGGTTCTGATTTATCAGTTTTTTACACCGGAACGTATTAAAATCGATATGCGGGGGCTCTTGGAAATCCTTCCGATTTGCGTGATTTACCCTGTTTCATTTTTTCTGTTTCAAACCATCGGTCTACAGACGGTTGGCTCCTCCGAGGCCGGGATTATCTATGCCATCGTGCCGATTTTGACCTTGGTTGCCGCCAGATTTATGTTAAACGAGCAGCTTGGCAGGACTAAAATACTGCTCATGGCGCTCTCTGTGGCGGGTGTTATTTTTATTAATGTGATGAACGGTTTCAGCCTTGATAATTACAATTTTTGGGGCTTTTTGTGCATCCTCCTTTCCGCCATCTCCTTTGCGACCTACAATATCTTTGCAAAAAAACTCACGGCGCGCTATTCCGTTTTAACTTTAGCGGCGGTCATGAGCATTTCGGGCTGCCTTGTGTTTAACGGGATCTCCGTCACCCAGCACCTGATAAACGGCAATCTTGGCAACTATTTTGCGCCGCTCTCCGAGCCTTCCTTTGTCTTGTCAATGTTCTATTTGGGCGTTTTATCCTCCCTGGTCACCTCCCTGCTGTCCATGTACGCCTTAGATAGGCTCGAGGCGTCACGGGTCGGCCTATTCAACAACGTGTCCACCGTGGTTAACATTTTGTCCGGAAGCGTCTTTTTGCATGAGCGCCTATTTGGCTATCACTATCTGGGCATCGCCGCAATCTTAATTGGGGCCATCGGCTTCAATCTCGTGAAAGCGCCCGCCCGAAAGGGAAGCCCCTGATTCCGAGCGCAAAATTTTGGTCGGTCTCCCTGACATTAAAGCGCCGTCCTGCGGCTCAAGGCCTCGCAGGACGGCGCTTTTTTGTCCAACGGCCTGTGTGCTTCGACAAAATTTGTGAAATTGGCATGGGGATGACCCCCCGGTGGGGTTGCGGGAGAAAAATATAAACATTATAATAATTAAAACCTCGGTATTCGTCGAATTCACCCCTTACCTGCGCAAGGGGATGGCAGAAGGAGGAATGTATGAAACGATATATCGGCAAGCGCCTCCTACAGCTCATTCCCATTTTGCTGGGCATCAGCTTTTTATCCTTTGCAATGATGCATCTGGCAGGCGGAGACGCGATTACCCAGCGGCTGGAAAACGCCGGCGTCACGGTGACCCAGGAGCTGATTGACGCGGCAAAGGCGGAGCTGGGCTTAGACAGACCCTTTCTGGTGCAATACTTTTCCTGGCTGGGCGGCCTGCTCCGCGGGGATATGGGCACAAGCTATATCTCGGGTAAAAATGTGTTTCAAACCTTTGTATCCAAGCTTCCCGCCACTATTTTGCTGACCTCCGCCTCGATTTTGCTGACGGTGCTCATCTCAATTCCCCTGGGCGTTTTGTCCGCCGTCCGGCAGAATAAATTCACGGATTATCTGATTCGTTTTCTGAGCTTTCTCGGAAACGCCATGCCGAACTTTTTTGTGGCGCTCCTGCTCATGTACCTGTTTGCCATCCGGCTGGAGTGGCTCCAGGTCATTTCCACCGGCACAGGTCTAAAAAGCCTTATCATGCCGACTCTCACCCTCTCCATCGCCATGTCCGCCAAGTACACGCGTCAGGTGCGGGCGGCGGTCCTGGATGAGCTGAGCCGGGATTATGTGACGGGTGCGAGAGCCAGAGGCGTCAGCGAGGGCGTTATACTCTTCCAGAGCGTTCTGCGCTCCGCTATGCTCACCATCGTGACACTTTTGGCACTGTCCATCGGCAGTCTCCTGGGCGGCACAGCCATTGTAGAGGCCATTTTTATGTGGGACGGGGTCGGAAAGCTGGCTGTGGATGCTATCACCATGCGGGACTATCCCCTGATTCAGGCCTATGTGGTCTGGATGGCCTTTATTTACGTCATTGTAAACCTGATTGCCGACCTAATTTATCACCGCCTGGACCCCCGGGTGAACTTGGGAGGTGAGGCATGATGGATAGAACTTCTGCCGGTATCCCAAAGACCTCCCGGAATGATGCAAGGCTTCGGCTGATTGTTTTCGGCGTCCTGGCATTTTTGCTGCTGCTCGTTGCGGTATTTCCTGAGCAGCTCTGCCCTTTCGACCCCTATGAGCAAAACATGTCCCTCTCCCAACAGCCCCCCTCTACTCAGCACCCTCTGGGGACAGACCGTTATGGACGGGACATGCTTTCCCGAATTATTATCGGCAGCCGGTCGAGCATCTTTTCCACTCTGGTTCTTGTCACTGCCGTCTCTGTGTTTGGCACAGCTGTTGGTGTCCTCTGCGGCTGGTTTGGCGGCGGGCTTGACACGGCGCTGATGCGTGTTTCCGATGTGTTTCTGGCCTTTCCCGGGCTGGTCTTTGCCCTGGCTGTTGCGGGAATCTTGGGTGGCGGGCTGTATAACGCCGTGATAGCCCTCGCCTGTATCAGCTGGCCGAAGTACGCCCGGCTTGCCCGAGGGCAAACGCTGGTGCAAAAAAGCCTTCCCTATATGGCGGCGGCAAGGCTCTCGGGCAGCAGCCCTAGAAAGCTGATTATTAAGCACATTCTTCCCAACATCGCAGGGCCGATTGTGGTCACGGCCATGCTGGACATCGGCACGATGATGATGGAGCTTGCCGGTCTGAGCTATCTGGGCCTGGGCGCAAAGCCCCCCATCGCCGAGTGGGGCAGCATGATGAGCGACGGGCGCTCCCTTCTGCAGACTGTTCCCTGGGTGATTCTTGCTCCGGGCGCTGCAATCTTTATCTCTGTCTCGATTTTTAACCTGCTGGGCGACGCGGTTCGCGACAATTTAGACCCTCGCCAGCGGGGAAGATAAAAAACAACTGGAGGAAACATACATGAAAAAGCTTGGTGCACTGTCTCTTGTGGTAGCCCTTAGCCTCGCTCTGCTCGCGGGCTGCGGCACGCCCAAGGAAAAAAACTCTGACGCGGACGGCAAAACAGAAAAGACCTTTGTTTACGGCACCACCGGCTACGGCGTTGAAATGGGCGACGAGGGCTTAAACCCCCACAGCAACTATTCCGGCTGGAGCGCCGTGCGTTACGGCGTGGGCGAGACTCTATTCAAATTTTCCGATGCGATGGAGCCGGAGCCCTGGCTTGCGACAGAGTATGAGTTTGTGGACGAAATGACCGTCACCATTCAGCTACGGGACGATGTTTCCTTCACATCTGGCCGGCATTTGGATGGTCAAGCCGTTAAGGACTGCCTGGACGAGCTAATTGCCATGCATGACCGTGCCCCCGGCGACCTGAAAATCCAAGAGATTACCGCCGAGGGTCAATCGGTGACCATTAAGACCACGGAGCCCTCCCCTTCCCTGATTCACTATCTTTGCGACCCATATGGCGCGATTATCGACATGGACTACGGCGTGCAGCCGGACAGCAATGTGGCAGGCACAGGGCCCTATAAGGCGATTGCCGTCTCCGACACGGAGATTACTCTCGTCAAAAATGAGAGCTACTGGGGCGGCACGCCCAAGATGGACAAAATCGTTGTCAAGTCCATCACGGATGGCGACACCCTGACCATGGCACTGCAATCCGGCGAGCTGGATGCGACCTATGGCCTGCCCTACGCCAGCTATCCCCTGTTCCGGGGCAAGGACGGCTATCAAATCAGCTCCTCCGCCACCAGCCGCGCCTTCTTCGGGCAGATAAACCACAAGGTCGGCCTAATGCAGGAAGAGGCCGTCCGGAAGGCTCTTGTGATGGGCATTGACAAGCAGAGCTTTGTGGATGTGCTACTGGGCGGAAACGGAGCAGCTGCTGTGGGCGCCTTCCCGAGCAGCTTTAGCTTTGGTAATGAGACGGTCTACGCCCCCGGCTATGACCCCGAAGGTGCCCGGAAGTTGCTCGCAGAGGCCGGTTGGGCCGACACAAACGGCGATGGCTATGTGGAAAAGGACGGAAAAGCTCTGATCATCCGCTGGTTGACCTATCCCGGGCGGCAGGAGCTTCCCCTCTTGGCGGAGTCCGCCCAGGCCACCTTGAAGGATATCGGCATTAAGGTGGAGATTAACTCCACGGCAAATCATTTGGAGGTGCTGAAGACCGGGGAATACGACGTGTATGTCAGTGCCATGGTCACAGCCCCCACCGGCGACCCGGAATATTTCTTCACAACGAGCTGTTTGGACGCTTCCTCAAAAAACCGCGGCTTTTATCACAGCGACCGGCTGGAGGCCCTTGCAAAGCAGCTGCGCATGACTTTTGAACCCACAGAGCGCAGCGCGTTGGCGGTGGAGATGCAGCAGACGATTCTGGATGATTACGGCTATTTCTTCGCCTCCCATCTCCAGATGAGCATCGTGTCCAGAGCCAGCGTTTCCGGCCTTTCCGCCCATCCCTGTGATTATTACGAAATCACCGTGGATTTGGATGTACAGTAAATTTTAGTCGAAGGCGGAGGAATCGGGGCTGCTGCCCTGTCTCTTCCGTTGCGAATTGGAGGACGCTCATGGAGCCGCTTTTGCGCTATGACCGGGTTACACTTGCATATCACGGTCTGCCTGCCGTCAGGGATTTAAGTTTTTCCCTGCAGCCCGGGGAAATTTTGGGCATTGTCGGCGAGTCCGGCAGCGGAAAGTCCACGATTATAAAGGCGGCAATGGGGCTTTTGGGAAGCAACGGCACCGTCAGCGGGGACATTTGGTTTGAGGAAAAAAACATTCCGTATCTTGGGGAAAAGGGGCTGCGCAAAATCCGTGGCCTTGACATGGCCATGATTTTTCAAAACAGCGCTGCCTCCCTCTGTCCGGTTCGCACCGTGGAGGCGCAGGTCTACGAGGCCATGCGCGCCCACCGCCCTGTGACAAGGAAGGAAGCCAGGGATCATGCCCTTGACTTATTCTCGAAGATGGGCCTCGCTCAAAACGGCAGACGGGTGCTCAAGAGCTATCCCTTCGCCCTTTCCGGCGGCATGAACCAGCGGGTGGGCATCTGCCTTGCCATGCTCATGAGTCCCAAGCTCCTTTTTGCAGATGAGCCCACCAGCGCCCTGGATGTGACCGTGCAGAAGCAGGTGGTGGAGGAAATGCTCCTGCTGCGAGAGCTGTTTGGGACCTCTATTGTCATCGTCAGCCACAACATCGGCGTAATCTCCGCGATGGCGGACACCATTTTGGTGCTCCGACAGGGAGAAGCGGTGGAATACGGGCCTGCCAAGGAGGTTCTTGAGAACCCGCAGAACCCATATACGCGCACGCTTTTAGCCGCCGTGCCCAAACTGCGGAGGGCTTAGAGTGGACAAAATGAAAACACCGGTTTTAGAGGTTTCAGGGCTAAAAAAGGTCTTTGCTCCCCGAAGCCGAGAGCCTGTTGCCGCCGTTGACGGCGTGAGCTTTCAGCTCTATCCGGGGGAATGCTTGGGCCTGGTTGGCGAATCCGGCTGTGGAAAAACCACGGTCGCCAATCTGATCGCCCGGCTGCTCGACCCCACAGAGGGTAAGGTTCTCTTAAATGGCAGAGACATCACTACTGCCAGCGGCTCGGCCCTGCGCCCGGTATACCGGCAGCTGCAGGCAGTTTTCCAAAGCCCCGTAGATTCCTTTGACCCCCGCCTTTCTCTGGGGGGAGGCATCGCTGAAAGCCTTCGGAATGCGGGCTTTTCTCGAAAGGAAGCCGGGCTTCTTGCCCGCGAGCTCTTGTGTAAATGCGGGCTCTCGCCTGGGTTTGCGGAAAAATATCCCCACGAGGTCAGCGGCGGAGAGTGCCAGCGCGCCGCAATCGCCCGCGCCATCGCCATTCGTCCCAAGCTTCTCATCTGCGACGAAGCCACCAGCGCCCTGGACGTAACGGTGCAAAAGCAAATTCTTGAGCTACTGTCGCGCCTTCGTGCCGAGCAGGGCATGGCCTATCTGTTCATCTGCCACGACCTTGCGCTGGTGCAGGAATTCTGCGACCGAGTTTTAGTGATGCATCTGGGCAAAATCGTGGAGGAGGGCAAGCCGGACGAGGTTGTTTTTGCTCCCAAGGCGGCCTACACCAAAACTCTCATTGACTCGATTCTTTGATAATTCCCGCTTGCCGCCCCGCGGCCGGCGTATGATTAAATTCAGCAATCCGGAGGACGCATCATGTATCTCAATCAAATCGGAACCTATTGGGACAGCCGCGCCGAGGGCTATTCCACCACCATACACCAGCAGCTGGCAGGCGAAACCCACGCCCAGAGCCTCCATCTGCTGCTTCAAAACGCCCCGGCGGGCAAAGGGCTTAGCTGTCTGGACGTGGGGTGCGGCCCCGGATTTTTTTCCATTCTCTTGGCGCAGGAGGGAAACCGCGTAACAGCGGTAGACTATTCCGAGGGGATGCTGGAGCAGGCACGGGCAAACTTTGTGGAGGCCGGCGTCTCTGTTTCCAGTCTCCAGGGCGATGCGCAAAGCCTTCCCTTCCCCGATGGGAGCTTTGACTATATCGTTTCCAGAAACCTGGTCTGGAACCTGGAACAGCCGGAGGCTGCTTATCGGGAGTGGCTGCGCCTCCTAAAGCCCGGCGGAAGGCTCTTGGTGGTGGATGGAAACCACTACCTCCATTATTACGACAGCACCTATTCCCAGGCCAGAACCGTCTGCGGCGAGTTGCACCCCCACAACTGTGAGGGCGTTGACCCCCTCCCCATCAAC
>CAYXNK010000085.1:0-9720 GCA_964466395.1 uncultured Oscillospiraceae bacterium | reverse complement strand
CATCGGATAAAATGTTTATCCGCATAGGCATTTTCAAGCTCATACAAACGGATTTTTAGCTCATACGACTTGCCCTTTGTATAGGCGAATACTCGCTCGTCAACCGCCTCAAAATAGAAAACATCGGAGAGATTGAACTGATAAATGCGTTCGTCCATACTTCCCGTTAATGTTGTACCCTTGGTGAGAGCATACGATCGTATGCTCTCGATGTCGGGTGTAACCTCAACGCATTCTATAATGAGACATTCGTCTGCTTTATCACTGATTTGCTTGATTCGTACTTTCATAGATTAATATTCCTTTTCGATTTTCGGCTCTCCCGCATCCTTTAAATAACCGTTGAAGAATTCCAGCACAACTTCGTTCATTGTTTCAATACAATACCTCGCGTCAACTGTACCCACGCCAAGCATTTTTGCAAGCGCCGGAGAAAACAACGGCAGGTCAGTAAAATTCAGATGCCCCGCATCTTGAAACACCGTCTCATATGCGCAGAGGGCGTTTTTCGTCGCGTAGAAATTATTGTAACTGTCCCCGACAAGCTCCGTTGAATTTGTGTAATGATCTTCCGCATACACATTCAAGAGTGGAACGGGATAAGGCGTGTCGTTGAGAACAACAGCATTGTTTTCGAATGCCATCTCTTCGCCCAGCATTGTTCCATCAAGGACGATAACAGCGTCAATATCACTGCGGGTTCTCCCAACTTGCGCAGACGACGCTCCACCGAGGGAGTGCCCCATCAGACCGATTTTTTCTGTATTGATGATAGAAAAAAGTGCATCAGGCTTTTTGCTTGCGCATTCAGAGAGTATCATGTTAATAACGAAGTTTTCGTCATCGGTACGAAGCTTCATCCACTCTTTTGTGATATTAAAAATCTCTTCTTCATGCGTTGTGTCGTGGACAGCATTGATTTCAGAGGCCTTGTTAATAAAATCGATGTCCACAGTTGTGAGTTTTCCGTTTGTATCCATCGTATAAAAGGCCTGGTGGGTATGCCCAATGCTTGCTACGACATATCCGTTGGAAGCAAGCTCGGCAAACGTGGAATAATTGCTCCCGGCAAAGCCAAACGCACCGTGAGAAAAAACAACAAGTGGATAGGTCTCATCCGCGTTTTCCGGATACCAGAATTCAACCGTCAAGGCTCTGTTTTCGCCAGACCCCGAAAATTCATCCACCCTGTTGTTATCGGTCCATGTATATTTTGCCGTCGCCACTTCATATCCGCCAGTCGTTTTCGGCTGCTCGTATTGTGGACAAAGAATGGCAAGGGATAGGGCGAAGGTAAAGATGAAACAGTTCATTACGAAACAAAGGATGTTTCGCCTTAATCTATATTCCTTTTCTCTCTTTCTGACGAGTATGACTGCGCCGACAATAGCCTGTATAACCAGCACGAGCAAAAACACCACATAGCGAAAGCTCCATTCATAAACCCCGGTGAGAAGCAGCAGTCCGAAAAGTACCGGCAAGCCGATGCTGACAATCGCCTTTTCTTCCCTATGATTGTTTTTTGTTACGGTTGCCCATATCAGAAAGAATGTCTCCAGCGCGAGCAACAAAACCAGTGTAATAGTTCCCATAATAGCACCCTCCAAATTGATTTGTAACCCAAGTATAAATGCACCTTGATTTGGGAACAAGCGATTTTGGATGAGATGCGTTTTGGGTGGATAAGTTGCAGAAACCCGTATCTTGACCTACTAAATTATTATACAATAAACTTGCAAACACTTCAATTCAGTCTTAGATTCCGGACGGAATGATATCATCAATCGTCCGAGTTTATCTCCCTGGTCATGATCAATTCGAGGAAAGCGTTCTTCTCTTCACCTTAACCTGCGCAGTCTATGCTCGGCTGCCATCACCCGTGAGCAATTTGCGGGGCTTGCTGTACGCATGGTGGAGAAGGCTCAGGACAGCGAACTGGAGAAGGAGGGCGCTTCCTTTGCCGATTCAGCCAACGCTTCTGTTCCCAAAGCCTATGCGGCGGGTATTGTCAGCGGTGTGGGCGACAACCGCTTTGACCCCGCAACCAAAACAAACAGGGAACAGATAGCAACCATGCTGGCTCGGGCAAGCTCTTATCTGGAGCTTAAGAAAGACAAGGACATCACCCTTGCCAATCCTGATTTGAGTAAAGTTACCGATAAGGGGCTGGTTTCGTCCTGGACCCTTGACGGCGTTGGCATTCTGGCGGCTAACGGCATTATGAAGGGCACAAGCGATACTACCCTGTCTCCCAAGGCCGACTGCACCGTTGAGCAGAGTATTTTGCGTGTATATCGAATCTACACCAATTTAAAATAAGCAAATTTCGGGAAGCCCGAAGGCATTGACTAAACGCGAATAAAAGCGTATTATAGAACATAAGCCAAAGATTATGACAAGTTACTCTTGCATTGAATCCAATAATTGATTATATTTTGGGTGGAAGGCTCTTCCTGAGCGTCCGCTCTTTTATTTTTGATATGCAAAAGATGGGAAATTAGAAATGAATCAGTATGATTGGTACGGGCTTGATAATACTGCGAAAATTTTTCCGGCAATTAGTGGGCCTTACACCACAAGCGTATACAGAATAGATGTTAGGCTCAACGAAGTGATTGATCCCAAGTCACTGGAAGAAGCCGTAAATACTGTCCTGCCTTCTTTCCCAGCGTTTATGGTACGCTTGCGGCAAGGTCTTTTTTGGTACTATTTTGAGCACAACTTTGAAAAGGTCTCTGTGAGGGAGGAGAAAAACCCTCCAACGAGCCGGATCAATGCCGATGCAAACAACGGGTATCTCTTCCGATTCAGCTATTTCAACAATAAAATCAATCTGGACGTTTTTCATGCGCTCTCCGACGGCACGGGTGCAATGAATTTCCTGATTGCGGTGATTGGCTGCTATTTAAGGCTCTGCGGCAAACCAATTTCCGATTTTTCGGAAAATATTGGGTGTGCACAGAGCTATCCGGCCATGCAGGACAGCTTTGCGCACTATTTTTCATCGGTAGAATCTGAAAAAACCAAGCGTGTGAAGGCCTACCATATTAAGGGAACACCCAGACCCCTGGGCAGTGTCAAGGTGATTCACGGGATTTTGGAAGCGGATGCCGTAAAGGCATTGGCCAAAAGCAAGAATATCACGATAACTGCCTATCTTGCGGCAATGCTGGCCTTTTCGATTCTTGAGGCAATGCCGGGGCGAAAATCCGCCCATCCCATCAGGCTATCCGTTCCCATTGACCTCCGCCAGTTCTTTGAGTCTAAAACCCAGCGCAATTTTTTTGCTTTTATCTATATCGATATCGAGGTAAGACCAAACGGATATACGCTGGATGAGCTTTTTCTGCTGGTGTCGGAGCAGATGAGAGAAAGGACCAAGCCGGAATATTTTGAACGGAGACTGGGCTACTACCTCCAGGCTGAAAAAAATATATTCACAAGACTGACGCCGCTGATTGTAAAAAATCTGGCGCTCCGTATCATCTACAGGCAAGTAGGTGAAAAAACCTATACCTGCACCCTTTCGAATCTTGGAAAAATCAAGACGCCGCCTTCACTTTCTGGCTACATCGAGCGCTTTGACGCAATGCTTGGAAACTCCAGATTCAACCATATGAGCTGCGCTGTTTGCTCCTATGAAAATCAATTGGTGGTTACCTTTACGAAGCGCGATTTTGAGACAGATGTGGAAAAACACTTTTTCCGCCTCCTCTCCGAACAGGGACTAAAAATCATTCTTGAACAGAATTAGGTGATAAGGTTGAAGTATTGTAATGCGTGTAAAGTTTATGTCCTCGGAAATGACCAAGATTGCCCGCTCTGCTTTTCAGAGCTTTCGGTGACTGATGCTGAGGGCGCATATGAAGGCTATCCGAAGCCGGAGGAAACCCCAAAAAAATATCGCTTCCGCATCAGACTCTGCCTGTTTTTATCTCTTGCAGTCAGCCTGATTTGCCTTGTCATCAATCTGCTGAATTGGGCAGGAATGCTCTGGTCTTTGATTGTAGCGACTGGCATACTTCTGCTATGGGAAACGGTTGGCTTCATGCTGCTGAGAAAAAACATCGGATGGCGGCTGCTTGCGCAGATGCTCACGATTATAATCGTTTCCATCACCGTAGATGCGGTAACTGGCTGGGGTGCGTGGTCGATAAGCTATCTGACGCCCTTTGTAATTATTGCCTCCTCCTGTGCTATGACGGTTATTTTCTGTCTGAAAAGAGAACAGTGGCGTGAGCATATGCTGTTTCAGCTTATCATCGCCATCAATGGCTTTGTTCCTGTTGTCCTGTACTGGTTCGGCCTTACGGATATCTTATGGCCAAGTGTTGCAGGGGCGATGTATGCAGTGCTTTCGCTTTTGGGCATGATGATTTTTTTCAACAAGCAGTTTGAAAACGAGATGAAGAAGAGATTTCATATCTAAACGAGAAAACAGCAGCTTTGACACGGGGTTGCGATCAACATGGTGCTGCTTACCGGCAGAAAGCCAAAGGGCAAAAACCAATAAAGAAATAAAAAAAACCCGCAGCCTGCTTGCAGCTGCGGATGATAAGGGAGAAATTATTTGAACTTTAGCGAACTGGATTTAATCGCGCCGCTGCTGAACGCTGTGAGCGGTGCGGGATACGACAGGCCGACGCCGATACAGGAGGCGACAATCCCGCTAGTGTTGGCTGGAAAAGATGTGTTGGGGTGTGCGCAAACGGGCACTGGGAAAACAGCGGCCTTTGCACTGCCAATCCTGCAAAAGCTTGCCGAGCACACAGAACGTAGGCGCGGCACAAAACGCCCGATACGTGCCCTTGTTGTTACGCCCACAAGGGAGCTTGCGATACAGATATCCGAGAACTTCGAGATTTACGGTGCAGGGCTTCCTCTGAAAACCTGCGTCATTTTTGGCGGCGTAAAGCAGACGAGGCAGGTAGAGCAGTTGGGGGCAGGGGTCGACATCCTCATCGCCACGCCCGGACGGCTTAACGACCTGATTGGACAGGGCTATGTCAAGCTGGAGCAGCTGGATATCTTCGTTCTAGATGAGGCCGACCGTATGCTGGACATGGGCTTTATCCAGGATATCAGACGAATTCTGCGCAGCATCCCCCAAAACCGGCAGACCTTATTTTTCTCCGCCACAATGCCTCCGGATGTGAGAAAGCTTGCGATGACCATTCTGCATGAGCCCGTCGCCGTTACGGTAGACCCTGCCAACAGCACGGTGGAAAGCATCGCGCAGTCGCTTTACTATGTGGACAAGGCCAATAAAGGAAAGCTGCTTGCCCATTTGATAAAGGAGCCGGAGGTTCACAGCGCCCTTGTGTTCACCCGTACCAAGCACGGTGCGGACAAGGTGGTGCGTGAGCTTGAAAAGTCCGGCATCAAAGCAATGGCAATCCACGGAAATAAGAGCCAGCACGCACGGCAGGAGGCGCTCCACCGGTTTATGAACGGAGACATCGGCGTTCTGGTCGCAACGGATATCGCCGCCCGCGGCCTGGATATCGCGGAGCTTTCCCATGTGTTCAACTATGATATCCCCGAGGACACGGAGACGTATGTACACCGAATCGGACGTACGGGACGTGCCGGTCTCTCCGGAATTGCAATCAGCTTTTGCTGTTATGACGAGCTGGAACGCCTTTTCGCGGTTGAAAAGCTGATTGGCAGGAGCATCCCTGTGGTGGAGGGCCCTTGGCCGATGCAGGTTTGCACCTACAGCCAGGAGACGCAGCCCAAGGCGCGTCCCACACGTCCCACACACGGGCAAAGACCGGCCTACCGCCGCCCGAACGGCCACAGATAAGTGCCGCCACGGTAGCAGCTTGTTTGTGCCCACGAAAAAAGTGCCGCCCTCCAACGGGGCGGCACTTTTCGGTTGGCGCGCACATTATAGATGCCATTTTGTGGTATTCTATGGTTTTACATGCAAAGCCCTGTCATAACCACACCCGTAAGGATGATGCTGGCCAAAGGTATTGCTGTCCGGGCCTCAGACAGCACGCCCCCATCCTCTGTTAGGGGGATTTTATTTGGAACGGACTGAATGGTGCGGTGATCACGGCGATAATCTTCCCCGTGGAATCATATACAAAGGCGCTCATGTAGCCGCCCTGATTGATTGTTTCGAAGGGGTTGGACGGATTTAAGCCGCCTTCGCTTTCTGAATAGGTGAAAAGCAGTGTTGCACCGGGTGTTTTTGTAGCCTTATTTTCCGGGCAGCTGAGCATCCCCGAAGAGGCGTTGTAGGAACCGGAGAAGGAGTAGCCCAGAGATGGAATGGACACGCTGACAATACCGGTGTTTTTGTTTGCGGACAAGGTGAGCTTCCCTGTTGTTTTGATGACGGAAGAGGTGCCGGGGCTATAGCTTTCGATGTTGGCGCTGAATTCGCCGGATGATTTGTCGAGCTGCTCTGCGGTTGCGGGAGCAAGGCCGCTTCTGCGGGAAGCGCTCACCTTGAGTGAATAAATCCACGGTGTCTGGCTTTTGTTGACGACCATGACCAACAGGTTGTGTATTCCAGCCGGCACAGTGACCTTGCCGTCTTTGCCCGTATAGGTTTTTATACATTGGGTTCCCTGCATAAGCATTGCAACGACATAGGCGTCCTTACTGCCCGCGTTGATTACATATTCTGTGTCGGCAGGGGTTTTAAGCGGCTGAATAAACGCGAACCTCGCGCCGAAGGCGGGGATTGTCAGGTTGGTGGAGGCTGTGCCATAGTTTGAAAAGTCGTAACTCAGCTTGGTGCGGATACTGTCAAAATCCGCGATTGTGCTGATGGCGCCGGGACTGAGTGAGGCGTTGCTTACCAGCTTATCTCCGGTAATATACATCTCGAAGAAGGGTCCTGCCATGTCGTATATATTTTTGCCGATCACACCCTCGATGTTATGCGGCGCCCAGTCGTAGACCAAGGTGTTGCCTCCCGCGGCATAGGCCTCGCGGATATAGTTCTTGTCGGTAACGACCTGTTCTTGCAAATACTGTATGACCGGCAGACGGGCGTAACCGTTATCGGCACTATAGAAGTTGAAAACTGTGGCGAAGCTAGGAACGAAGCCATCGAACACCCGCATATGGAGGAGGCTGTAATTGGTGGGAACTGTGCCGGTGAGCTTGTATTCGTAATAGCTTGCAGTCGCCTCATCGAACCAGCGAGCGGAGAAGGTCGGCGCAACATAGCAGTTTTGGATAAAGTGGAACAGCTCATGGGCCATGGTGCTGTAGATTTGAGGGTTTGCAGTTTTGGACGTATAGTTTTTTTCGAATAGCTTGGCATTCAGGTTGATGACTCCTCCGTTTATGGTCCAGCCCGGGATATAGACCCCGTCCTGACCCACCGTGCCATTGCCTTTCTCCGAGGCCATCTTAGTAATAAAGACTTCAAAAGGCCAGTCTTTGCGGGCAGCGGTTTCAAAGCCCTGCAGGTGATAATCAGCCAACAACCCATTGATGTCCACGAGAAATTGACCCGCGCCGCTTTTTGTCAGCTGCTTATCCGTGACGCTGGCGTATACCTTGAAAAAGCCCAGGTTGGGCTCGAAGAAAAACTGGAGCTGTTTCGCCTGGACGATAAACTGGAAGCCTATGGCTTCAAGGCGGTGAAGATCACCCCCACCCCCTGTGCCGGCGGTGCGTGCGGTCTCTACAAAATCTGCGTAGGCGGAAAGGTCGAGATTACTGACTGTGGCATAGCCGCCGGAGACATTGGCGTGAACGGGCTGAAACAGCACGCCGGTGTTCCCGCTCTCGGTCTTGTATTCAACGCCGAGGAACAGGAAGGTCTCCACATTTGAGGCAGAGGACGGGGCCTGATTTAGCTTCACGGAAAGCGTTATGGGCTGCTTGGGTATTTCGCTGAGGGCGATGCGAGCGCAGGAGGACAGGGCGTCAGGGTCGGTCGAATAGCCGTCATAGGATACGCTCTGGCCGCCGCTTATTGTGACTGTGCCGTCCGAGGACGAACCAAAGGCAATTTTCACATCGCCCGCTGTCACGGTTCCCTTGGCGGGGACGGGTTTGCCTTCTTCCGCTCCGGAGGAAGTGTCGCCAAGCTTGTTCGCCATCCGCACAGCCAGTACCAATGCCTGCTCGGCACTTGCCTTATCCCGGGGCGCGAATCGGTGATCGCCGACGCCGTTTATGATTCCGTTGGCCACCATGAAATATACGCTATCTTTGGCCCAGGAGGAGATGGCAGTATCATCGGCGAAAGATGAGGGTCGGGTAAATGCCAGCGAATGCTTTCCGTCGGTTGCCAGTGACCAGCCGGGAATCGAGAGGCGCTTATAAACCCGGGTGAGCATGGTGGCGGTCTGCTCCCTATCGAGTATGACGGCGGGGGAAAAAACAGTGGCCCCCGTGCCGTTGACAATGCCGAGATTGTAGGCCTTGACCACCTCCGGGTCGGAGGTGTCGCTGAATGGGTTTGAGCCGGAGACCGCCTTGGTTCCGGAAAGGTACTCATAAACCTTTACGGAGACAGCGGCGAAATCGGCGCGGCTAATGGGTCTTGTCAGGTCGGCCTTGAGCAGCCGATCGGGAAAGAGCCCCTTTGAAAGGGCGTCGGCAAGCTCTCCCGCCGCCCAGGAGGAATTGGTGTAGCCACTCGACGCGGCGGGCTTGTTATAGCCGCGGATGTTGAAGAAGCCGCAGTTATCCGATTCCGCGTTGTGAGCCCAGGTTTTTGTGTCGGAGGGGAGCAGGTAGTAGGTTCCGGGGGACAGCTCGATATTGGGAAAAATATCCCAATAGGCGTTGGGTACTCCCCTGTAGCCGGTTCGCCCCTCGGCAGCATAGGTTCCGAGCAGAGTTCCGGAATCGCTGTAGATGCTGATGGAGCCGGGGGCCTGCCCCTTGCCCCCGTTCCAGTGGTAGGTCGTCGCCGATTGGACGACAATGGTCTCCGAAACATCGAACATCAGGTAATACGGCGGGCTGTTGGATACAGCGCCGATGTTTTCGTTGGAATACAGCAGTTCGTAGTCGTCAACCTTGGCGGCATTTGCGGACAGGCCGGGAAGGCCCGGAACGACTCCCGCCAGAAGACAAATCGCAAGAATCAGTGTGAAGAAACGCTTAAAATGCTTCATCATCATAACTCCTCCATTTATTTTGGCATACCTCTTATGGATTCATTATGGCAGTTCCATGTCTGAATTGCTTCACCCGAAACGGGTAGTTTGCGCAAAAAGACCCCCACCCTTTTCGGGTAGGGGTCCGAAATACAAGCTTGAAGGGGTCATTTTGGCGAGGCCGCGCCCTCTTTTTTCAGTACGATGTCAATCAGCTCCGCGCGGCTTTGAATTCCAAATTTGGAGTAGATATTTTTCACATAATACTTGACCGTATTCTCGCTGATTGCAAGTTCCCCGGCAATCGTTCGATAGGTTTTCCCTTGAAGCAGCAGGGAGGCCACCTGACTCTCCCGCTCCGACAGGCCTCCGAATCTTGCGGCGCAGTCAACCTGACTCTC
Organism: uncultured Oscillospiraceae bacterium; assembly: GCA_964466395.1. Lineage (GTDB taxonomy): Bacteria > Bacillota > Clostridia > Oscillospirales > Oscillospiraceae > UBA2658. The sequence continues at coordinate 239 of CAYXNK010000085.1, read as the reverse complement.
TTTCTCCAAAGGGGGCAGCTCGGAAAATGCCGAGAGAAACACATGGTCTTTGAGTAGCGAGGAGAGATGCTTGTGCAGCGGCGGCAGAAGGATGAGCGTCACGCAAACCACGGCCAATGCCAGCAGCGAGGGCTCCGGAGCCTGCATCTCCGCGGATGAGATGGCTTCAGCGGCAAGCCCGCCCAGCAGCACACCCAACACATTGGCGGAGAGGCCAAGCCCGAAAACCTTGGCGGGAT
>CAYXNK010000084.1:0-9850 GCA_964466395.1 uncultured Oscillospiraceae bacterium | reverse complement strand
CCCTCGCTGCTGATTTGCCTGACCAGCTTTACCCGCTCCATCATCGTTTTGTCCTTTGTGCGAAACGCCATCGGTGTGCAGAACACGCCTCCGAACCAGGTGCTGGTGGGACTTGCGCTCTTCCTTACATATTTTATTATGCACCCCGTGCTGGTTCAGATTCAGGAGACGGCCTATCTCCCCTATACCCGAGAGGAGATAACGAGAGAGGAATTCGTGGAAAACGCCATGGTTCCTATCCGGGGCTTCATGTTGGAGCAGACCTACAAATCAGATTTGGACTTTTTTGCAACGCTCGACCGCATCGAGGATGCGGAGAGCATCGAGGACATTCCCAACCGGGTTGTGATTCCCGCCTTTGTCACCAGCGAACTGAAAAGAGCCTTCCAAATCGGCTTTTTCATCTTCATCCCCTTCATTGTAATCGACATGGTTGTGGCCAGCACCCTGATGTCCATGGGCATGATGATGCTGCCCCCCGCGATGATATCCCTGCCCTTTAAGATTTTGCTCTTCGTTTTAATAGACGGCTGGCAACTCATCATGGGCACATTGATTAAGAGCTTTTTGTAGCGATTTCACCGAAAAAGGAGCCGAAAAATGCTTAACGAGGCACAGGTCGTCACCGTCATGAAGGACGCGATTCTCACCACAATTTCCTGTTCTGCCCCCATGCTTGTGATTGCCATTGTCATCGGTCTCGTGGTTTCAATCTTTCAGGCGACCACCCAAATCAATGAGCAGACCCTCTCTTTTGCACCAAAGCTTGTGGGCATTCTGCTTGCCATTTTGGTGTTTGGCGGCTGGATTCTGGGCAAGCTTCAGGACTTTACCATAGGGCTGTTCGAGACGATGCTCCACTATATCGGCTGAATCCTGTGACAAAAAAGGCGGTGAAAGGAGGGGAAGCCGAAGAATGGAAAGCCTAATCAGTCAAATTCTTGGACATTTTGATTATTCGCTTTTGATTTTTATCCGTGTGAGCGGTTTGATTATGCCTTCTCCAATCTTCGGGCGAAAGAACCTTCCCTCCGTCATTAAAATCAGCTTCTGTCTTCTATTAACGGTTTTGTTCATCGGCAGCTTTCCCTTTCCCGATGCGGGAATCCGCGCAGCAGCGCCCATTGAATATTTCTTTATGTGCTTCAAGGAGCTGCTTTTTGGCCTGACCATGGGCTTTCTGCTCACAATGTTTTTCAACATTGCGATTATGGCCGGTCAGCTCATGGATATGCAGATTGGCTTTGGTATGGCCAGTGTCTTCGACATTCAGTTTAACTCCCAGGTTCCCGTTACCGGAAATATCATGAACCTGATTCTTCTGATCCTGTTTTTTAGTGTAAACGGCCACTTGAAGCTGATTGAAATTCTATACACCACCATCGAGCGCATCCCGATTGGTCAGGTGGCCGTGTCCGTTGACCTTGCGGTTGTGATGCTTGAAGCCTTTTGCCAGACCTTTGTCCTAGCTGTGATGCTGGCAACGCCACTGATTGCCTCGGGGATAGTGCTGGAGGTTGCGATGGGCGTGCTGCTTCGTGCGGTGCCCCAGATGAACATGTTTGTTGTTGGGATCCCGATGAAGCTGCTGATAGGACTTTTGGTGCTGCTGATTATGATTCCGGCTTTTGCGAGCTTTAGCGACAAGATATTTAACGAGGTTTTTCTTGCCATTGGCAGGGCGTTCGGAACCTTTGGAGTGGCCTCATGAGCGGAGACAAGAGCAGCAAGACAGAAAAAGCGTCAAAAAAGAAGAAAGAAAAAGCCCGCAAAGAAGGGCAAGTAGCCAAAAGCTCCGAGATAAACGCCGCAGTCTCCGTTGCGGTGCTTCTGATTTATTTGCAAGGCGCCTGGGAATCCATATCGCGCACAGCAGCCAAAATCATGTCGAAAAGCCTTGCTCCCGGACGAATTGTGGAGCTTTCCGAGGAATTTACAACAGCCAGCCTCATGCAGGTTTTCACCAACGCGCTTCTGGATATTCTGAGGCTCCTTTGGCCGATTCTCCTGCTTTCTGTTCTGCTTGCGATTTTGACAAACGTCATGCAGATTGGGCTTCTGATGACAAGCAAGGCCATTTCTCCAAAGTTCAGCAGAATTAACCCCCTGGAGGGCATGAAGCGTATTTTTTCCGTAAAGTCCCTTGCGGAGCTAGTTAAATCCCTGGCTAAGGTCGGCGCCCTGACCTACTTTGCATACGGCGAATACTACGAGGCGATGCAGCGGTTTCCCAACCTGATTCACAGTGGGATTCCCAGAGCCTCCGCCGAGTTTATGTCCATTGCCTTCCGCATCGGCGTGAAGATGAGCATTGTCTTTGTGGTGATTGCGGCGGCGGACTATATGTACCAACGCTGGCAGTATGAGCGCGACCTCATGATGACAAAGCAGGAGGTCAAAGAAGAATACAAGCAGATGGAGGGCGACCCCCAGGTCAAGGGAATGATTAAGCGGAAGCAGCGGCAAATGAGCCGGATGCGCATGATGCAGAACATCCAAGACGCCGATGTTGTCATTACAAACCCCACCCACTATGCGGTTGCCATCCGCTATAAGGACAAGGAAGATAAGGCGCCGGTGGTTCTGGCCAAGGGTGAGGACTACCTGGCACAAAAGATTAAAGAAAAGGCAAGAGAACACGCTGTTGAAATTATAGAGAACAAGCCCGTTGCCCAGACGCTGTATAAGCTCTGCGAGGTGGGCGACGAGATTCCAAAGGATATGTATAAGGCGGTTGCCGAAATTCTGGCCTATGTGTACGGGCTAAAAAATAAGACAGGAGGGGGATACCGATGAAAATAGCAGATATCTTTATGGCAGGTTTGGTGCTGGCGGTTATTATGCTCATTATCATACCGCTGGGCACAGCCGTTCTTGATGTCATGCTCATCATCAATATTGCCCTCTCGGTCTTCATCCTTCTGACAACCCTGAACATCAAGCAGCCGCTGGAATTTTCCATTCTGCCCACCCTGCTCCTGATTACCACCCTGTTCCGCCTGTCGCTGAACGTTGCCTCCACCCGACTGATTCTTGGAAACGGCGGAAACGCGGGCAACGTGATTGCGACCTTCGGAAACTTCGTCATCGGCGGAAACCTGGTGGTTGGTCTCGTTGTGTTTCTGATTATCATCGCCATCCAGTTTATCGTCATCACCAAGGGCGCCGAGCGTGTGGCCGAGGTTGCAGCTCGCTTCGCCCTGGATGCTATGCCGGGAAAGCAGATGTCCATCGATGCGGACCTAAACACCGGCGCGATTGACGAGGTTACGGCAAAACAGAGGCGACTGGACATCCAGAGAGAGTCGGACTTTTACGGCTCTATGGACGGCGCTAGTAAGTTTATTAAGGGCGACGCGATTATCGGTATCATTATCACTCTGATTAACATTGTCGGCGGCCTGATTATCGGCGTTGTGATGGAGGGGATGCAAGCCATGGACGCCGTCCAGGTTTACACCCTCGCCACAGTGGGTGACGGTCTGGTCAGCCAGATTCCCGCGCTTTTAATCTCCACCTCTATGGGCGTCGTTGTCACCCGCGCCTCGTCGGGAAACAGCTTCGGCGAGGATGTGGCAGAGCAGCTGTTCAGCAAGCCCTATATCTTCATGGGAGCCGGCAGCGTCGTTCTTCTGCTCAGTCTGGTTCCGGGTCTGCCCAAGATTCCGATGATGGCGATTGCGGCCGGCCTGATTATCGTCGGCTACACGGCAATCAGCAAGAGCAAGAAAAAAACCGAGGTCGTGCAGGAAGTGGCGAGCCAGGCAGAGGCCGCGGCCGAGGAAAAGCGAAAGCCCGAAAACATTGCAAGCCTACTCAAGATAGAGCCTGTGGAGTTTGAGTTCGGCTATGGGATAATCCCCATGGTGGATACAAACCTGGGCGGCGACCTCCTGGAGCGGATTGTGATGATTCGCCGGCAGTGCGCCCTGGAAATGGGTGTGATTGTGCCTTCGATTCGGCTGCGGGACAACGTCCAGCTCCACACAAGCGAATATGTGCTGAAAATCAAGGGGCAGGAGGTTGCCAGAGGCGAAGTGATGGCAGACCATGTGCTGGCCATCAACGCTGCCGGCACCCAGGAGACCATCTCGGGCATCGAAACGGTTGACCCCGCCTTTGGAATGCCCGCCCTCTGGATTAACAAGAATATCCGGGAAAAGGCGGAGCTCTTGGGCTACACCACCTTTGACCCGCCCTCGGTTATCGCGACCCACCTGACCGAGCTGATTAAGCAATACAGCTATGAACTCATGAGCCGCCAGCAGGTGCAGACCCTGATAGACAACCTGAAGGCACAGCAGCCGGCACTTGTAGAGGAGGCCACAAGGGTGTTCTCCCTGGGTGAAATCCAAAAGGTTCTCGTCAATCTCCTGCGGGAGAGCGTGCCGATTCGCGACATGGCCACAATCCTGGAAACCCTCGCCGATTACGGCGTTGTGACAAAGGACACAGACCTTTTGACGGAATATGTCCGCCAGGGGATGCGGCGCACAATTACAAGGCGCTTTGTCCAGGGAGACGAGGCAACGGTCATCACCTTGGAGCCTCAGCTAGAGCAGCTAATCTTGGAGCGCTCCAAGCAAAACGAGGTGGGTTCCAGCGTCGCCATTGACCCGTCCCAGATGCAGAGCATTATTTTAAGCATCAAGGATAATGTGGAAAGCCTCAGTGCCCGGGGCAAAACCCCGGTGGTGCTGACCTCCCCCTTGGTGCGGCGGAAGTTTAAGAAGATTGCGGAAATGATTGTCCCGGACCTTGCGGTACTTTCTTACAATGAGCTGGATCAGAGCATCGAAATTCACTCTGAAGGTGTCATCCGGGTCTAGTATTGAGTTCGTATATAACAGAGAAATTGGAGCTTAATATGGTAACAACGAAGATTACAGCAGTGGATATGCAGCAGGCGGTGGAGTCCATCTCCAAGGAATACGGCCCCGACGCCCTGCTTTTGGATACCCGAAAGGTGACAAAAGGCGGATTCCTGAACCTGTTTCCCAAGTCCTATTACGAGGTTTTAGTGGGCTATGAGCCGGAAAAAATCCCCGCAAGGCTGAGGCGGCAGACCCAGACAACAGCGCCTCAGACGCAGGCAGCGCACCTCCCCCCCCTGACAGCAGGCTCGGAGCTGCGCGAGCAGATTGTTTTCAGTCCACCCGCCGTCCCAGCCTATGACGACTGGGCAAGCTCTGCCCAGGAATGGGAGCTGGCCGCCATCACCAAGGGTCTCGTCAGCTGCCGGGTTTCCGAGCAATATGCCCAACAGGTGACAAGTCAGGCGGCGGACATTATGGAAGCCGGCCTGGAGCGGGATGCAAAAAGCGCCGTTTGTCGGGCGCTGCGGGGCAGCCTTGTGAGCACAGCGCCACTGGAGGCGGAGAAGAAGGCGGTTCTGTTCATCGGCCCCACCGGGGCAGGAAAAACCAGCTCTCTCCTAAAGCTTGCGGCGGGCTACCTCAAGGAAGGCAAAAAAGTGGGCATCGTGAACGCGGACGCCTATAAAATCTCCGCTTGTGAGCACATGCACCTGTATGCTGACATGATGGATTTGCCGATTAAGACCATTTACAGCGCCGATGAGCTAGAGCCGGCTCTGGCAGAGCTCTCCGGGATGGACGTGATTTTAATCGACACAGCGGGCAAGGGCCCCCTTGACCCCGCGCACAGAAGAAGCGTGCAGAAGATGGCGCGGCACCCGCTGGTCAAGGAGGTTCTCCTGACCCTCAGCACGCCGACCTGCTTTTCCTCCTGCAAGGAGATTATCGACAGCTACAGCCATTTAGACGACTATAAACTGCTGGTCACAAAAAACGACGAAACTGCCCTGCATGGAAACATCTTGAATCTTTGCCTGTATTCCGGCCGTGCGCTGACCTATATGACCCATGGACAGAACATACCGGGAGACATTGAGGAGGCGGACACAAGAGCGCTTGCGCTCCGGATGATGGAGGAATGCGCCGCTCTGATGGAGTGAGCCCTGGGGCTAACCAGTCTTTTGCGTGAAGCGGAGGATGCTTATGAATGTTGAAACAAGAACACATAATGAAATTGACGAGCTTTGGCGGCGCTATGTCATAAATCGGGAGCCGCAGCTGAAGAATGAAATTCTGACGCACTATATCCCCCTCGTCAAAAGTACGGTTCGGCGGCTCATGCCCAAATATAAGGGCTACAGTGAGAGCGACGACCTGATTAACTGCGGCGTAATCGGGCTCATTGACGCCGTTGACAAGTATGACCTTGAATATGGCGTGAAGTTTGAAACCTATGCCTCAACCAGAATCCGAGGCGAAATTCTCGACTACCTGAGAAAGCAGGACTGGGCGCCCTCCAGCCTGCGGAGAAAAATAAACAGCATTAACCAAGCCATTGAGATTCTGGAAAACACCTTTGGCCGCAGCCCCTCGGACAAGGAAATTGCAGACTATATGCAGATGACCGTGGAGGATGTCCGCAAGGTTTTGGAAAAGACCCATATGTTCAACCTCATGTACTTTGAGGATATGGTGACAGACACCTATTTTGTGGACAGCAGCGCGCGCACGACGGAGAACAATCCCGCTGAAATCCTGATGAACGAGGAGGTGCTCCAAACTCTGGCAGACATCATTGACGAGCTGCCGGAAAAGGAGCGGCTGGTGATTACCCTCTATTACTACGAGGAAATGAAGCTCAAGGAGATTGCCGCAACCCTCAAGGTTACGGAATCGAGAGTATCCCAAATTCACTCGAAGGTGCTTGCCATCATCGGGGAAAAGATGAAAAAAGCAGTATATTAGTGAAAACCGCCGCAAAATCGCGGAGATTTTTTGATTTTACATAATATTTTTTTCGATAGGCCTCAGAAAGGCATTCTTTCGGTAAAGTTATCGTTAGGAACGTCCGATAAAATAGACGCATGGAGTGTGGAAATTTCATTGCAAGGATTTGCAAGCGGGTTTCAGGAGATGATGAAATGCTTAGAGGGCTCTATACGGCAGCGTCAGCCATGGCCACCCAACGGTCTAAAATGGACGTGGTAACGAACAATATCGTCAACGCTCAAACGACTGGATTCAAAAAAGACACGGTGATATCCTCGTCCTTTGACAATGTGATGCTTCAGGAAATGGACGCCGAAAAGATCTTAAACGCCAGGCGCGGCGTCGGCCCCTATAGCTTCGGCACCTATGTTGACAGGGTGCACACAGGTTTTACCCAGGGAATGCCCCAGGTCACCAACAAGCAAACGGATCTCGCCATCTATGGCGACGGCTTCTTTGTCATCGAAACAGACGCGGGCGAGCGCTATACCCGTGCCGGAAACTTTGAGGTGGACGCGGCGGGCTATCTGGTGACGGACGCGGGAGACTTTGTTCAAGGCGAAAACGGGCGCATCCAAATTGGCGCCGGGGACTTCTCGGTGAGCTCCCAGGGCACCATCACGGTGGAGAACACAGAACTTGACAGGCTGCGCATCGTGACCTTTGAAGATCCGAATGGGCTGCAGAAGCAGGGCGGCAACCTCTACGCCGGAGCAGGCGCCATTGAGGCAACGGACTTTAAGCTTGTCCAGGGTCACCTGGAAGGCTCAAATGTCGAGGTTGCCGATGAGCTTGTGAAAATGCTCACCACCTACAGGGCTTATGAAGCCAGCCAAAAGGTGCTCACCATGACGGACGACACCCTGGGCATGGCCGTTAACGACATTGGAAGACTGAGGTGATAAGAGATGATACAAGCGTTACATACGGCGGCCTCCGGCCTGCGCAACCAGCAGCTTCGCATCGACACGGCTGCAAACAACCTGGCAAACGTCAACACAACCGGCTATAAGAGCCGCAGCCTCAGCTTTCAGGACACGATTTACACTGCGATGAAAAGCCCTGAGGGCGAGCGGGAAAAGCAGATACGCGGCGCGGGGCTCCTGCCCGGCACCACAAGAACAGACCTCACCCCCGGCGCTGTGAAGGAAACCGGAAACGACAACGACTTTTCCATTATGGGCGCGGGTTACTTCTGCCTCCAAGAGCCGAACGGCGCCTGGAGCTACACCAGAAACGGCTCGTTTTCCATCTCCATGGAAGATGATGGAAGCTACCTTGTAAACGACAGGGGACTCTATGTGCTCGACGCCGACGGCAGCCGCATCCAGTTAGGAGAAGAAGGCTCTGCCGGTGCGGAAATCGGGGCGGACGGAACCGTTACCCGGGCGGACGGCAGCACGGCGCGCATCGGCATCTTCGTGTTCGACAACCCCTCCGGCCTCTCGTCCGAGGACAACACCACCTTCCGTGAAACAGCGAATTCCGGCACGGCAACGATTTCTGAAGAGGCTGAGCTTCGACAGTCTTACCTTGAAGCTTCCAACGTGGATTTGGCAACCGAGCTGACACAGCTCATTCAGGCGCAGCGGCTGTTTTCTCTTGCAGGCAAGGCACTGCAGACGGCAGACGACATGGAAGGCCTTGCAATCAACGTCCGGCGCTGATGAGCCCAGTATGATTTTTTTCGGAGGAACATAATATGGCTCCTACAATCAAAAGCTGTGATTTTTGCGGCAAACTATTTCAAAGCCTGGGCACCCCGCACTGCCCCCAATGCAGCGAAACGCTGGACAAGGACTTTGTCAAGGTCAGGGAATACCTCTATTCCAACAAAGCTGCGGCAATCAACGCCGCGGAGATTTCCGAAAACACAGGGGTTTCCGAAAAAGCGGTTCTGCACTTTATAAAGGAGGGGCGCTTGTCCAGGAAGGAAGCCGAGGGAAAGACCAGCATGAAGTGTGCTGCCTGCGGCGCACCCATCAGCGCGGGCAAGCTCTGCGTAAAGTGCGCCAGCGCATGGAAAAGCGAGGCAAACGCCATCGCAAAGAGCAACGAAAAGGCCGCCGAAAAGACAGAAAGCAGCAGCGTTACGAGAATGCATACCAGGCAAGATTAAGGGAAATCTCGCATGAGCAAACATAAGAAGGAGTGAATGAAATGAAGATTAATTCTGTTCCACAGAGTGGGATGGTTGAACGTTATAAAGAACAGGCCGTTCAAAGAGCGGCCCAGGTTCCCCCCAAGGCCGAGACAGACAGGGTAGAGCTTTCCGGCAGCGCCAAGAGCTTTTCTGCAGTGTTCAACGAGGCAAAGGCCGGAATGGACGCCGTGTCTGAGAAGGAATCCGCCCGCTTTGAGCTAATCAGCAGGCAAATTCAAGAAGGCACCTACAAGGTGAGCGGCCGGGACATTGCCAGCAAGATGCTGGGCGCCAACGTTGACATCACCATATAACAGCGTCTCCCTTTGAGATTCGGGAGACCGGATGAGACGGGAGGAAAAAATAGTGGTCGAAACACTGACAGAAAATCTAATGGAGATTCTTTTAGACGAGAAAGTCGTCTATGAGCAGATGCTCTTAATCTCTGAGGAAATGACGGACGCAATTGTCGCGGGCGATCCCGATCCGCTCAGCAAGATGATTGAGGAGGAGACAGCCCTGGCGGAAAAGGCAGCAGAGCTGGACAGAGAGCGTGTTTCAATTTCAGAAACTCTGGCGGAGAGGCTTGGCCTTGGGGCCGCGCCTGCCCTTTCGGAGCTTTGTGAGCAGATAAAAAATCCACAACAGCGGGCAGAGCTTTTGCAGCTTCGGTCAGGGCTTGTGGAGCTTGTCCATCGGCTGACGGCCTTAAACGGGAAAAATCAGGAGCTGCTCTCTCAGAAAAAGGACTATTTCGCCGCGATGATGGACACGCTTCTGAGCACCGAGCAGGTCGGCACCTATGACAGCAGAGGCGGCTCAGAGGTACTTTCGGGCAGCGCCGGTCTTTTTGACCGGCAGGTATGAGGTAAATCACAATGGCATCAACATTTTCGGGGCT
>CAYXNK010000083.1:4443-9943 GCA_964466395.1 uncultured Oscillospiraceae bacterium | reverse complement strand
TATTTACCCCAAACTTCCTTGAATGGTTATCCGCCGTGACGACCAGTTGGGCTTTGGTAACCACTGCCGTGACCGAGGTCTTAACGTCGTCGTAGTTGGCAAGGCTGGCTTTGACCCAGATGGTGGTGCTGCCGGCGTTCTTCACCTGAGGAATCTCGTCGTCGTATGTGCCGTTTTCCGCTGAGCTGTAGGTGATGGCCGCACCCTCAACAGAGGGTATTACGCTCACCACACCGTTGTGCTCCGCTGCGTCGTATGTGCCGCTGTAGCCTGTGGCGGTAAGTGTCAGAGCGTCGCTGTTTGTTACAGTCAGCGTACCCTTATTGTACTTTACCGTGTAGTTGGTTATGGATGTCGCTCCCGATACGGTTATATCGTAGCTGCCCACGGGAGAGGTCTTAACCGCCGTGGTGTTAATCGTAACACCGGTAAAGGTATCCGTGCCCTTGAGCCCATCAATACTGTAAGTCAGGGTCGGGTTATTTACCCCAAACTTCCTTGAATGGTTATCCGCCGTGACGACCAGTTGGGCTTTATTAATAGTCACCTTGCCCGGCTTATAAATGATGGTGTACTTATGGGTAACATCCTGCCCATCGCTTGTGATGGTGGGAGTTCCTGAGAAGGCTACGTCATAAGTCCCGGCGTCTGTACCGCCGCCCTGGGCAGTGATGCCGGTGATGGTAAGCCCCGAGGGTGTACCTGTGTAGCCGTTCCCATACTGCAAAGAGCCGTTATAGGTTGTCGTAACGCTGCCGCCCGTTAGCGTAATGGTCGTTTTGGCAGCGAAGTTCGCGGTATAGGTTGCGCTTTCGGTGATCGTGCCGGGGAAAGTCTTATCCCATCCGCTGAAATAAAATCCTTCGTCGGGTACCGGCGTGGGAACAGCAATCGTGCTCCACAGGGTTCCCTTTTCGATATTTTCAACTTTTGTCGTTCCGCTTAAACTTCCGCCGCTGCCTGCGGCAAATTTGACCGTAAGCGGATTTGCCTTCCAAATTGCATAGAAGGTTGCAGGTCCGCTAGGCGTGTATTCCGCGCCGAGAGCATAAGTGATCCCGGTTCCGTCGGCTTTGCTGTTCCAGTTTGTCAGGGTATAACCTTCCCGTTCGAAGATCCCTTCCGCAAGGTTGAGCTTTACATTTTTTTCAACGGTCCAGGCTTGATTCGGCGGCGTTGCGCCGTCATAGTTCTGTACAAAGGTAAGCGTAGTCGCCTTGTTTTGGTCAATGTAGTGAGCGACAAGGGTCAGGTTGCCGTATACGTCAATCGTATTGTTCGGATAATACGTTTTGCCCTGTCCGTCTACTTTCCATCCGATGAATACCTTTCCGCTGGGCGGCGTGAGGCTCGAACCTGCCTTTACGGCAGCCTTGACGTTGAGCTTATATGTATTTGTATCCGTCGGGGCAGTTCCCGTTCCGGTGCCTTTGTCATACGTGAGATTGAAGCCTTCCGTGCGCCACTGCGCATACAGATCGATATTACCGCTGACGGGCGTTTCCCATGAATAAGATACGAGCTTTGACGTTCCCGGAAGATACCAATACCATCCGAGGAATTCGCCCAAGCCTTCGTAGGCTTGATTGAGAATATATATTCCGGGATCCTTTACATAGATACCCGTCGCAATGCCTTGTGTGGCGATAATATTGCCGCTGATATTGTCATAAAATGTCGCGGTATATTGAGACGGTTCCCACTTTGCGAAAACCTTCAGGTTCGCGTTGGGCATCGTCACCGTCGCAAAATCAAAGGGTTTGTTGTATTCCGCGTCGTAATACCAACCTTTAAAGATGTAGTTCGTCTTTGTAGGATCCGCAGGTTTGTTGGCCGCAATCGCTGCGCCGTACATGATGTTCGATACGGAATCGATCGTGTTGCCACCCTGCGTATCAAACGAAAGCGTAAAGCGGTTGCGGTTGTAGTAGAAATTATAGGTTTGTGGAGTGTTGTTTTCGCCTACAAACGTAACGCCTTCGATTTGTTTCGGACTCAGCGAGCCGCTTGCGTCGAAAGCCTGGGAGTATTCTATGCTTTTAACATATGTCCTGCCGTCTGGATATGTCGTGTCGGTTAGCTTGTCGCCGTATGTGCTCGTTGTACCCGTTTCGCCGGGCAACTGCTCAAACCAGTAATTTACCTGTTTTCTCGTAAGTGAATCGGTCGTCCAGTTTGCTTTGACTTCGATGACATCGTTTGTCGCCTGAGCGATCATGTCCGTCGTCAGCGTCAAACGTTTTGTCAGCCACGCAGAAGTACCTGATATCGGAGGCCGCCAAGACACGAAAGTGTATACTCGGTTATCTCCCGTATCTTTCCAGCTCCCAAACATTCCCCCAGTTTTCTCCCAAATATCCGCTTTTTGCGTTATGGTTGCGTTCCACGCGAGAGGCCACAGGTTCGAGATATCCTGTTCATACTTAACGTTGATTTCATACATGGTGGGGGCAGTGTAGGTCTCGTCGTCTTTGGTCAAAGAGGCTCTGTGATTCCTGTAATAATCGTTGTTTGACTGTAAATTTAAGTTAAACTTCACCGTATAGACCGTGCGCTTAAAGTACACGTTGACGACGGTGGTGCCGCTTCCCGAAATCACCGCCGAATTGGCGTGACTGAACTGAGCATAGGCGACGGCTTCAAGGCTTTCGGCGGTCGGCGTTACTGTGCTGCCGGCGATTGCATTTTCCGTCACGCTCTTGTTGAATATGTAGTTCGCCGGGTTCGTTCCCGGATCGCCGTCGATGTTCGGTTTTTCAAGCCAGTAAACGATGGTGTAGTTGACTGACTGACCCGTCCAAACGCCGTATAAGGTTGTGTCCGCGCTGATTGATGTATTGAAATCAAACGCCGGTCCGTCTTCCGTCAGCGACCAATGCGTGAATGTATAACCAACTCTCGACGGGTCCGTCGGTTTTGTCGCCTTTTGGCCGTCGGTGACGAGCTGATGGGCTACGCTTGAGCCTTTGGAAATAAAATACATGTAATGCGTATCCAGGAAATGGGGCGTCAGCGTCAAATTGCTCTTGACGGGCGTTGAGAAATCATATTCCTCGACCCCTAAATACCATGAGCCGAAAACCTTTCCTCCCGGTGGCGCAAACTCCTTCGCCGTCGGCGTTACTGTTAAGCCGTCCGTAACTTCTTTGGTGTCAAAAACATCGCCGTCGGCGTCTGTAAAGCTGACGAGCCACTTGTCATGGAATTTAGCCACAAGCGTAATGTCTGCGGTAACCGGCGTTGAGAAATCGTATGCGGTTTCTCCTAAATACCAGCCGATAAACGATGCTTTCCCTTCGGGCACAGCCGGATTTGCCGGCTGCGTGACGGTGTTGCCTTCAACGACGTCAACAGTGAAAACGGCGTCGCTGACCGGATTGAAGGTCACCGTATGGGTAACGGCTTCTCCAACCGATTCGAGCTCTTCCGTTGTACTGTTTATTTGCGCAGAAGAAGGATCCTGTTCATCCTGATCTCCCAACGCAAACACCGACATATTGATTGTCGACATCAGAAGGATTGCCGCCATTATGAGAGTTAATATCCTCTGTATATTGAAACTGTGACTTTTCTTTTTCATGTTATCTCCTTTCTGAACATTCCGCCCTCAAATCGGTTATCCTCGGGCAAAAGGGCTGACTAACTTCCACATCTATCTTGTATACGGTTACTTTGAACCACTTTTTCCGCTCATTGTACTTTAATTATATTGACCCAATGTTACACGCTGGTTACAAATCGGCTTTCTGTTGATATTTTTTTATTTTTTTTATTCACCCGCATATCTTTAAGGGGTTATTTTCCTGTGTTTTACGGGCTTTTACGCTTGACGAATTATGATTTATTTAATATGATATTCGTATGCATTCATTTGTAATACATATACCATATTCGGAGGGCTGAAAAAGGATGAACCGTGTAGAGATCAATGTCTTTGGCGAGTTAAACATGATAGTAGACGGAAAGGATATTACACATCAGATCAAGTCGTCCAAGAAGAAGATGGCGCTGTTGGAATATTTGATTATCAATAAAAACAAGATGGTATCCGTGGGGCGTCTGGTGGAGGTGCTGTGGAGCGGGTCGGAAACAATCAATATGGAGAACACTCTGAAAACGCTGGTCAGCCGCCTGCGTAAGGATTTGGAGCAGTTTGGTCTGGATACGGCAATTTTAACGAAGCCGGGCGCCTACATGTGGAACCCGGACCTAACCAGCCACATAGACGTATTCCGCATGGAGGAGCTCTGCAATGCCGTGGCAGACGTAACGGAGCTGACAGACGAGGCAAAGGCGCAGTTTGAAGAAGTACTCTATTTATATACGGACGATTTGCTGGTTAATTCCAGTCTGGAAACCTGGATCGCGCCGAAGAGCTTCTATTATCATGATCTGTACCTGAACACGGTGTACAAGTATATTGGCTTGCTAAGCGAACAAACGAGCTATGGCGATGTGATCCGCGTGTGCAAGATGGCGCTGGAGATCGACGCGTTTGATTCCATGCTGAATTTGGAACTGATGACGGCGCTGCTTAAAATGGGGAAAAATAAGGAAGCGCTGGCGCAATACCAAAACACCACCAATTTGCATTACACACATCTGGGCTTAAAGCCCTCGGATGAGATTTTGAACTTTTACAAGCAACTGATCAAGGGAGAAAAGAGTACGGGTGCCAACATCGAGGAAATCTGCAGCGAGCTGAAGGCAGATCAGGCCGGCAATGGGGCCTTTGTCTGTGAGTACGCCATTTTCAAGGATGTTTATCATTTGAATATGCGCAACTTAAAACGTCTGGGCAGGGCGATGTTTCTGGCGCTGGTGACCGTGTATCGGATGGATCATAAGCCGGTGGAGGCTTTGGAGATGGAGCAGGTGATGGGGCGTTTGTTGGACGCTCTGCAAAACAGCCTGCGCCGCGGCGACACCGTGGCCCGCTACAGCCCTTTGCAGTATGTGGTGCTGCTGCCCTCGATTACCCATAACAACATGGGCCGCATGGTGATTGACCGGGTGAAGAGCTTATTTTACAGCAACAGCAAAAATACCAAGTATGTGTTTGCCTACAAGGTAGCGCCGCTGGATCTGGGCGACTGACACCGATTCTAACCCCACCAACGCAAATAAAAAAGCTCAGGACGTCGACGACGTCCTGAGCTTTTTGGTGCGGTGATTCTTATATGTATACTGTTTTTTTACATCAGGGAACTGACAGCTGCTCTTTTATCCGCTTTCGAAAACAGGTAACTGCCGGATACGACAATGTCCGCCCCTGCTGATTTGCACAGCTTGGCAGTCCGGTCGTTAATTCCTCCGTCAACACTAATGAGATAGCTATAATTATTAGCGTTTCTGATTTCAGCTGCCTGGACGATTCTATCTGTTGCCTCAGGCATGTATTTCTGACCCTCTCCGCCGGGATAAATACTCATGATAAGCAGCAGATCCAGTCCATCAGCATGTTTTTCTATTTTGCAAATAGGCGTATCCGGACAAACGG
>CAYXNK010000083.1:0-4433 GCA_964466395.1 uncultured Oscillospiraceae bacterium | reverse complement strand
AACGGCGATACCAAATTTCACACCACGGGCATGACACATTTCCTTGATTAGTTCAATTTTCTGCGTGCCTTCCAAATGAACCGTAATAATGTCAGCGCCGGCATCTATGAACCGCTCCACAAAGTTCTGGGGATAATCTATCATCAGATGCACATCGAAAACCAAGTCAGTGCCATTTCTAAGCTTGGAAATTAAGGTCGGTCCAAAAGACAAGTTGGGCACAAAATGTCCGTCCATCACGTCCAAATGCAAATATTCTGCACCTGCCGCTTTAATGGTTTGCATCTCAAGTCCATATTGCAGGGAATCAGCCGCCAGTAAAGAAGGAGCTACTATCATTTTTATATCCCCCTATTCCAAATTCGCATGGAGTGTCAACGTAGACGACACGTCTATGTTCTTGCGGTCTGCAAGCATAATAACGAGCGCGTCAAGGAAAATGAGAAGGCTTTGCTCAAAGGAGTTGCCACCCGGCTGCCACGAGTTTCCGTTTTTATTAAGGTGATTGACAGATGCCGGTATCTCCAGCACAACATCTGCCATTGAGGCAAGGGAAGACTTGGGGGCGGTTGTAATGACGGCAAGTACCGCGTTTGCTTTCTTTGCATTTTCAGCTATAACCTTAAGCGTGGCCGTTTCTCCCGAACCGCTGCCAATTATCAAAATATCCTTGTCAGTGATGGCGGGAGTGACTGTTTCCCCAACGACAAAGCTGCCTGTTCCACTGTGCATAAGACGCATGGCAAAGGCTTTCATCATTAGCTGCGATCTGCCTGCTCCGGCTGAAAACACCCGGTTGCAGGAAATGATCTTGTCCAAAAGCAGGTCCGCCGATTCATTGCTGATTTTGCTGAAAACGCCGTCGATGTCTTTAAGTATATTGCTTGTATAATCATTTATTTGCATAATATTTTCCTATTGTATTATGCGACGAATGTATGAACATTCGCCGCATAATACTCTTTATTTAATACTAATCTCCGATAATTTGTATTTGGACCTGACGCTCACGAGCTCTTACCTGATCCCAGTCGATGAAATAAACATAACCGAACTGACCAAGATCCAAGTTGCCGTCAATGATAACAGAGGTCTCGCTTCTGCCGAAGAAAATCGAACGCAGGTGCGCATCGGTATTCAGGGAGGCATAGGGCTCATCGCCCACTGTGTAAGCAAACTCAATGTGCTTCTCGCCGGGATGCATATACTGTCCCTCAACGCGGCAGGTGGGAACAAGCTTTTCCATGATATTGCAAAGATCCTGCTGCAAATACTCAAGACCGAAATATGTGCGGTCATGAGAAGATTCCTGAATCATTACGGAGCAAGTTGTGTGGTGAGAATACACAACGCAAATGCCGTTCTGAACTCCAGAGTTTGCAAGCGCTTCTTTAACCTGTTTTGTAACATCGTGGAAAGTGGGGTGCAGTCCCTCGGACTGAACTGTTATTGTTTCTCTGTAAACTTTCATAAATTGCCTCCAAAAATTATATTCGCAAGAAATGACTCTTGTGTTTTCTATTTTGCGTTTCTTTCGTCCCAGGCCTGTCTTGCTGCTGCCAGCATTTCGTTAACGAGAGCATACTTGTCCTTTGCACAGGCAACAGCACTGGATGAACCGGAGGCATCTGCGCCTTCCTTAATAACGTTATAAACGTCCTGTCCGCAAGCTATGCCGGCTCCAATAAGCACATAGATGTTCGGATCAATTGCATGGATCGCCTCAACGGACTCGCGGATATAATCAAGGCTGCTGGCCTTTCCTGTTCCGATAAGGTCGTTGGGCTCGGCTGTAATGACTGTAGGCGAAAGCAGAGCTGCGGCCTTGGCCTCAACAGTGGAGTCTGTGCAGATAAGGGTCAGCATTTCCAAAGCTCTCGCTCTGTCCATGGTTCCCTTAAGCACCAGATACGAAAGCTGCTTTTCAACGTGGTTAAGCATAACGCCATCAGCTCCGGCAGCACGAACGGACTCCGGAAGGATGTTTGCCAGTCCTCTGCCCACAGGGATATTATCCATTGACGGTGCAAAGACGATCAGATCCTTGGTTTTCTCTGCAACCATGCGAATATCAGGGAAAGGAGTTGTAAAAATGACCTGAACTCCGTGCTTCCTCGACGCTTCGTCAGCAATCAGAGCAAGCTCCAAAACATCGTCACCATAGAGGTACTGCTTTGGACCGATTTCAAAAAATGGCGGTTTTAAAATACGCTTTGTGTACAAGTTTCTCACCTCATAGAATTATTTTTATACAATTTCAGCCGCCGAAAACGGCAACCAAAATATAAACTGATTAAGCATTACCGCAAAATGCGGACTGGTTTAAAGCTCCTTTAATGCCTTGTGAACCTCTCCGGCCGTGGGCATGGAGAGCACGAAGTCACACTTTTTAGCCAGCTCTTTGCGGTTGGAATTATTGATAATGCGCCTAATTGGTGCTATGGAGCTCTCGTTCATGCTAAGCTCAGAAATGCCCATGCCCAAATACAGCGGAGCCAGCAAGGGGTCGCTCCCGCTCTCCCCACATACACCTACCCATATTCCGGCATCCTCGGCGGTCTTAACAACATAGTAAATTGAGCGGAGAACTGACGGTTGGCAGGCGCTGTTAAGCTCTGATAAGTCCGTGGAGCCTCTGTCCGCAGCCATGGTATATTGAGTAAGATCATTGGTTCCTATACTGAAAAAGTCCACCATTTTTGCCAGCTCGCGGCTCATTATAACCGCCGAAGGGGTCTCGATCATGATCCCCACAGAATAGTTGCCGATACCGATCCCCTGTTCTTCCAGAATTCTCTTTTGCTCATTGAGCAGCTCCAGCGTACGGCTTAGCTCCTCGCAGGTGGTGATCATCGGAAACATAATTCTCAAGTTGCCATAAGCGCTGGCCATCAGCAGAGCCTTTAATTGTGTGTTGAAAATGTCCTCATTTCTCAGGCAAAAGCGTATTGCCCTCACGCCCAAAAACGGGTTGTCTTCTTTGGGCATTTTTAGACAGGGCGTCGGCTTATCCCCTCCCGCGTCAAGGGTTCTTATGGTTATGGGAAGTCCCTTTGCCTCTTGGAGCAAGGATTTATAGCACTCAAATTGTTCCTCCAATGTTGGCGGCGTCAGGCGATTCATGTACAAAAACTCGGTTCTGAAGAGCCCAACCCCCTGTGCTCCGCTTTCAACGGCACTTTGCAGCTTTGAGGCGTCAAAAATGTTTGCCGCCAACTCCATTTCATAGCCGTCAAGAGTTTTGGTCGGCACATTTTTGTACTTTTCGTTTTCAAGGGACTCTTTGAGTCTTTCGCTGATTTTCGACCGGTAATGTTCAAGTTGATCTCTATCCGGATTAATTATGACAGTGCCATGTTCTCCGGCGTCCAGGATCAGCACATCGCCGTCGTGTATTATTTCGGCAGCATTAGTGACGTTTGATATTGCAGGTATGCCCATACTTCTGGCAATGATCGCGCTGTGGCAGTTTTTCCCCCCGGTCTGGGTAATAAAACCGGAAACCATGTTTTTATCCAGCTTAATGGTGTCAGACGGGAGTATCTCATCTGCAACGAGAATTGTACCTTTCTCTCGTATAACAAGCTCGATGCCTTCACCGGTGATTTCATTTATCAACTGCGCCGAAACATCTTTAATATCTGCCGCCCTCGCCCGCATCCTCTCGTTATCCAATGCCAAAAACTTATTTTGGTATTCACCGGATGCAAAATCAATTGCGGCCAGACAGGATTTGTTTTCATTATTTATTTGGTCCTTGACGGCCTGAACAAAGTGCGCATCAAGTAAAATCTCACTGTGAGCGCCGAGTATTTCCTTAAGATTCTTATCCGGTGCTCTCTCCGCCGAGTGCTCAAGTTTTTTCTTTAAGGACTCAATTGCCTCTTCAAGGCGGGCAATTTCTTTTTCGGGAATAGTTGTTTCTTGCCGAACATCAGTAAAGCGATGCCGCTTAATGACCTGTGCCGTGCCTATAGAGCAGCCCGTGGAGATGGTCAAATAGGCATCTGTACTTTGACTTGTTTTTGTCTCCTGTGCCTCAGTATCATTTTCAACCGGGGCATCACCTTCTGCGGGGCAAAAATACTGTTCCTCAAAACGCATTTTCCCCTCTAATGCGGAAAACGCCTCTTCCTCGTCCGCTCCGTCTAATACGATTTGGAACTCGCGGCCATCCTCAATGCAAGCGGACATTATTGACAGGGGGCTTTTTCCATCAAAGGTCTCGTCATTAAATATAATTTCGGCTTTGCTTTCAAAGCCCTTTGCTATTTTCACAAATTCTGTTACCGGGCGCGCATGGAACCCATCTTCGCCGTTGAAACGGTATTTTTTCTTAATCACGCTTTCACCTACTTTGATGCGCTTTCTTATTGTAAATTGGGAGAGGTTTGACCCTGCTCCCAATTTACAACATGGGAGTTTACAGCTTA
>CAYXNK010000082.1:1802-9957 GCA_964466395.1 uncultured Oscillospiraceae bacterium | reverse complement strand
AATCGCCGCACAGCCGCCCTTGCCCACGGGAAAGAGCGTGTCAATTACTCTCTGGCCTGTGACTAAGGGACGCTGAATCGGCAGACGTGCCGCCGCGGGGCGGGGTCTGCGAATCGGCCACTCTTGGGCGGCGGTCAGGGGAATTTTCTGCCCCTTTTCATCCACCACGACGGCCAAAACCTCCGTCACCTGATAATCTCCGTCCGGCCGCACCTCCGCAAAGGTGCCCTGTACCTGAAGGGGAACCAGGCAGCGGTGCTCGGTGGCCTCCGTCTCCTGGGTGGTGGCAAACACCATGCCGGGCAGGGCCTTCTCCCCTTCCCGGACGGTGAGCTTCATCTCCCAACGCTTTTCCAAGTCCAAGGACGGCAGGGTGATGCCCCTTGCAATAAAGCTGCCCGCCTGGTCTGCAATGGTCTTTAAGGGGCGGGCAATGCCATCATAGATGTTCGAGAGCATGCCAGGTCCTAAGAGCACTGACATGGGCTTTCCCGTGGGGAAAATCGGCTGTCCCAGCCCCAGCCCCTCGCTGCTCTCATAGACCTGAACCACCGTTGTGTCGCCTCTTGCGCTGACCACCTCGCCGGGGATTCTTTCCTCGCCCACATAGACCATGCTCATCATCGGCAGGCCTCTGCCGCCGCGCACGGTGATAACAGGGCCGTTCACGCCGTATATCGTATATTGATTTGTTTCCAATCTAACACCCCCGGGATAAAATCGTTGTGGGACTATTCACCCATCTTCAGTCCCGCAAGCTCAGACACATGCCCCACCATGTCGGCCAAGGCGGTGTCAAAGCTCATGTCGATGCGCCTTGCCTTTGACGGAGAGACAACCAGCAGCCCACCCAGAGAAAAGCCGTCCTCAAGAAAGCGCAGGCGCGCCTCGGGAACAACCGCTGCAAGCTCTGCCTGAAAGGACATATCCTTCGCGCGGAGGTAGACCTCCGCCTCGGCTGCCGCGCCGAGGGTTGCAAGGGCTGCCTTCAGCAGGTTTTTCAAATGGGTCAGGTAGGCCGGCGAGTCTGTAAACTCCGCGACCTTCCGCTCGACCTGCCCATAAATTTCCTGGGTACAGGTCTCTCGGAACTCCAGCAGGGTGAACTTGTTCTCCCCCAGCTTTGCGCTGATTCGCCGTTCCTGCTCGGCCTTTAGCTCGGCTATCATGGTTTTTTGATAGCGCTCGGCCTCCTCGGCAATCCTCTTTTCCGCCTTTTCGATAATCTCCGCCTGGCGGCTTCGCAGGGCGAGGGTAATGGTGTGGGCGTCCTCAATGGCTTCTGAAATAATGGTATTTGTAAAAGCTTCCAGCTTTTTTTCAATGCTCAGTATCGGCATATGTCTTTCACCTCCGGGTTAAATCTTGATGCCGATTGCGTCTCGAATCAAGGACAAAATCGAGTCCTTCGGCCTGCTGCTTCCCCGCGTTCCCGGGATTTCCACAAGCAGGGGGCGGGAGGAGGAGAGCTTCAAGCTCTGAACCCGTTCGGGAATCAGCGCAGCACAGGTCTCCGCAATCAGCAAAACGGCAATTTCGGGGTTGTTGCAAGCCTCGGTGACAAGGGCCTCTACTTCCTTTTTGTCCCAGGCCAGTCCGCCTTCTATCCCGGAGAGCCGCAGCCCCGTGAGCACATCGGCCTCATCGGCTATCGCAAACATTCGCACTTTGTTCTCTCCCGCTTAAAGGCTTGAAATAATCATGAAGGCAATCAGCATGCCGTAAAGGGCGATGCCTTCGGCCAGGCCGACAAAAATCAGGGATTTGCCGAACACGCTGTCATTTTCCGAGATTGCACCCAGGGCGGAGGAGGCGGATGAGCCGACGGCAATGCCGCCGCCGATTCCGGAAAGACCAACAGCCAGAGCAGCGCCGATGTAGCCCAATCCCTTTGCCAGGGCGTCACCGGCAGCAACAGCCGTTTCCGCTGTTTCCGCAGCTGAGGCCGACTGTGTGAATAAAACGACGCTGCCGACCAGCACAAGGCCAAAGAAGCAGCAGAGGTTTGCGATGAAGGGGGTCTTGCTCCGCTTGCCGTTTTTGACCCGGCGATAGATCGCATAGAGCGGGAGGACGATAGCCAGAAGCAGGACAAGGGCTATGAGTAACAGTTCCATAAAAATAACCTCCAGAAATTCTGATAAGCCGCTTGTCATTCCGCAGCTTTGTAATTGATGGTTTTGGGCGAAAACTTTTTGCCGCCGCCCTCATAGAAGCGCCCGAACATTTCGTAATATTCCAGACGGAGCACCTGGATGCAGACCAGCATGGTCTCCAGCGCTGTAACAAAGAGGTTGCCGAAAATCAGCGTGGGGATACTGTATCCCCCATCTGCGCCTCCGGCCAGGAGGTAAACCACCATCATCATGCCCGCATGGCTGATGGCAAAGGCGCCCACGCGGAGGAAGGAAACCGTGTTGGATACATAGGAGAGCAGGGTTTCAAAAACTTCGAAAAAGCTCTCGATTATAAACATTACAAAGGATTTGGGCAGCCAGTCCTGCTCCCTTTTCACAAGCTTTGTCAAAGGGCCTGAGAAGAAAATCAGCGTCAGTGGCAGCACCAAAACCAGCAGGATATAGGGCGTTGTCAGGATGCTTTTTCCGAGGGCAAACTGGAACACAACCGCAACCGCAAGCCCCACATAAAAGACCAGTCCCGCAAGGCCGTTTGGTGAAAACAAAAGCTTATCTAGATCTCTCTGGCGGATGCCGTTTATGATGTTCATCGCCATACAAACCACCAGAAGCACGGCGCCGATTGCAACGGCAATCAGCAGAATCTGCATGGTGTTTTCCTTTTCCAGCACATGGAAACCCCAGGGAATCAGCTCCTCATTGCCGAACACGCTGCCATAAACCAGGCCAAAGCCCATGGCGGAGATGCCGCAGATGGCAATGATTTTGCCCAGCCATGCGCCCTTTAGGTGCCAGAGCAAAAGGCCGGTGGCAACTAGCAGCATCCCCTGCCCCACATCGCCGAACATGATGCCGAACAGAAGGGTATACGTCATGGCAAGGAAGGGACGCGGGTCAATTTCCTTGTAGGCCGGAAGGCCGTACATCTCCAAAAACGGTTCATAGATGGAGGCTTGCAGCCCCTTTTTCAGCTTCACGGGAGGCAGGATAATGTCCTTTACCTCGTCCGGGTCTGTCAAATAACCGGCCAAATCCGGGTCTGCCTCACAGATGTCCATGTATTCCGCGGCAAGCTTTCGGGGTGCCCAGCCGATGAGATGAAACTTTCCGTGCCGCCTGCCCACAAGGGACAGGGCGCTAAAGGTCTCGCTCTCATAGCGCAGCCAGGAGTAGACGGCGAGGATTTTTTCCGTTTCCCTCTCCTTTGTCTCCTGTAGCTCCGCTGCTGCACCGTGCAGGGCGGTTGTAATGTCCGCATTCTCAGTTTTCAGCCTGTTAATCGTCTCGTTCACGGTTTCCGTGCTGCCGCCCAGCTCGAAGTGCATCCGCTCAAAGCTCAGAGACCCCATCAAAGCGCCGACCTTGACCCGGGCCTTTTGCAGGCACAGATAGGCACCGTAGACCCGTTTGGAGTCCCGACCGGATTCGACAAAATATACGTCCGGCCGGTTGTTGATGGCGCTGAGCGCCTCGCCATAGGAGTCCACCGGCAGGCTCCCGAAATGGAACACCAGATATTTCATGGCAAAGAGGTCGCCCAACTCCACATTAAACGCGCAAAAATTGGAGAGCTGATCCTTGAGGAGCTTGTTGCGCTCCAAGAGTGCGTTTTTCTCCCGCTCCTCCTGCGCCAGCGCCTCCGCTCTCTCGTCGAGTTCACGGATATAGGCAGTGGCAGAGTCCAGGCTCAACGCCAAAACCTGTGGATTTCTGTAGTCCGGTTCAATCTCCATGAGCGCCATCAGCTCGAGGGTCTTGGACAAGCCCTCGGCATAGGGATTTAAGCTCTCAAAGGGGAATAGCTGCCGTATCCGGGACAGCACCTTCACAGCGTCCTCCTGGTGAAAGTCCCGATTCAGCACAAAGCGCTGGATTGCAGGCTCGACCATGTGCTCAGGCCCTGTAATCGTCACCATGGTCATTGCTTCAACAGCCATTGATTCGCCTCCTTTTCCAAAAGAATTTCGCGGTGATCAGGGCCTGCCGCCCCCGGTCTCATACAAGACCCCGGGGCTGATAGCCCTTTTGAACGGCTTCTGTCAGCCGAATCAGCTTTTTGCACTCCAGCTCCTTGAGGATTAAATACGCAAACACCAGGCTGATATCCGGCTCTGCGCCCCGCAGGAGCTTTTTGCAGAATTTTCCCAAAAGATTATAATAGAGCTGCTCGATGTTTCTCACATCTAAAAGTGCCAAGTCCTTCCCGAAGGGAGAGCGCCGAAGAATTTCCAAGGCCTCGGCCTCGCTGCCGGCCTTGGCGATTGCCGACAAAAGCGCCGGCTTAAGCCGGCAGGAAATGGGCACCAGCAGGCTTCTCGCCTGCTCCAGGGAGCCACGGAAGCTCCGCTGCAGGCGCAGCTCGCTGACAAGGTTTAGTAAGTCCGCCTCCAGCCCCACAAGCTGCTTCAGCTTATTTTCGCCCAGACCCTTATATTTTTTTGCAATATAGGAAAACACGGCGGTGAAATAGGCGTTTTCAACGGTGGCGCTGGCTATCATATAGTCCGGCCAGCCGTGAGAACCCGTGCCCGTCAGGCCGGACAAGGGCTTTTCGTAGATTGTGCCGCGAACCGCCTCCTGCACCTCGGCAAAGCTTCGGCTTTGCTCCAGGGCCGCCAGGTCAAGCCTGCTGTTTTTATGCACAAAGTCTGTGATTTCCGGCGCATAGGTTTTATAAAAGCTGTGGCGCTCGCTGAGGTAATGCACCAAAAAGTCATGCTCGGCTCTATGGGCAAACAGCGCAAGGCAGGCTCTGTCCTCCCCCAAAAGGAAGTGGCACAGGCTCCCATACTCCTCAAAAACCCGGCTCCGTATCGCCCCCTCAAGCTGGGCGGCTGCGGGGGCTGCCGGAAGGCTGCTCATGACTCTGCCCCAGCCTTTGTGGCCCTTGAGGTAGGAGGAGATTTCAAAAACGCTGCGGCATTCAAAGAGCTTTGCCCAGTCCTCCTCCGTCAGCCGCTTGCCGTATAGTCCCATAATTTTTGCGTGGCTTGCGCCATATTTCAGACGCGCCCTAAGCATCCGTATTCACCACCAGCCGGAAGATGTGGGAGACAATGTCCTCCCGGCGGCTGTCAAAGTGCTTGGATTCCTCCCTCATCTCCTGGGAGAGCCGCTCCTCCAGCCCTGCGATTTCCTGCTCGGCGCGCGCTGCCTCCTGCTGCCGCGCCTGGGTAATCGCCTCTTCAGCACGGTCAAAATATTGGGTTCTCAAGTCCTCGATATGCTTGTTCACATAGTCGTCAAAGCCCTTTTCCAGAGACTCCGCCTCCTGAAAAACCTGGCGGGCATTGCTCTCGGCCTCAACGATTTTATTCAAAATCTCCATGGGAGTCATCTTCTGCCATCCCTCTTTTCCCAATATTCAATGGATAATCCCATATTACCACTCGCTCTATCAATGTCAAACAGTAAATTAGCAAAACTTTTAATGTAAATTGCCAACCTTTTCGCCATAACGCAAAAAAGTGCCGGTGAAACAAAGAAATTACGTCTAAAATAATGGCTTTGCAAGCTGTGGGAAATCATATATAATAAAATCCTCTGATACTCGGCACAGTAAATAAACAAAGAAACCCGGTTCCGGGGCGAAAGGATACCGCATGAAGTACATTTTAGTAATTGGCGATGGCATGGCGGACAAGCCCGTTCCTCAGCTGGATGGACGGACACCGCTGGAGACAGCAAAGAAGCCCACTATTGACAGGCTCGCGGCTCAGGGCGTTTTGGGCAGCGTGCGCACAGTGCCCGAGGGCTTTCCGCCGGGAAGCGATACGGCCATCATGTCCATCTTCGGCTGTGACCCCAGAAAAAGCTACTCGGGGCGCGCCCCCCTGGAGGCTGCCGCCCAGGGCGTTTTGCTCTCTGCCGGCGACGCCGCCTTCCGTTGCAATAACGTTACTTTAACAGACAATGACAGTCTTCCCTTTGAAGAGAAAAAAATGCTCTCCCACTCTGCCGGCCTGAGCGGAAGGCAGGGCGCAGACCTTGTTGATTATCTCATGTCCCACCCGGAGTTTCAGGCGCTTGCCCAAGAGGCAAAGATGAAGATTCACCCCACCGACTCCTTCCGGCACATCGCCGTGCAAAGCCAAGCCGACATCCGTGGAATTTCCCTTGCCCCACCCCATGACCATTTGAATGAGCGTGTAAAGGATATTCTCCCCCGGGGCTGCGAAAACGCGGCAACGCTCACCGCCCTGATGAAAAAAGCGAATGCGCTTTTGGCAGACCATCCCTTTAACATGCAGCGCAGAAATGAGGGCAAGCTCCCCGGCAACGCCGTCTGGTTCTGGGCAGAGGGCACAGCGGCTGCCCTGCCGAATTTTCAGGAGCAGTATGGCAAATCCGGCGCTGTGATTTCCGCTGTCCCCCTCTGTCATGGCATCGCCAGGCTCACGGGTCTGGAGGTTATCCTTGTGGGGGGCGCAACCGGCGAGGTGGAGACAAACTATGAGGGCAAGGTGGAAGCGACGCTTCAGGCGCTTCAGAGCCGGGACTTTGTCGCTGTGCATCTGGAGGGCCCCGACGAGTGCACCCACAACGGAGACCTGCCGGGTAAGCTCCAGGCCATCGAATGGCTGGACAGCCGGGTTGTCGCCCCTCTTTGCAAGTCGCTGGAGGAAAAGGGCGAGGACTTTCGGATGCTCATCCTCAGCGACCACCAAACTTTGACGATAAACGGCCGGCACGACGGCGACCCCGTCCCCTATATTATATACGACAGTCGGAGCAAAACGCAAACCGGCCTGCCTTATACCGAGAAAAACGGCTGTAAGGGACCTTTTATTTCCGAGGGAATTGCCCTGATGCCCGCACTTTTTGAGCTTGGGGCTCAGGAATAAACAAAGCGGGAGGAAATCCCATGAAAACTACCGAAAAAGCCTTTGCAAAGCTGAACCTCTCTCTTGACGTGCTCGCCAAGCGAGAGGACGGCTATCATGACATGAGGATGCTCATGCAGTCTGTCGCCCTCTGCGACGAAATTAGCCTATCCCTGCGGGAGGACGGCGGCTATTCCGTTTCCACAAACCTCCACTATCTCCCCGGCGACGAGCGCAACATTGCGGTCAAGGCGGCAAAGGCCTTTTTTGCCCGCCTGGACGGCGCTGTCCACGGCGCGGACATTGTGATTCAAAAGAGAATTCCCGTCTGCGCCGGCATGGGCGGCGGCTCCAGTGATGGGGCTGCGGTTCTCCGCGCTTTAAACCGGCTGTTTGACAACCCCTTTTCTTTGGAGGAGCTGCGGGAGATTGGCCTGACTCTGGGCGCGGACATCCCCTTCTGCGTCTCCGGCGGCACGGCCTTAGCAGAGGGAAAGGGCGAACTTTTGACGGCGCTCTCGCCCCTGCCGGACTGCCATATTGTAATTGCAAAGCCCCGTTTTTCCGTCTCCACCCCCGCGTTGTTTGCAAGGCTGGACCTCACACCGATTAAATATCGCCCCGACACCCAAGGTATGCTACAGAGCCTTCAACAGGGCACTTTGGAGGGCGTTTGCCGGAGAATGTACAACGTGTTTGAGGACGCGATCCCAAAGCGTCCCAACGACATTTCAAGAATCAAGGCAAGGCTTTTGGACTTTGGCGCCCTGGGCGCTGTGATGACCGGCACGGGTTCTGCCGTCTTTGGAATTTTTGGAGAGCGGGCTCCCGCGGAACAGGCCTTTTCCTTCCTCTCCGGGCGCTATGCGGACGTTTTTTTGACAAATCCCCAGCCGGAAATCGCCCTTTGATAGATTTTTTTGTAATTTGTATAAATTTTTCCCGATCCGCCGATAATGAAGGCAAATGCAAAAAGGCGGCGCTCTCATTTAAAATAGGATGAAAACCGCCTGCATGTAAGCTACATAAAGGCGGTTTTCTCATGAATCGACGATTGAAAATTTGGGAGCTCTCTCTGCTTTTTGCCCTCTGCCTTTCCTTCTGCATGGGGCTTTATGCCGGCGCGCAGCAGGACAGGCTCTCCGGCGAGCTGATTCGGCTCCATGTGATTGCAAATTCCGACAGCCCGGCAGA
>CAYXNK010000082.1:0-1702 GCA_964466395.1 uncultured Oscillospiraceae bacterium | reverse complement strand
TTTTTCTGCCTGGCTTGTATTAAACGACCAGACCCATGGACAAGGCCGCGCCTGTCCATGGGTCTTTTTGCATCACAGGCGGCCACAAAAATCTCATATTTTTATGGAGGCAGTTGAATGAAGTATTATGTCAGCGAAATCGAAGAGGTTTTATCCGCTGTAAAAAGCAGCCGAGCAGGCCTCAGCGCTGCCGAGGCGGAAAAGCGCCTTGTGGAAAACGGAAAAAACAAGCTGGCGGAATCGAAGAAGGACTCTCTGCTCAAGCGCTTCTTGATGCAGATGGCAGACCCAATGATTATTATTTTAATCGTGGCTGCTGTAATTTCCGCCATCACCTCGTTCTATGAGGGCGAAGGTCTCACAGAAGTTTTCATCATCATGTTCGTCGTCGTGGTGAATGCCGTTCTGGGCGTTTATCAGGAGAGCAAGGCGGAAAAAGCGCTGGAAGCTCTGCAAGAAATGGCCTCAGCCACCAGCAAGGTTTTGCGCAACGGAACAATCGCCATCGTGAAAAGCGAGGAGCTTGTGGTTGGCGACGTTGTCATTCTGGAGGCTGGCGACGCGGTTCCGGCGGACGGACGCATCATCGAGTCCAACAGCATGAAGATTGAGGAAGCCGCCCTGACCGGCGAGAGTGTCCCTGTGGATAAGTTTATTGACCTCATCCACTTAAGAGAGAGCTCCGACGTTCCCCTGGGCGATCGTAAAAACATGGTCTATATGGGCAGCACCGTTGTCTATGGCCGCGGCCTTGCCGTCATCACCGGAACCGGCATGGAAACCGAAATGGGCAAGATTGCCCACGCGCTGACCACCGCCCAGCAGGGTTTGACCCCGCTGCAGAAAAAGCTTGCCCAGCTGAGCAAAATTCTGACCATCCTTGTACTGGGAATCTGCGTTGTCATTTTCGGAATCAGCCTGCTTCGCGCGGGAAGCTTTACCCAGGAGGTTCTTTTAGAGAGCTTCATGATTGCTGTGAGCCTTGCCGTCGCCGCGATTCCCGAGGGACTCGTCGCTGTTGTCACCATTGTGCTCTCCATCGGCGTCACCAATATGAGCCGCAAAAATGCGATTATCCGCAAGCTCACAGCCGTGGAAACCCTTGGCTCTGCCCAGATTATCTGCTCGGATAAGACAGGAACCCTGACCCAGAACAAGATGACCGTTGTCGAGCACTTTGGCGAAAATCAGACGCTTCTGGCAACCGCCATGGCGCTTTGCTGTGACGCGGAGCTGGGGCAAGACGGCAACGTCACCGGCGAGCCCACGGAAAACGCCCTGGTCTATTGGGCAAAGTCTTTGGACTTGATGAAATATGACTTGGTTAAAGCCTCCCCCCGCATCGACGAGGCTCCCTTTGACAGCATGCGCAAAATGATGAGCACCGTCCATGAAACAAAGGAAGGCGTTGTTCAATATACCAAGGGTGCGCCCGATGAAGTTCTTCGGGTCTGCACCACCTATCTCAAGGACGGAAAGGCAGAGCCTCTGACCGAGGCGGCAAAGGCCGAAATCCTGGCCGCCAACAAGGCCATGGCAGATAGAGCTCTGCGCGTTCTCTCCGCCGCTGCGCGCCCCCATGATGCAAAGCCTGCCTCCGTCTCCCCCGCCAATTTGGAGCAAAATCTCTGCTTTATCGGCCTTGTTGGCATGATTGACCCGGTTCGTCCCGAGGTAAAAGACGCCATTGACCAGTGCCGCA
>CAYXNK010000081.1:8306-10285 GCA_964466395.1 uncultured Oscillospiraceae bacterium | reverse complement strand
CCACCTGCTTTTTCAGGCAGTCCATGGCCTCTACCGAGCTGATATGGGGAAGAATGTCCCGACGCTTCAGGTCGTCCATGCTCATCTGGAGACCCTCAATCATGGCCAGGTTCAAGTCCTCATAGGCCAGCCTGCGCAAAGTTTCCACGCCCTCAAAGCTGCGGTTTGGCTCAATGTAATCTGCGATATAAGTAATCTTCTCCAAAAGCGACATGTTCGCTCTGCCCGTTGTGTGCCAGGAAATGGCGCCATAGACCTCGTCTGAAATTCCGAATAGGTCACGCGCCAGGGCGGCACCGGTTTTGGCATGGAGAAGCTTGTAGTTTGGAATTTCATCTGCATCCGAAATAATATCATATTTTTCGCACAATTTCAACTGCTCGGGCGCTTTTAGTTTTTTTGTCAAATCATGGAGAATCCCGGCCTCGGCAGCCAGTCCCTCGTCTGCGCCCCAGCGCTTTGCCAGGCGGATAGCCTCCTCCTCACACCCCCGGACATGAGGCAGCCGCTTTTCATCGTGGAAGGGGGCGGCGTTTTTCCGCAGCCAGTCCAGGTTGGGCTGTGCGCCATAATACCGCCACCGGATAATCTCTCTATAGACGGCGTCGGGAAGGAAATTGTTCCCCCGCCGCTCCTTTAATTCCGCACGAATTTCCGTGGAGGAAATCGGCATCGGTACAAGAGCCGTCTCATAAATTACAGCGCCATATTCCCGCTCATAGCGGGCTTTGAACGCTTTTATTCTCTCCCGCTCTCCCTCTGCCCGGGGAAAAACGGCAAGGGAGGCAATGGAAAAAATACGCTGGTAGTCTTTCCAGCTTTCAAAAGTTTCAAGCATGTCCGTGCCGATTAAAACAACCAGCTCAGCCTCTGGCTTCTCTGCCTTGAGGGACGAAAGGGTTTCCACCGTATAGGAAAGGCCACCCCTTTTTTGCTCCATATCCGAAATTTCGGTGTTGGGCAGGGCGGAAAACGCAAGCTGCGCCAGGGAGAGCCGCGCGTGAGCGTCCAAAAACTCCGTCTGCTGCTTATGAGGCGGCTCCGCCCCCGGGACAATCAGAAGCCGCTCCGGTAAAAGCGCCTCCAGAGCCGCTTCGGCCGCTCTTACATGACCCGCATGCGGCGGGTTAAAGCTACCCCCAAAAACAGCGATACGCACTTTTTTCCCCTCCTTTATCTCATACCTTTTTTTTATTCTGTTTTGGAAGCTCAATCCGTGGGTTCTGCTCATTGCGCTTATACAGCACAAACTTGCTCCCGATGACCTGAACGCCATCCGCCTTGCAGACCTCGCAGAGCTGGTCGCAGACCTCCTGGGGAGACAGGCCGGAGTTTTCAAGCACCTTGCCCTTAATCAGCTCCCGCGCCTTCAGGGCGTCCTTCGCCTGTTTGATGATGTTCTCGCTCAAATCGCCCTTACCTACATGGAGGATGGTGTCCTCCCGTGCGGCAAGGCCGCGGAGATAAGCACGCTGTTTACTTGTCAGCATGATAAAGACCTTTCCTTTCAGGGTATTCCCTTAGTTTTAATGCAAATTCTCTCATTGCTCTGCCCCGATGGGAGACGGCGTTCTTCTCCTCCGGCTGCAGCTCCGCCATTGTTTTTCCTGTGCCCTCGATCTCAAAGATCGGGTCGTAGCCAAAGCCGCCCTCGCCCCTGGGTGCATGGGTAATCTGACCGAGGCACTCCCCTATCGCCGTAATCTCGTCCCCGTTAGGAAAAACACAGGCAATGGCGGAGACGAACTTTGCCCGCCGGTTTTCCTGCCCCTCCAGGTTTTTCAGCAGCAAGTGGAGGCGCTCCTCATCGTTTTGACAGGCCTCGCCGCCGTATCGGGCGGAATAGACCCCCGGCTCGCCGTTTAAGGCCTCTGTTGCAAGGCCGGAATCATCGGCAATGGCAGGCTCGTTCAAGGCCAAACAGGCGGCCCTGGCCTTGATCAGGGCATTTTCCAAAAAGGTTGCGCCGGTTTCCTCGG
>CAYXNK010000081.1:0-8296 GCA_964466395.1 uncultured Oscillospiraceae bacterium | reverse complement strand
ATGTAGTCCCGCCTCGCTCTGAGACAGCACCTCCGCGCCTAAGGCAGTGAGGATTTCCCGCATTTCCCGGAGCTTTTTCTGGTTGTTGCTTGCTAAAATATATCTCATTGTGCCAAAAGCTCCTCTGTGAAGCCATGAGGCTCAAAGGGCATCAAATCGTCCACACCCTCGCCCACGCCGATGTATTTGACAGGTAGCTGTAATTCGCCCGCGATGGCAAAAACTATGCCGCCCTTGGCCGTGCCGTCCAGCTTGGTGAGCACAATGCCGGAGATGTTGGCGGTCTCTTTGAACTGCTTGGCCTGAATCAGCCCGTTCTGACCCGTGGTGGCGTCCAGCACCAAAAGCGTCTCCATGTCCGCCTCGGGCAACTCTCTCGTAATGATGCGGGTAATTTTGTTCAATTCGTTCATCAGGTTTTTCTTGTTGTGCAACCGACCCGCGGTGTCAATGATAATGACATCCGCACCCCTGGCCTTAGCGGCGGCAATACCGTCAAAGACCACAGCGGCGGGATCCGAGCCCTCCTCGTGGCGGACAAGGTCTGCCCCCGTCCGATCTGCCCAAATACCCAGCTGCTCGGCGGCGGCAGCGCGGAAGGTATCTCCTGCCACCATCAACACCTTTTTGCCGTTTTCCTTGAATTTTGCGGAGAGCTTGCCAATGGTCGTTGTTTTCCCAACGCCGTTGACACCCACCATGAGAATCACGGCGGGGTGGCTGTCGAGCTTTAAGCCCCGGTCGCCCACTTCAAGAATATCGGTGAGCACCTCTGAAAAAGCGGCTTTCACGCCCTCTCCACCCCGGAGGCCCCGCTCCTTGACCAGCCGGCGCAGAGCTTCGACGGCCTCAACAGAGGTTTCAACCCCCGCATCTGCCAGAATCAGTGCCTCCTCCAGCTCATCAAAAAACTCCTCGTTTTCGCCGGTGAAGCTGGAGAATACATTGTTCATCTGGATGGACATATTCTTTTTGGTCTTTGCAAGCCCTTGTTTAATCTTATCAAAAAATCCCATGGTCTATCCTTTTATCTCCCTTGGAGCTCTTTTTTTCGTTAGTTGGATATGGTTCTCTCCGCCTCTTCAATGTCAACGGAGAGCACCTGGGTCACGCCCTTCTCCTGCATGGTCACACCATAGAGCATGTCGGCTTCCTCCATGGTTCCGCGTCTGTGGGTTATGACGATGAATTGGGTCTGGTTGGTCAGCTTCCGCAGATAGCGGGCAAAGCGGTCAACGTTCGCCTCGTCCAAGGCGGCCTCGATTTCGTCCATGATGCAAAAGGGCGTGGGGCGAACCTTGATGATGGCAAAGTAAAGGGCAATCGCAACAAAGGCCATCTCCCCGCCGGAAAGCAGGCTCAGTGTGCTTAAGGTCTTTCCGGGGGGCTGCACCTTAATCTCAATGCCGCAGCCCAAAATATCGGTTTCATCCTCCAACACCAGCTCTGCCCGGCCACCGCCGAACAGCTCCAAAAAGGTCTCTCGGAAGCTCTCGTTAATCACACGGAACTCCCGCAAGAAGATTTCCTTCATCTCCCGCGTGATGTCGGCGATGATTTTCTCCAGCTCTCGTTTGGATTTTTCCACATCATCCCGCTGCTCGGAGAGGAAGCCATAGCGCTCGGAAATCCGCTCATATTCCTCGATTGCGCCGATATTCGGTGTGCCCAGCTTGCCAATTTCCCGCTTTAAGACGCCGATGCGCCTCTGCTCCTCGGCCATGTTTTCTACAGGTTGGCGCAGAGCGGAGGCCGCTGTCCGGGATAGCTCATAGCCGTCCCAGAGCTTATCAATAATCTGTTTTTCCTCCATCTCGGCAGCCTGTTTTTTCTGTTCCAGACTACCGCAGAGCCGCTCTGTGTCCAGAAGGCTACGGTTTTTTTCCTGAATCTGGCGGTCTGTCTGTACCCGCTTTCCCTCCAGCTCAAGCCTCATGGAGTTTATCCCCTTGATCTGGGTTTTAATCTCCTCCGCCTCAGCGCGCAGGCCGGAAAGCCGCTCGGCCGCTTCCGCCTTCTGGGCCTCCTGTGCCGTCCGCTCGTCTGTGAGGACGTCGATTGCACGGGTGCGGGACTCGCCGTCTCCAGCCAGGTCTGCGGAGAGCTCCTCCAGTTGGGCGATTGCGCCCAGGGTAGTCTCGCTCTCGGAAGTCAGGTAGGACCGCTTTTCGGAGAGTTCCCGAATCTGCTCGCCCAAGGCGCCGGCCTGGTTTTCCAGTGCCTCGCTCTCCTGGGACAGCGTTTTCAGTTGCTGCTCCAAGGCGGCAAGGGCGGCGCTTTGCCCCTCCTGCTCCTTTCGCGCTGCTGCTGCGCGGTTTTTATTCTCTTCGCGGCGCAGGGCGGAGAGCTTCATCTCCTCGTCAAAGGAGGCGATGGCCTTTTCCGCAGTCTCCAGCAAAAATCCGGCCTGTGCGCGCTCGGCCTCCTGCTCATGCAAAAGAGCTGTGGCTTCCTTCTGCTCAAAGTCCGCCGTTTGCAGCGCATACCGCACTGAACTCAGCTCACGATCGGCCTTGGACAGCTTGGCCGAGCAGTCCTCCACCTGTTTTTGTAGCTCCTGCTCCTTTAGGCGCAGCGCCTTCAGCTCGTTTGCCCGGGAGAGTATGCCGGTGTTCTTTGCCGTGCTGCCGCCCGTCATGGAACCGCCGGCGTTAATCAGCTGGCCGTCTAAGGTCACAATGCGCAGCTGGTTTCCCGCGCGCTTGGACATGGCAACAGCGTCGGAGAGACTCTCCGCAACCACTGTCCTGCTCAGGAGGTTAGAGAAGATTCCGGCGAGCCGGGGGTCAAAGCTGACAAGCTCATAGGCCGTGCCCAAATATCCCTCCTCTTGGATGGGTGGATTCCGCAGTTCACTGCCCCGGATGGTGTCAACCGGCAGGAAGGTCGCCCTTCCGGCCTCACGCTTTTTGAGTAGCTCAATTGCGGACTTGCCCTGCCCCTGGGTGTCGATAATAAGGCTCTGCATCGCGCCGCCCAGGGCGGTTTCGATGGCGAGAGCGTAACGGTCCTCGGTTTTCACAAGGTTTGCAACGGGCCCCCAAACACCCCGCAGGGTGCCGCGCCCGCTCTCCCGCATCACGGTTTTTACAGCGCCGGAATAGCCCTCAAAGTCCTTTTCCATCTCCGCCAGCATCGCAGCCCGGGATTTTACGCCGTTGTAGGCGATGGTGAGCTTTGTCTGCTCCTCCTGAAGTGCCTGCACCTTGGCCTCCCGCCCCTGGAGGCGCAGGCTGTAGCCTTCAATCACGTTTTTGAGGCCGTTGGTTTTTTCCCGCGCCTCCTGGCAGGCTTTTTCGGCGGCGCGCAGAGCAATCGCCAGACCGTCCCTGCGGAGTCTTACCGCATCCTGCTCTCGGGCACGCTTTTCCTCGGCGCTGTCCAGCTCTCCTGCCGTATCCTCCAGCATGGCGAGCATCGTGGCACTGCGGGCACAGGCCGCCTGCAGCTCTGTTTTCTCCGCCAAAAGGGCGGCAGTTTGTTGTTTCGCTCCGTCCCCACCCCGGCTGTTTTGGCCCAGAGCCTCGGTGAGGGCACGGGCGCTCTCGTTCAGTTGGGAGAGCTCGCGGGAAATCTCGTCCACACGGCCGTGGCGCGCCGCAATCTGGCTCTCCAAAACCTTGGCTCGGGTGTCCTGCTCGGCCAGCTCGGTTTTCAGCTGCTCCTGCCGCTCGGCATTGTGCTTTAAGCTGTTTTCCAAAACCGCCAGTCCGCTTTCACACTCGGCACAGTGCGCCTCTCGGGTTCCCAGCACCGTGCGCAGGTTTTCGGCGTCAACGTCCGTCTCCCGCATTTTTTCCGTGAAATTTTCTGCCGTCTCATACAGGGCGGAGAGCTCCGCCTGCGCCTGCTCCAGGGCGGCTTTCGCCTGCTCCCAGTCCGCGGTCACAGTTTTTTCCCGCTCCTGGAGCCTATCTAAGGTCTCCATCCAGAGAGAGACCTCCGCCTGGCGCAGCTCGTCCCGCAGCAGAAGATATTTTTTTGCGGTTTCGGCCTGCTCCTTTAATGGGTCTAAGGATATCTTTAATTCGTCAATTTTATCGTTGATACGGACAAGGTTTTCGTCCGTGCGCATGAGCTTGCGCTCACTTTCGTCCTTCCGATGGCGATAGCGAGAGATGCCCGCCGCCTCCTCAAACAGCTCCCGGCGGTCAGCACTCTTAGATGAAATAACTTCGGAAATTTTGCCCTGTCCAATAATCGAATAGCCGTCCCGCCCAAGGCCCGTGTCCATAAGCAGCTCGGAAATGTCCCGCAGACGGACAGACTCCCGGTTGATGTAATATTCGCTCTCTCCGCTGCGATAGTAGCGGCGGGTGATCATCACCTCGCTGCAGTCAGCGTCGAAGATATGTGTCGTGTTGTCAATGATAAGGGAGACCTGGGCAAAGCCCATCTTGGGTCGGATTGAAGTGCCGCCGAAGATGACGTCCTCCATCTTCCCACCGCGGAGGGTCTTTGTCCGCTGCTCTCCCATCACCCAGAGAATCGCATCGGAAATATTTGATTTTCCGCTGCCGTTTGGCCCGACAACTGCGGTAATGTCCTTTTCAAAGGTCAGCCTTGTTTTATCTGGAAAGGACTTGAAGCCCTGAATTTCGAGCGCTTTAAGATACATTCTTCACCTCTGGAAAATGAAACCGATTGCGCGGTTGTTATCAGAAAATTATATAGTATTACCTGCGCTTTTGCAAGGAAAGCCTCAATTTTTTATACGCTTGACCGTACCTTTTTGAAGGTCTGCCCCACGCACCCGAACACTCTCAAGGGAAAACTCCGCTTTCAGCGTAATCAGGTTCTCCCGCTTTTGCCCCACCATGGGTGAAATATCACTGGGGTGCACGAGAAGCAGGGCTTCCTCACCTCTGTCCTCCTGAGAAAACAAGAGCCTTGCCCGCTCCAGCAAAAGACGGGTGCGCACGAGCTCCCCAAAGGCCGGGTGATAGGCGCCCGCCAAGGCCTCCCCCCCCGATAGCTCGTCTGTGGGGTTTAGCCCCAGGCGAATCACAGGGACGTTTGCGGCCTCAAACAGCGGCAGCAAAAGAGCGCAGAGGGAGACGGCCTCCTCGACGCTATGCGCCCTGTATCGCCCCGCCCGCCAAAGGGTCTCCAATGGCGTGTCCGCAATCACCACGGTGGGGTAAATGCGCACACCGTCGGGCTTTAGAGCAAGCAGCTGCTCCGCCGTTTGAAGAGCGCACTCCGGCGTATCTCCCGGCAGACCTGTCATCATCTGTAAAATCAGCGTAAAGCCAAGATTTTTCACAAGCTTCGCCGCTTTTTCCGTATCCTCAGCGCGGTGTCCCCGGTTAGAGGCCTCCAAAACCGCGTCGCACATGGACTGTGCGCCCAGTTCGATTGTCTGCACCCCATAGGCTCGGAGGCGCAAAAGCGTCTCCTGATCAATGGCGTCCGGCCTTGTTGAAAGCCGCAAGGAGGAAAGCGTGCCTGCACGCAAAAACGGCAAAGCCGCGTCCAAAAGCGCATTTTGCTTTTCGACCGGGATTGCCGTAAAACTGCCGCCGTAAAAGGCCAGCTGCGTATTGGAATTTTCGGAAAGCTTCGGAAGCCCTGTTTCCAGCGTCGTGCGGACGGTCTCCGCTGTGGCCGGCTGCAGGCTTCCGGAGATTTTTCTCTGGTTGCAGAACACACAGTCTTGGGGACAGCCGAAATGTGGAACAAAAACCGGAATAATCTGGGTCTTTTCCGTCATTTTCCAATCTCCTCAAGCCCATGCCTGGCAGCAAATTGCTCCGCTTCTTTTTTCGTGTTCCCTGTCCCCTCGCCGATGGGATTTCCGTTTAAGAGCACCTGCATGGTGAAGCTCTTTTTGTGATCCGGTCCGCTTTCGGAGAGCAGGGCATAGGAGAGCGTCTGTCCCGACTTGCGCTGGACAAACTCCTGGAGGGCGGTCTTAAAGTCGCTCATGGGCTGGGTGTCCATAGTGCTCAGCTTTGAGAGGAGAAAGCGGTCAATTAAGTCCTTTGCAGGCTCCATGCCGCCATCTAAGTATAAGGCGGCGATTAAGGCCTCCACAGCATCCGCCAAGATGGAACCGCGCTGCCGACCGCCGGTGTTTTCTTCACCCTTGCCCAGCCGAATGTGGCTGCCCAAATCCAGAGCCTTTGCCACCTCGAAAAGGCTCTGCTCGCAGACCAGCTCCGCCCGCAGGCGGGTCATCTGTCCCTCGGGCATCCTGGGGTGGTGTCTGTAAACGTGCCCTGCGACCACAAGCCCCAGAACAGCGTCGCCCAAAAACTCCAATCGCTCGTTGCTCAAAAGCCCCGTTCCCTTGTTTTCATTGGCATAGGAGCTGTGGCAAAGAGCTGTGAGCAGGAGCGCCTTTTCACGAAAACGATATCCAAGCTTTGCTTCCAATTCGTCCATCGGGCGCTCCTTTTCAACCATTGGCTTCGTCAGTCCTGAACATAGCGGCTGACGTAGTCCACAAGGTCTCCGACAGTCGCAATCTTCTTTAGCTCGTCGTCGGACACCTCAGGCAGGGAGAATTCCTCCTCCAAGGCCATGGTCAGCTCCACAACGTCCAGGGAGTCCGCGCCCAGGTCGTCCACGAAGGAGGTCTCCATGGTGACTGCCTCGGCCTCTATTACAAACTGCTCACAAATCAACTTTTGAATTCTTTCAAAAACCATTCTTAACCATCTCCAAATATATTGCTAGGGTATGCTAGCATTGATAATATTCATAAACTTCAATCTTGTCAAGCCTATTCCGTCTTACCGATCGTCATATATTCAATATTTTTTTCAATTTCGTTGGCGACGTCCGCTTTCACAAAATTAATGGCCTGTAAAATCGAGTTTTTGAGGGCTCTCGCGTCTGAGGAGCCGTGTGCCTTAATCACAGGCTTTGAGATGCCCAAGAGCGCCGTGCCGCCCACCTCAGAGGGGTCGACCTTCTTCTTAAACTCGCCCAGGCGTTTCTTAATCGCCAAGGCCGCAACCTTGGAGCGCCGGTTGGCGGTGAAGATTTCCTTGATGTTGCCCATCACATACATGGCCGTACCCTCGATGGTCTTGAGCATGATGTTGCCGGAAAAGCCGTCTGTGACCACAACGTCCACGGTATTAAACAGGACGTCTCGGGCCTCCACGTTGCCGATAAAGTTAATATTTCCCTGCGCTGAAGCTTCCTTGAGCACCTTGTAGGTCTCTGTCTGCAAATCGGTGCCCTTGGTCTCCTCGGTTCCCACGTTGAGCAGGCCGACTCTGGGATTTTCGCAGCCCAAAATGTTTTTGGAGTAAAAAGCGCCCATGAACGCAAACTGAAGTAGGTATTCGGGGGTGCAGTCCACATTGGCGCCGCAGTCAATCAGCAGCATTCCCCTGCCGCCGTTGGGCATCACGGGAGCCAGCGCCGCGCGGCGGATGCCGTGAACCCGCTTGACAATTAGGGTTGCGCCTGCTAAAAGCGCCCCTGTGCTGCCGGCGGAGATACAGGCATCTCCCTCCCCGTCCCGGAGTAATTTCAGTGCAACGGACATGGAGGAGTCCTTTTTCGTACGCAGAACCGTTGCGGGATCGTCCTCCATCGCCACCACCTCAGATGCGTGGACAACGCTGATTTTTCCGTTATCCGCAAACTGTTCTCCGGCAAGGCAGGCGCGGATTTCATTTTCCTTTCCCACAAGGGTAATCAAAACGCCAAACTCACGAACGGCCTCAACCGCGCCCTTTACAATCTCATCGGGGGCGTTGTCCCCGCCCATTGCGTCAACAATAATTCTCATCTATTTGCCTCCTGCACGCTGTCCGAAATCAGCCCCAAGGCCCTTTCGGAAATCTCTGCGTTTTTATTCCGCTTTCCTTTGACCCTCCTGCCCAGCGGCTCGATGATGCCGAAGTTCACATTCATCGGCTGGAAATTGCCCACCGTCGACTCCGAGACATAGAGGGCAAGGGCGCCAATTGCCGTCCCCCGAGGAAAGTCCAGGGGCGGCCTGCCCTGCAGCCGGGCGGCGGTCTCCAGCCCCACGCACATACCCGAGGCGCAAGACTCCACATAGCCCTCCACACCGGTAATCTGTCCGGCAAAGCTGATGCGGGGCTGCGACTTCAGGCGGTAATACCGATCCAGCAGTCGCGGAGAGTCGATGTAGGTGTTCCGGTGCATCACGCCATAGCGGAGAAATTCCGCGTTTTTTAATGCCGGAATCATCGAGAAGACCCGCTTCTGCTCACCAAAGGTCAGGTGCGTCTGGAAGCCAACAAGATTATAGAGGCTGCCAACGGCATTGTCCCGCCGCAGCTGCACAACGGCATAGGCCTCCTTTCCC
>CAYXNK010000080.1:6551-10316 GCA_964466395.1 uncultured Oscillospiraceae bacterium | reverse complement strand
ATTTTCTCATCTATGACACTATAACAAAGGGGAGCACATTTCTTGATAACAGTGCCGCGGCGAGCACAGGCGGCGCGGGGATTCAAGCGGCTCAGGCGATCGCAGATAGCAAGGCGGAAATTTTACTCACCCCACGATGCGGAGAAAATGCCGCAAATGTGCTGAAGGCTGCCAATATCAAAATTTACAAAACGGCGGATGGCTCTGCCAAACAGAATTTGGACGCATTTGTTGCCGGAAAGCTCTCGCAGTTAGATGAAATTCACGCCGGATTCCACGGACATGGAGGAAACTAAAGATGCAAATTGCTGTGCTCAGCGGTAAGGGCGGCACAGGCAAAACGCTGGTATCGGTCAATTTGGCCGCTGTGGCAGAGAGAGCTGTCTATCTCGACTGTGATGTGGAGGAGCCCAACGGGCACTTATTTTTTAAGCCTGAAGGCCTCCGGGAGGATGCGGTGTCCATCCGGATTCCGACTGTGAACCACGAGCTATGTGATGGATGCCGGCAATGCGTTGACTTCTGCAGGTTTCACGCACTCGCCTATATCAATGACAAGTTGATTGTGTTTGAGGATGTTTGCCACTCCTGCGGCGGCTGTATTCTGCTCTGTCCGCAAAAGGCTTTTAGTGAAAAGGAAAAAGAGATTGGAAAAATACAAAAAGGCAGCTCGGGCAATGTAGATATCTACACAGGAATTTTGAATACCGGAGAGGCCTCCGGCGTCCCGATTATAAAAAAACTACTGGAGTACAACAAGGAAACTGCCGCCGCCCTTACGATTAGCGATTGCCCGCCTGGCAGCGCCTGTGTTGTGATGGAGAGCATCAAGGACGCGAATTATTGCTTGCTGGTCGCAGAACCAACCATATTGGGTGTTCACAACCTTGAAATGGTTTATGAGTTGGTTCGCCTTTTTCAAAAGCCCTTTGGAGTGGTTTTAAACAAATGCCTGGAGGGGGAAAACCCGGCGGAGCAGTTTTGCCTAGAGCGAAATATTCCGATTCTGGAGCGGATTCCGTTTGACCATGCCCTTGGCACCCTGAATTCAAATGCCAAAATAGCAGTCAGAGAGCATAAAACATACCAGGCGCTGTTTCAAAGGCTTCTGGATGCTGTAGAAAAGGAGGTGCGGGATGAAACAGCTTCTCATCCTTAGCGGCAAGGGCGGCACGGGAAAGACCACCATCGCAAGTGCATTTATCCGGCTTTCGGGCGCTAAGGCCTTTGCGGATTGCGATGTGGATGCCCCGAATCTGCATCTGCTGGCAGGAAAAAACACCGCACCTGTAAAAAGAGACTATTACGGCCTGGCGAAGGCCAAAATTGACCCCAGTCTATGCAATCAATGCGATTTATGCAGGCAAAACTGCCGATTTGACGCAATTTTGACTGAGGCCTGTTACACGGTAGACCCCTTTGCTTGCGAAGGCTGCGGAGTCTGTGAATTTGTCTGTCCGGCTCAAGCTATCACATTGAACCCTGCCGTGGCAGGAGAGCTGATGTTATATACCGATATGGAAACGGCTTTCTCCACAGCGCGGCTTAAAATGGGAAGTGGCAACTCCGGGTTGCTCGTCACTGAGGTGAAAAAGCAGATGACGGCTGCGGCATCACCGGAAACTAAGCTTGCTATCATCGACGGCTCTCCGGGGATTGGCTGCCCTGTCATTGCCTCCTTGAGTGGTGTGGATATGGTTTTAATTGTGGCGGAACCCTCCGTGTCGGGCATCAGCGATATGGAGCGGATTATAAAAACCGCAGCAAAATTTGGAACCAAACCTGTGGTGTGCGTCAATAAATACGACACAAATCCCGCCAACACCAGGAAGATTGAGCTCTTTTGCAGGGAACGGGGACTTGCCTTTATGGGCAAAGTGCCTTTTGACGAGGATGCGGTAAAGGCGGTCAATAGCGGACGCACCGTGGTGGATATTACCTGTAAATCGGGAGAAGCGGTAAGGTCTGTCTATCATAAAACCATGAACCTGCTTTTTGGACAAGGGTGTGAGGAGAAGGCATGATTGTAAAAACGGTGATAGAAAATACGTCGATTTCAAAGAAGTTTGCCAGCGAGCATGGGCTGAGCCTATATATCGAAACAAAGGATTATAAAATATTATTTGACGTAGGGGCAAGCGGATTATTTTTAGAGAACGCCCGAAGGCTGGGGGTAACGATTTCAGATGTTGACTATCTCATAATTTCCCATGGCCACCG
This sequence comes from uncultured Oscillospiraceae bacterium, assembly GCA_964466395.1. Lineage (GTDB taxonomy): Bacteria > Bacillota > Clostridia > Oscillospirales > Oscillospiraceae > UBA2658. The sequence continues at coordinate 8,096 of CAYXNK010000080.1, read as the reverse complement.
GGATCACGGCGGCGGACTGGATGCTTTTCTTCAGGCGAACACACGTGCCGAGGTGTTTTTACACCGGCTTGCCTTTGAAAAATACTATGCCAGACGGCTTTGCGGCGACCCTGAGTATATCGGCCTGGAGGAAGGCCTAAAGAAGCACAGGCAATTGATCCTGACCTCTGATCGGTTCTTTATCCATAGGGGGATTCAGGTGTTTTCAAATATTGCCCGAAAAAGTCCGCCTCCGATATCAAACAGCGGACTGCTGATGGAGCGGGACGGGCAGCTGCACAGTGACAGCTTTGCCCATGAACAAAACCTTGTGGTCGAGGAAGATGGGAAAACACTGTTGGTCACAGGCTGCGCCCACAATGGAATCAAAAACATCCTAGAGTATTTTTACACTATAAAAGGGCGTATGCCGGACATTGTGATTGGGGGGTTCCACCTCTCCAGCCGCTCAAGAGAAGACGAAAGCGACAGCGCCATTAACGAACTTGGCAAATATCTTGCGGGAACACAAGCGAGATTTTACACTTGTCATTGCACAGGCCTAAAGGCTTACCGCCTGCTGAAGGCAGTAATGGGAGAGCAGATTGAGTACCTGCCGGCAGGCAGAAAAATAACAATTTAAACACAAAGGAGTCTGTTCCATGAGTGAGGCATGCAACCAAAGCTGTAGCAGTTGTTCGGAGGACTGCGCAGAGAGAACGGAGCAACAAACGGACTTTACTGAAAAGCTGCATGAAATGAGCAGCGTCAAGAAAGTTATCGCCGTTGTCAGCGGAAAGGGGGGTGTTGGAAAATCACTGGTTACCTCAATGCTCGCGGTTACGATGAACAGAAGGGGCTACCACTCCGCCATCTTGGATGCGGATATTACAGGGCCTTCCATCCCCAGAGCTTTCGGTCTTCGGGGGAGAGCCGAGGGCAGTGAACTCGGCTTGTTCCCGGTGAAAAGCAAAACAGGGATTGATATTATGTCTATCAACCTGTTGCTGAAAAATGAGACAGATCCAGTGGTATGGAGGGGTCCAATTATTGCTGGAACGGTTAAGCAGTTCTGGACGGACGTCATTTGGAATGATGTTGATTTTATGTTCATTGATATGCCCCCAGGAACCGGTGATGTCCCGCTTACAGTCTTTCAGTCCATCGCCGTTGATGGGATTGTTGTTGTAACCTCCCCCCAGGAGCTCGTGTCCATGATTGTGTCCAAAGCAGTGAAGATGGCCGAAATGATGAAGGTCCCCATTCTTGGTCTAGTAGAAAATATGTCCTTTTTTAGATGCCCGGACAACGGCAAAGATTATGCAGTGTTTGGGGACAGTCATATTGAAGAAATCGCTAAAAACCATAATCTGAAAATGCTTGCAAAACTGCCGATTGACCCCAAATTAGCCGCTGCCTGTGATAAGGGCATGATAGAACTCTTTGACGGTAATTGGCTTAATCCGGTTTCAGAATTATTAGAGCAAATGGAGGAGAAGAAATGATTAAAATTGCAGTAGCCAGTGAAAATGAAATGGTAACCGAACACTTCGGACATTGTATTAA
>CAYXNK010000080.1:0-6541 GCA_964466395.1 uncultured Oscillospiraceae bacterium | reverse complement strand
ATGGGAATTGGCTGGAAGAGCTTGCTAATATATTAGAACAAACGGAGGAAAATAAAATGATTAAAATTGCAGTCGCTAGCGAGAACGAAATGGTAACCGGACACTTTGGACACTGTAGAAACTTTAATATCTATGAAACTGAAAACGGACAAATTATAAAAGAGGAGTCTATCTCGAATCCGGGACATAAGCCTGGCTTCCTCCCCAACTTTCTAAATGATTTGGGTGTACAGGTGATCATCTCCGGTGGCATGGGCGGCGGAGCCGTTGATATTTTTAATGAAAAAGGCATTGAGGTCATTGTTGGGGCAAGCGGCAAGGCAAAAGCAGCGGTGCAGGCATACCTCCAGGGTGCTTTAAAGTCTACCGGTTCTGTCTGCCATGAGCATAAGCATCATGAGGAATGCGGGGGCTAAAACAGGGCCCCTTTGCAAGCGTAAAACCTACGGCTAGCAAAAGACAAGAGCTGCGCCCATTCGTAAGCCGGTCATTCTTTCTTCAATACAAAACACAGGCAAACGGAGCCGGTACTTTCTAAATGTACCGGCCTCGTTTGCCTGTATTGGGCTATGAAAACACTTTGTTCTAAGTAAAGCACTAATCCAGACTCTCGCCGACAGGAACAGCCTGTTGCCCGTAGTGCAGATTTGTATTTAGTGCAATAGCAGAGCGGTATGTTTAACAAAGATAAGTGCATAATGGCAGGCCGCTGTCTAACACCCTTTTAACAGTCTTCCAAAATTCTTGCCAAATTACAAATCCTGTTGCTTCAAGGCTTTCACCTGTTCTGCCCCTGGAGCCCTTGGTACTGCTAGCCTTTTAGGGGGACACAGCGGGAACACAATGTACCCACAGGAAACAACGGGGACATACCTTTAGGAAACGGTGTTTTGAATTGCACGGGCAACGCCCGTGCAACCAGCCTTGCCGCAGAAACTACAAAACGCCAAGACAGTCCTATCTCTTCAAAAACCCCAAATAATCCTTGTAATTTCTCTCCAACAAAGCAGGAGTATCCAACTCATAAGGACACCGCGAACTGCACTGCCCACAATGGATGCAGTCCTCAATCTTTTTCATCATCTCCTGATTCTCCTCCGTCAGCCAATCCTCGGCTGGCGTCCGGCGCAAAAACAGCGACATCCTCGCACAGGTAGGAATCTTAATCCCCGCTGGGCAGGGCAGGCAATACCCACAGCCCCGGCAGAAATTGCCGGACAGCTCCTGCCGCTCTCCGGCGATATAGTCCCCAAGCTCACCGCTCATCTCCGGTGCGTCCTCCATGTAGGACAGCCACTCCTCCAGCTCAGCCATGCTCTGAATTCCCCAGATTGGCAGCACATTGTCAAACTGATTCATAAACGCAAAGGCCGCCTCCGACCTTGTAATCAGCCCGCCGGCCAGCCCCTTCATGGCGATCAGTCCCATATTTTGTTCCCGGCATTTTTCAATCAGCCCCAGCTCCTTTTCCGAGGACAGGTAGCAAAGGGGAAACTGCAGCGTCTCATACAGCCCGGAAGCCACACAGTCCTCAGCCACGTCCAGCTTGTGCGCCGTGATGCCGATGTGGCGGATTTTCCCCTGTGCCTTGGCCTCTTGCATGCACTCATATAGGCCACTGCCGTCTCCCGGGCGGTAACAGCGCTCGGCAAAGTGGAGCTGGTAGAGGTCGAGGTAATCGGTTTTCAGGTTCGTAAGTGTGGTCTCCAGCTGTGTCCAGAAGTCCTCCGGGGTTTTTGCCATGGTTTTTGAGGCAAGATAAACCTTGTCCCGCAGTCCTGCAAAGGCCAGCCCAAGCTTTTCCTCACTGTCCGTGTAGGCGCGGGCAGTGTCAAAAAAGCGCATGCCGCCCTCGTAGGCACGGCGCAGAATGGCCACCGCCGTCTCCTTGTCCACCCGCTGAATCGGCAGGGCGCCAAAGGCGTTCTGCACGGTTTCGATGCCCGTTTTCCCAAGACAAAAAATTCTTGCTGCTTTTCCCATAACCTTGTCCCCCCACTGGCTTTTTCTTTCTCCCATACTAAAACAGCCATCCCGGGAAAGTCAAGGACTTTTCCAGCGATCGGAAGCCGCAGCCATCCGCCTTTTCGACTGGGCTTTTGTTTTTGTGATTTTTGTGATAAAATAGGTCAAGATTTGCCGAAAGCATTCGGCAGAAATTCACGGCGAGAAGGATGGGACATGGAACACACAGAGAAAACAAATCCCCTGGGCGATGCGCCAATCGGCAGGCTGCTGCTGAAATTCGGCGTCCCTGCTATCATCAGCATGGTCATCAGTGCCATGTATAATATTGTAGACCAAATCTTCATCGGCCAGGGCGTCGGCATGTATGGCAACGCCGCCACAAATGTTGCCCTGCCGCTGACCACCCTGACCCTTTCTGTGGGTCTTTTGATGGGCATTGGCGGCGCCGCAAACTTCAACCTTGCCATGGGCAGAAACAAGCCTGACAGTGCAAAAAAGATGATGGGAAATGCCTATGGCGCGATGGCGATTGCGGGCGTCCTCATCGCCGCTGTTGCCGCTGTTTTTCTCGAGCCCCTGCTGCTGTTTTTCGGCGCTACGCCGGAGGTTCTGCCCTTTGCCGTTGACTATGTCTCCGTCTCTCTTGTGGGTCTTCCCTTTTTTCTCGTCACTGTGGGTGCCGGTCATTTAATCCGTGCGGACGGCAGCCCCAATTACTCGATGGTTATGGTGCTCAGCGGCGCTGTGATTAACCTCATCCTTGACCCCCTCTTCATCTTTGTTTTTCACTGGGGTATGAAGGGTGCGGCCTGGGCAACCGTGACTGGACAGATTTTTTCGGCACTCATGGTGTTCTATTACATTGCCCGCCCCAAACACATTAATCTCTCCTTGTCAGATATGATTCCCCGGCGGAAATATCTCTTTAGCATCGCTGCCCTGGGCGTTTCCTCGGGCTTTAACCAGCTTGCCCTGATGGTGATGCAGATTGTCATGAACAACGTCCTCCGGCGCTATGGGGCGGAATCGATCTATGGCAGCGACATTCCTCTGGCGGCTGTTGGCATCGTCACCAAGGTGAATATGATTTATGCCTCCATCGTCATCGGCCTTGCCCAAGGCGCACAGCCGATTATGGGCTTTAATTACGGCGCAAAGAATTATTCCAGAGTGCGGGAGGCCTTTTTTTCCACCTTGAAGATGTCTGTGCTGATCTCGGTTTTCTCCTTTGCGATATTTCAGCTATTTCCCAAGCAGATTCTCTCCCTCTTTGGCTCGGGCGACCCACTATATTTCCAGTTTGCCGTGCCCTTCTTCCGGGTCTTTCTCTTTGGCGTATTCATATCCGGAATTCAGCCCCTAACCGGGCAGTTTTTCTCCTCCATTGGCATGGCCTGGAAGGGTCTGTTTACCCATTTGGTGCGCCAGGCGTTGGTGCTCATTCCCCTTTTGCTGCTTCTGCCCGCCCTCTTCGGCATTGATGGCCTCAAATTTGCAGGCCCCGCCTCCGATATTGCGGCGGGACTGGCTTCCATTTTTCTGATTACACGAGAATTCAAGAAAATGGGGCGCGGTTCTCTTGCAGAATAGGGCACAATAAAAAAAACGCCCCATTGCGGTTGCGATGGGGCGCTCGGCTGCACGTTCTGCATCTGATTTTCAAACGGAGGAATGCAATGAAACAGACTAAAAAACGATTTTCAATCCTGCTTGTTGCGGCAGTGCTTTTGTCCATGCTCACTGCAGGGGCATGGGCGCAGGAGGACTTTGCCACTCGAGGCGAGGTTGTGGAACTGCTGCTGATTGCGGCGGATGACTATAATCCGAAGGTGCAGAAAACAGACATCATCAAAGGCTATGAAGACGGGCAGCTCCACGAAGACAGGTTTGTGACCCGTGCTGAGGCTCTTGTGATGCTAGAGCGTGCCTTCGGCAGCCTCCCTGAGCTGAAGGGAAACAACCTGCGGCTTGCCCTTCCCCAGGAGAACTTTAACGACGTTCCCGCCTGGGCTGCATCGGAGCTCTCCCCTGTGTTCAAGGCAGGGCTTGTGGCGGGAACCGCCGAGGGATGCTTCTCCCCCGACGACAATGTAACAAAGGGGCAGATGGAGCTTTTCATCAGCCGCGTGTTCATCACCTTTGGCACAAATCCCAAGGACAGCTTCTATGCCTCTATCAACAAGAAGGAGCTGGACACCATGGAAATTCAGGATGGAGAGGCCATGGCCGGCACCCTTGCAAAGATTCAGAGCCAAACCACAGAGCAGGTTGCCGCCATCATCAAGGAATCTGTCAATTCAACGCCCGTTTCCGGCTCTGCGCAGGAAAAGATTAAGATTTTATATAACAACATCATAGACATGGAGGCCAGAAACGCAGCGGGCTACAGCCCCATTTGTGCCGACTTAAAGGCCATTGAGGGCATCACGCGCCTTTCCGAGCTGGACGATATTATGCTGCTGGACGGCACAGGCTCTGCCCTGTCCATGCTCGCGGACTTCACCTTGACGATAGACGCGATGGACAGCGGCAGCTACATCACCCTGCTGCTCCCCGCCTCCGCCTCCCTGGCAAAGCAGGTTTATGAGGGCCAGGACGCGCTGCAAAAGCGCGCCTATCTGAACTATGTCACCACGGTTCTCGCCCTCTGCGGCGAGACGCAGGCAGAGGCCGAAAAGAGCGCCCAGGCGTATTTTGACTTTGAAAAGCAGCTCTCCGATGCCTCCCTGTCCATTGCCGAGCAGTATGACTTGGAGAAAACCTACAATCTCTACAGCTTTGAGGACTTAAAGGCCGCCTTCGGAACCGTTGACTTGGAGGCTCTGTTTGCCCAAAGCCAGATGAAGGACAAGAGCAAGCTTCTTGTGATGGATAAGGGCAATATGACCCAGCTGGCCTCGATGCTTCGAGATGACAACATCGAGAGCCTCAAAAACTATCTAAAAATCAAGCTCATCTTAGGATGTGTGGGTCTTTTTGGCGAGGACTTCCGCCAAGCCGCCATCACCTATTCCCAGGAGGCCCATGGCCTCACAGGCTCCAAGCCCCTAGAAGAAACTGCGGCGGAAATCGTCTCCGGCACGCTGCATCACTATGTCGGCGAGGCCTATGCCGAGAAGTATTGCACCGACGAGATTATCGCTGATGTGACTAAAATGACACACGACATCATCGCCGTTTATAGAGACCGCATCCTGGCGCTGGACTGGATGAGCCAGGCCACAAAGCAGAAGGCGCTGCTGAAGCTGGACACCATGCAACTCCAGGTGGGTGCGCCGGATTACAGCAAGGAAAGCTCCCCCTTGGACAACGCAAGCCTAAAGAGCGCCAAGGACGGCGGCAGCTATTTCCAGAACATGATTGAGATTGGCAAGGCAATGCAGAAGGAAAACGCCCGGCTTTCCGGCCAGCCCGTGGACAAGACCGAGTGGATTACAACGCCCCAGACCGTCAACGCCTTTTATATGCCTTCCTTTAACGGCATCTACCTGCCCATGGCCTTTATGCAGGCGCCGATTTATGACAAGAATGCCTCCTATGAGGAAAATTTGGGCAGCCTGGGCTTTGTCATCGGCCACGAATTGACCCACGCCTTTGATAGCAGTGGCTCCCAGTATGACGAGAACGGAAACGCCGCCAACTGGTGGACAAAGGAGGACTTCGTGGCCTTTGGAAGCCTCTGTGCCGACGTCATCTCCTATTTTGACGGCGTTGAGGCCGCCCCCGGAATTGCAACGGACGGGACCCTGACTCTGACAGAAAATATTGCTGACCTGGGCGCTTTGTCCTGTGTGGTCAAGGTGGGACAGAAGCATGAGGGCTTTCGCTTCAAGAAGATGTTTGAAAGCTATGCGAAGCTTTGGGCGTCCACGACCACAAGAGACTTTTCCCGTCACCTGAGCTATAATGATGTTCACAGCGCGAACGCTGTTCGTGTGGATCGAGTGCTTCAGAGCAGCGAAATGTTCTATGAGGTTTATGGCATTGGGGAGAAGGATGGTATGTTTGTTCCTGTGGCAGAGCGGGCGAGAATCTGGTAAAGACTTGACTTCTGAATGAGAAAAGGACTGTTGCATTGACGTCAGGTGATGGTGTGCAACAGTCCATTTTTGTTTTTAGTCTTATTGCTTTTTGATTAGGTGCTTGTGTTATAGTTTTTCATTATTGCTTCTTGTTAAGCGCAAGCAAGCTTGCAGCCCTTCCACCCCATTTCTTTTTGATTTCGTCAATGGTCTCGCCGCTAAGCGCCGGCAGAGGAAGTCGGCTTAAAGAGCCTTTGTTCCTCAGCCGGTTGCGGCTCGACAGACCACCTGCGGGCGGCCAAACCGGGTGGAGCCTGAAAGAAAAAGCGACCAAGGGTCATTTCGCTGACCCCTTGGAACCCCACGAGCAGGCGGCGCTTTGCGCGTCCCGGGCAGCCTTGGTCCTTCGTTCCCTTAGCTTCTACCCCGTCGCAACGAGTAGTCTGCGTTACATCGTAAGCAGACGGAGCTTTCCCGCGCCAGCGGGTCAGAGGAGGGAGCGAGCCCACGCGAGCGTTTTATCGAAAGCGTCTTTTTCTCTTTGGAATTCC
>CAYXNK010000079.1:0-10394 GCA_964466395.1 uncultured Oscillospiraceae bacterium | reverse complement strand
AAGCGGAGTTCGTGCTGGATCAAAAAGGCGCAGTTTGCCGGACACAGGCCAGACAGGCAAAAAAGAACCGGATCATAAACGCCTTGGCAGTCCTGCTCGGCCTGCTTTCCGGTAAGCCTGCCGCAGCGGGCGCAGGGCTGTTGGCACAGTCGCGGCAGGAGGTTTTTCTCCCATGGAGCCGCATCACAGAGGTAAAATGCAAGCCTCGGAAGCTTGTCGTCCTGCTGCGCTGCGGATGGACAGAGCGGCTTGTGCTGTTCTGCACACAGGATAACTATGAACAGGTAAAAAACTTCGTCCTTCAGAAAATGGGCCGGCCGGATGCGGCGGTTCGAAACTAAAACCAAAAAAGCCATTGGAAATATAGTATTTCCAATGGCTTTGATTTGTTGGGGCTTATCTCTTGGAGAACTGGGGAGCACGGCGGGCGCCCTTGAGACCGGGCTTTTTGCGCTCTTTCATTCTGGGGTCGCGGGTCAGGAAACCGGCCGCCTTGAGGGCAGGGCGGTAGGCCTCGTCCACCAGAAGAAGGGCCCTTGCGATGCCGTGGCGCATTGCGCCGGCCTGGCCGGTGACGCCGCCGCCTGTGACGGTGGCTTCAATGTCAACCTTTTCAAGGGTGCCGGTGGTCACCAGAGGCTGGCGAACGATGAGCTTGAGCGTGTCAAGTCCAAAGTAGTCGTCGATTTCGCGGCCGTTGACCGTAATCTTGCCCGTTCCGCCGGGGAACAGATGAATTCTTGCAACGGAGGATTTTCTTCTTCCGGTGCCGTACATGTAAGGCTTTTTGCTCTGATACATAATCATTCTCCTCCCTTAGCGTTCCCAGGTTTCAGGCTGCTGCGCCTGGTGTGTGTGTTCTGCACCGCGGAACACCTTCAAACGGGTCAGCTGCGCACTTGCAAGCTTATTCTTCTGGAGCATACCCTTAACAGCCAGCTGAATTGCAAACTCGGGCTTCTCCGCCATCAGGGTCTTGTACTGAACGGACTTCAGACCGCCCACATAGCCAGAATGCCTGTGGTAATACTTCTGCTCCAGCTTTTTTCCAGTGAGAACTGCCTGCTCGGCATTGAGGACGATGACGAAATCACCGCAGTCAACATGAGGGGTGTAGGTGGGTTTTAGCTTGCCGCGGAGAAGGTCTGCCGCCAGAGCAGCCGTCTTGCCCAGGGGCTTGCCCGCAGCGTTAAGGACATACCATTTACGGGTAATGGTGTCCGCGTTTGCCATATAAGTGGACATTTTTCTGCCTCCAAAGTAGTAGTGTAATGAATTTGGTGTAAAAATATTGGTACGGCGCACGGTCTGCTCAGTGCAGGCCCGCCGCCGCTGTTACGGCTTTTTGTTCCAGAAGCCGCAAAAAGCTTTGACAATTTAGGTTTGCACCGTTAAAATGGTTTGGAAAACGAGGAACCAAGGAACGATGCTTTTCTTTTATATCACAGCCGTTCCGACCTGTCAACACCTTTTTAGCCATGAAAGGATATACCTAACATCTCGCTTGTATTTCCGTCGTTTCTCTCCCGTTTGCTCTTATTTGCTCGACATCATTATTTATTTTGGAGAACAGTGTTTTGGATTCATTAAATGCATTTACTAGCCTTGTGCGCCGGGGCGTTGACGATTTTTCGATGATTGAGGAGGGCGACAGAATTGCTGTAGGCATTTCCGGTGGAAAGGACAGCCTGGTTCTGCTGCGCTCTCTTGCCCATTTACGCCGCTATTACCCCAAAAAATTTGAGCTGGAGGCTATCTCCCTTGACCTCGGCTTTGCGGGCATGGACTTTTCCCCGGTGGCAACGCTTTGCCGGGAGCTGGACGTGCCCTATACCTGTATTGAGACTGACATCCGTGAGGTAGTCTTTGATGTGCGGCAGGAGGAAAATCCCTGCTCCCTCTGCGCAAAAATGCGGAGAGGCGCCTTGAACGACGCCATGAAGGAGCGGGGACTGAATAAGCTTGCCCTGGGGCACCACATGGACGACGCCGTTGAGACCTTCCTGATGTCCCTGCTGTTTGAAGGCCGCATCGGCTGCTTTAAGCCCGTTACTTATATGAGCCGCGCAGACGTTTACCAGATCCGCCCGATGATTTACGTCCCTGAGACCCGTGCCATCGGCCTCTGCGAGACTCTGAAGCTGCCGGTGGTCAAAAACACCTGTCCAGCGGATTCCAACAGCAAACGCCACGAGGTGAAAACGCTGATTCGTACCCTCGAGGCCACCTATCCCGACCTCAAGGCGAGAATCTTCGGCGGTATGCTCCGCCTACCTCTGGATGGCTGGGGTTCCCAGCGGCTTGGGGAAACACAGAGAGAAAGAGGAAAAACCGATGACCGGATTGGGAACGATTGTTAACTGTCTTGCGATTATAGCTGGCGCGCTGCTGGGCGTTTTGGCCAAGGGCGGGCTGCCGAAGCGCTTTGAGGAGACCGTTCTCTCCGCCATAGGGCTGTCCGTCACCTTCATCGGCCTCGGCGGAGCCCTGTCCGGCCTGCTCACGTCGGAAAACGGCGTGCTCGGCACCCAATATACCATGCTGATGGTGCTCTCGCTCGTGCTGGGCGCAGTCACGGGCGAGCTGCTGAACATTGAAAAGGCCTTGGACAGCCTCGGCGCCCGCATTAAAAAACGCCTGCCTGCAAAGCTAACGGGCAGCACCTTTGTCGACGGTTTTGTGACTGCCTCCACGTTATTCTGCGTCGGTGCGATGGCAATCATCGGCGCGCTGAACGACGGTTTGAGCGGCGACTACTCGACGCTTTTTGCCAAATCCGTGCTGGACGGCATCACCTCGGTTTTACTGGCCTCCTCGCTTGGCTTCGGTGTGGCGGTTTCCGCCTTGCCGCTGCTGGTCTATCAGGGTGGCATCACTCTTCTGGCACAGTTCATCAAGCCCTGGTTGGACAGCTATCCTGCGCTCGTCGGCCAGATGTCCTGCATCGGCTCAGTGCTGATTCTCGCCATCGGTATCAATATGATCTTTGGAAAGAAAATCAAGGTTGGAAACCTCTTGCCCGCAATCTTCTTCCCCATCCTGTTTGCGCTGCTCAAGAACCTTTTCCCCGGCCTGCCTATCTGAGCGGCAAGGATGGCATAATGGACAAGAAACTTCTTCCACTTGTCGTCGCCGCAAAAAACTTGCTAGGGCAACACCGCACACAGAGACGTCGCCGCAAAACGACCTTGACGGTCTGCCTGACAAGACGCTTCGGAATCTGCAAAAATATTACCCCTGAAAAGAACGCATGTTCTTTCCAGGGGTGTTTTTCATCGCTCACTTGGCACCGTCTCCGCGTCGCCATAGATGAGGTCGTCAATATCTTCTCCCATGTTTGACCCCCCTTTTATAAATATTGCGTACTCTATATTTATATGCAGGGACTGCGGGGATATGACACATTTTAAAAATGCATTACGAGGATTTTTTCAGGATGATGCTGACAAGCTCGGGGTTGTTCAAAAACCTGGGGATTGGCACAAAGCTGCCCAAACCCCTGGAAACGATGAGGTCATACCCACCCTCATTGTAATGCCCCGCCTCATATTCCGGGAAGAGGTTACCCCCCGTCCCAAAAAGTCCGCCCACAAGGGGCAGGCGCACAATACCGCCATGAGCATGGCCGCAGAGGACGGTGTCCACGGGTAAATCCGGATATTTCACCAGAAAATCGTTTCGGTGCGCCAAAAGCAGCCTGTAAGACCCGGGATAGCGGGCGGCAAGCTCCTCTGCCAGCGCGTCAGGGCGCCTCATTTCGGCCGCTGCGTTAGGGTCCTCAACCCCAGCCAAGACAATGTGCTCGCCGTCTCGCTGGAGGGTCACAGCCTCATTACGCAACCAGTGGATGCCCAGCTCCTCCATCAGCACAGCAAGGGCGGTAGTCTCGCCGCTGGCCCACTCGTGGTTGCCGCTGATGAAATAGCAGGGGGCAATTGCCGTCAGCCCCTCCAGGGTCGGCCGCAATGACGGCACCTGGTTTTTGATGGTTCTGCCCAGCTTCATATTCAGGAAGTCGCCGGTCAAGACGATGATGTCCGGCTCCTGCTTTCGCACCAGGCGAAAGAGCCGCTCCCCATACTCCGCCATATGCAGGTCGGAGATCTGCACAATGCGGTAGCCATCGAAGCTTTGGGGAAGGCTTTCATAGACCAGCTGGTATTCTGTCACTACGATTCTGTAGTTGCTGTCCAGCAATAGGGCCGCCAGGATAAGAACTAGGGCGATCAGCCAAAGGAACACTTTCTTCCTTGATTTTTTTGCTTTTTCGTTTTTTGCTTTCACCGTTTAGGCTTCCTTGTCCTTGATATACATGGTCTTGTAGTTGGGGTCTGCCGTGGGGCGCAGCTCCAACTCAAAGCGGGGATGGGACTTGAGCATGGTGCTAAGCTTCCCGAAGCCAAAGTTTCTTGGGTCAAAGTCCGTCTGTTTTTTGATAATCAGGTTTCCCAGATAGCTCAGGTCGCAGAAGCCGTCGTCGTCTGCAATATCTGAGACGGAGTCTGCAATCAGCTCCACAATGTCATCGGGAATAACCCTTGCCGGCCGCTCCGCGGGCTTCTCCTGGGGACTGTGGTTCTTGCTCTGATTGTGGTTTTTCTTCTGGGCGAGGGCGGCGGACTTTGCCTGCTGCTCCTCTTTTCTCTCTTTATTAAAGCGGTCGCGGATGACCTCAATATATACAAACTTATCGCAGGCCACGATAAATGGGCTGGGTGTTTTGCGCTCGCCAATGCCGATGACCCGCATGCCCGCCTCCCGGAGGCGGATGGCAAGGCGGGTGAAGTCACTGTCACTGGAGACCAGCACAAAGCCCTCCGTCTGGCCTGAATAGAGGATGTCCATCGCGTCTATAATCATCGCGGAGTCTGTGGAGTTTTTGCCTGTTGTATAACCATATTGTTGGATGGGTGTCACGGCATTTTCCAGAAGACTCGCCTTCCAGCCGCCCACGTTGGGGCTGGTCCAGTCGCCATAAATACGCTTAATGGTTGGCGTGCCGGAGATGGCAACCTCCTCCATCACGCTTTTCAGACAGTCCCTGGGGGCGTTGTCTGCGTCAATCAAAACAGCAAGCCGCGGGTTGCTGATATCTTTTGGATAATTCGTCATATATTTCCTTCCTTTTCATCAGAATTTTAAATCGTTATGAGGACGGAGTTCTGTCCGTAAGCACACTCGCTTGCTCCGTCTGTAGTTATTTTACCACGTTTTTATCGATACAACAACCAGGTTTTGTCGGCTTGTTTCTCCAATTTATCTGCACATCATTCCTTTTTACGCGCAGTTTTGAACATATCCCACAGGGTTATGCACACGAGCAGGCCTTTGTCAACCTTTTTTTCGTGAATATAATGACTAAAAATGTCGAACAAAACTTTATCTGTTTGAATTCTCAAGCCTGGAGACAGCCGCTGAAGAATTCATAAACCATTTACAGCTTCATGGAATATCCTCTTGAAAGTGTCGGTACTTTGCGTTATAATAGCTGAGAATCGCTATGACGGCGTCACTAAAGAAGAAAAGGAATGATGATATACAATGAGTGCATCACAGGAAAAAAAGCTGCGTCGGCAGCTGCGTGAGGAGGGCAAGGATAAACGTGAGCTTGCCCGGATCAAGGAGGAGAAGGCGACAAAGCGCAGCCGCTTCAGGTGGACAGCTATTGGTCTGCTCCTTGCACTTTCGATTGTCGTTCTGATTGTTTTCCAGTCTAATCTATTGTATCGGAACTTCACGGCGGTTCAAATCAGCGACACCAGCTATACCGCTGCCGAATATAACTTTTTCTATCACCTTAGCTATAACAACTTTGTCCGGGAGTCGGGAGACTACCTCCCCATGATGGGTCTTGACACCAGCAAATCCCTGTCCTCTCAGGAGTCCTTTGACGGTCAGACCTGGGCAGAATACTTCAAAACCGCTGCCCTGGAAACCATGAAGGATACCACCGCCCTTGTCGAAGCAGCAGAGCAGGATGGCTTTACCCTCACCGAGGAGCAGAGAGAGGTGCTTGCCTCTGAAATTAGTTCCTTTGAGAGCTCTTCTGCCCTCGCCGGCTATCCCAATGTCACCTCCTTTGTCGCTGCAAACTACGGCAGGGGAACAAACCTAAAGCTCATCGGCAAAATGATTGAAAAGCTGATGCTTGCCGACGCCTATTCCCAGCACAAAAATGAATCCTTCACCTATAGCGCAGATGAGCTGAACAAGACCTATCAGGACGACAAGGATAACTTTGACAGCTATCGCTATATCAGCAGCTTTATTAGCAGCACCGCAGGAGAAGATGGCGACGAGGCCGCCGCCAAGACAGAGGCCAAAAAGACAGCTGACGCCATCGTTGACCAGACCGAGGATGAGGAGAGCTTTATTGCAGCCGTGAAGGATGCGACGGAGCTGGACGTTACCGCCCAGACTCAGCAGGGCAGTATGTTGGCTGAGTCCTATGCCACCTGGCTCAAGTCCTCTTCCAGAGCCGCTGGGGATACGACCGTTATTGAGACGGACACCGGCTACTATGCCCTCTATTTCATCTCCCACAGCGACAACAGCTACAAGACCGTAAACGTGCGCCACATTCTCGTGAAGGCCGAGGCCGACGCAGACGGCAACTACAGCGCCCAGGCCAAGACCGAGGCGAAGAAGGCTGCCGAGGATATCCTCCTGGGCTGGAAGGCCGGTGCTGCAACGGAGGACAGCTTTGCCGCCCTTGCCACCGAAAAGACCCAGGACTCCGGCTCCCAGGCCACTGGTGGTCTCTATGAGAACGTCCAGAAGGACATGATGGTCGCCGAGTTCAACAACTGGTGCTTCGATGAGGCCAGAAAACCCGGAGACACCGGAGTTGTTTACGGCGAATCCGGCTCCTACGCCGGCTACCATGTCATGTACTTCTCCGGCTGGGGTATGACCTACCGCGATATGCTGGTGGAAAGCAGTCTGCGTTCCGACGCCTTTACCGCTTGGAAAACCGAGCTGCTGGCGGCCTATGAGCCTGTAACAGGTCTTACCGCCGGCCTCGTCCGATAACAACACGACTTACAACAGCCGCGGAACGGAAGCCTTTCCGAGCCGCGGCTGTTCTGTAATTTTTAGCCGCATCCCGACCCTTCCGTAAGCTTCGGCCGGCCTGGATGCACACTATCTTTTCAGGAGAACATACTCATGTCTGAACGTTTTATGCGCGCGGAAATGCTGCTGGGCGCCCCGGCAATGGAACAGCTCAAAAACAGCAGGGTCGCAGTCTTTGGCTTGGGCGGTGTGGGTAGCTGGTGCGCCGAGGCGCTCTGCCGCTCGGGAGTCGGTAGCATCACCCTCATCGACCAGGACACCGTTGGGGTGAGCAACATCAATCGACAGCTCTGCGCCACAGGCGCAAGCATCGGCAGATCCAAGGCGGAGGTTATGGCAGAGCGGCTGCGGGACATTAACCCGGAGGCGAAGCTACGCCCCATCACCGCCCGGTACGATGCGGAATCGAGGGAGTCCTTTTTTGCAGAGAATTTCGACTATATCGCCGACTGCATTGACCTGGTTTCCTGCAAGCTGGACCTCATCGAAACGGCCCTCGCTCGGGGGATTCCGATTATTTCGGCCCTAGGCGCGGGAAACAAGCTGGACGCCGAGGCCCTGTGCGTCGCGGACATTTCCAAAACCACATACTGCCCCCTGGCCCGGGTTATGCGCAAGGAGCTGCGCCAGCGCGGCGTCCTGCACCTTCCCGTGGTTTACAGCACGGAGAAGGCCCTGACGCCCGCAATCGTGGAGGAACCGCCTCCGGGCCGCCGCAGCGTCCCCGGCAGCCTCGTCTGGGTCACAGCCACAGCAGGAATGCTGCTGGCTTCTCATATCGTAAAGGCGCTTGCGGGGATCGAGGGTTAGAGCCCCAAGTCTATCGCTCTTTATTAAAACGAGAGTAAGCGATAACGCAAAGGACGTGGACGTGAAGTTCCCGTCCTTTGTTTTCTTATCAGGACTTGCCTATGTTTATTCGGAATGGAATGAATAAGAACACAAAAACTCCCCCAAAGTTCTGGTGGAGTTTTCATTCATCCATATCGCTAGATCTCTTAGTTTGTCCGCGCATATTTTTTCCCATAACGTGCACAATCAACCAAAACATCCCCAATGCCAGTAAAACGTCTCCAATACTGAAAAACCCATCAAAGGGCTTTGGAGGAAAATAGAAGACATCCCCCAAAAACAAGAGCCTTGTCTCCTCTGAGGCAACGACATAATCGGCCCGCTGGGCCAAAACAGCCTCCGCTGTCATAGTGGGATAGACCTCCAGCGCCCGCAGGCTCACCGGCATCCGAAATTCATTGCAGGCAATCACCAGATAATTGCACAGAGTACCCAGGCTCAAAACCAGAACCGGCCACAGCCTCTTCCTATTTTGCACTGCAAAGAGCAAAACAC
Source organism: uncultured Oscillospiraceae bacterium (assembly GCA_964466395.1). Classification (GTDB taxonomy): domain Bacteria; phylum Bacillota; class Clostridia; order Oscillospirales; family Oscillospiraceae; genus UBA2658. The sequence continues at coordinate 1,973 of CAYXNK010000079.1, read as the reverse complement.
CCAAGTATGCCGCCGTTGTCAAGGCAGCCTTTAACGGCAGGGGGATGCCCGGATTAGGACCCATCACAAAGCCGACAAGCACGGGCAGAATTCCAAACCACAGCCCGCGTAGCTTGGCCAAGTAAAAGAAATTTCCCCTTCGCAAATGGCCAATGACCAGTCCCAATATAACGCTTAAAAACAACAGCATACCGTTCTCCCATACCGTTTCGGTCCGTGCACCTAGATCATGTAATAGGCAGATTCTCCGGTCTCCTGCGCCGTGATAGGAACCAGCTTTCCTTTTTCAATGGCCCGGACGAAGGCGTCCACCACCTTGGGATGAAACTGCATTCCCCGTTCCGACAGGATAATCTCCTTGGCCTCCTCCTGCGTCTTGGCTTGGCTGTAGGGCCTTGTGCTGGTCACAGCGTCATATGTGTCTGCCACACCGAGGATATAAACCTCAATGGGGAGCTTGTCCCCGCCGCTGCCCGAGGGGTAGCCGTTACCGTCGTAGCGCTCGTGGTGGTGCAGGATTATATCAAACACGATGGGACGGAGCTTTACCTCCTTGAGAATATGCACGCTGATCTCCGGATGCTTCTCAATGGCATAGCGCTCATCCGGGGTGAGCTTCATAGGCTTTCGCAAAATTCTCTCATCAATTCCGATTTTCCCAACATCATGGAGCAGAGCCGCAACTGAAATGTCCTCAATCTGGCTGTGAGTAAGTCGCATTTCCTTGGCGAGCACCTTGGAATATCGCTCCACGCGCTCGGAATGGCCTCTCGTGTAACCGTCCTTAGCCTCCAGCGTATAGGTCAGGGTTTTGAGCATGACATAGTAGTTTTGCTTGCCATCGATATAGAGGGAAAAGGTGTATCTGGCCAGAAACAGTGGCACCATAAACATCAGCGCCAGATACTCTCCCTCACGATCCAGCATAAGCTTTGCAATGAAAAAGCCAATGGGCGCCGCGGCCAGAACGCTAGGAAAGAAATTGAGAATATCGGAAAACAGCGTGGAGAAAAACCGCTGTCCGTTGTTAAGCTTAAACAGAATCAGCAAAAGAGAGCTGTTCGCCAGCATAGTCACAAAAATCATTGCCAGCATGGGAACAATGACACCGGGCAGAGAAATATCTCCAACCACCCCACCAGCCAAGGTAAAGGCCTGACCCCCCAGAAACACCGAAAGGGTAAAGTTTCCGTAGTTGAAGGCCGATTTAATCAGCGGTGTATTGAATATATGGGCATATGTTCTCTCACCAGAGGGGTCCGGATGCCGCTCCACCACAAAGGGCGAGCTCACAAAGGTGATCATGGCCGCCACAACGGGGCCTTTAATAAGGAGGATGGCCACATTGCTGATAAACGCCATGTCAATGGCAAAATCTGGCCGAATGAAAATGGGAAAGCAGCGGCACAGATAAGCAAGTAAAAAGAGAACAAACAGCTGTAATAGCTCACGCCCCGGAGAACCTGTAACAATGAGCTGGCTGACATAGAGATAGGTGCAATAGCAGCCCAGTGCAATTCCGATACCTGCTTCCAGGATTGCATAGCCCCTGGCCCAGCGAGTTATCTTAATGGTGTCCACCTCTTTCCCAAGGAATAAAAAAACGGATTCGCAGGTCGATCAGAAAAAAATATCTAACTACAGAATTCAGCCTTACAATAATCTTGTTAAATTAGTTATTTCCAAGAGAACATAGCGCCCGCAGAAGCGATGATGGAAATCAGAGAAGTAAGAGCAACCATCCAAGAAATCTTTTTCATAGAATATAGCCTCCTGTTAGATCTCTGTTCTCCGCTAATTAAACAGGCTATATCCGCTTCGCTAAAGCTGCGAATCCGTTTTTTACTGAAACTGATGTAAGATTATTCAGTGGTAGAAAATCTTACGGTTAAGCGCGTCGAGAGTGGCCCTCACAATGGCCAGCGAATCGTCCTCCTTTGAAAATGCCGTTCCCACAAAACGACTGCTGGTAA